>CALARU010000038.1 GCA_937888715.1 uncultured Planctomycetaceae bacterium | reverse complement strand
AAGTGGTATTGGCAACGCTCTGCATTGAATGAGATTTCAATCCTTCAGGAATCATTGCAGTCAGAAAAAGCAAGAGAATGGCCGAAGGAAAAAAGAACCACTGCTCAAGAGCGAATCCAATATCTTGAAAAAGGCCTTAATAAGGAATCGAAGAAAGAACTTAGCGATCGCAATACCAGAGCCGGGCTTAAAAAGGTGGAAGTTGAGTTCGATCGAATCCTACATTTAGGTCAAAAAGATAAAGTCATTGAGTTGGATATTTGGATCGATCGAGAAGAGAAATCAAAGCAGACTCGTGAAAACCAACAAGCCCTTTTACGCAAGCAGGGTAAAGCTATTCCTCCTAAAAACGGGGTTGGCCCGCTTAGTAATCAAGATCTATCAAACTTGCTGGATGTCACGACACCCGAACTTAGGGCGAAGTTTCATCAACTGGTTAAAGAAATAAACCAAAGACGCCAGGGCAGAAAACTTCCACCCTGGAATCCTTTTAGTTCAGAATGAAACTCGATTAATTGCCAGCAAATCGGTGCCCAGCGATTGGTAGCTCCACTTTATAAAGCCCCGTACGAGCAGTAACATAAAAAGTTTTCATATCTTTGCCTGCAAAGCAGCAGTTCGCGGGTTGCTCTGGAAAAGCAATGGTTCCCAAATGCATGCCAGTGCTTGAGAAAATCTGAATGCCAAGCCCCGAAGTGATGTAAAGATTACCCTTGATATCAATCGTTAGGCCATCACCACCCGTGTTGGTTTTTCCCGCGGCCTGCTTGAGTGAGCAAAAGACTTTTCCTTTGCCAATTTTACCATGGGTTTCAATGGGATAAGCCATCATGTCTGCCTTGCCCGAGGGGATGACATAAAGTGTTTTTTCATCAGGGGAAAGAATCACGCCATTAGGATTTGGCAGATCATCAATCAAGCGGGAAACTTTGCCTTCGGGTGAAAGATAGTAAACACCAGTCTTGCCTTGGGGCAGGGGCATAGGCGCACGGAAACCGGGATCAGTGAAATAGATGCCACCGTTGTTGGCAACTACAAGATCATTGGGGGCGTTGAAGCGATTACCCATATTTTTATCAACAAGAACGGTGCGAGTTTTCCCATCGGGCGAATGTGCAACGATTTGTCCATCCATTTCGCAGGCAACCAATCTTCCTTTACCATCAAACATTAAGCCATTGGCATGATTCGACTTTTCAATGAACACGGATACTTTGCCATCTTCAACCTTTTGGATTTTTTCATTGGGGATGTCGGAGAAGAAGAGGTTACCTGCTTTATCTACAGCGGGCCCTTCAGTGAATCCAAAGCCTCCTTGGACTTTCTCGATTTTTCCAATGGGGCCAATTCCTTCGATGGTATCTGCGCCCAACGCGAATAAAGCAACCGTCAAGATACTGGAAAGCATGATCATCTCCGTTAAGGTGAAAAAGGGTTAATCGCCTATGGTAGGTCAGGTTTACCCAAGATTCAATGGTATGGAAGGGGGTTTTTCAAGAATATGAGGGCAATAGGGATAGAATTGGAAAGAAATAGGTCAAAGATTTTCTCCTTGGAAGCAAAATAACGCTAACCAATGATAGAATAGTAATAGAGAAGCGATTTTCTCAGAAAGCGCAAAGAATTTGAAGGTAGCAAATATTTCGTAGTACAAGGGGAATTGCAATGCGCAAACCTAAGCACCTTTCGAGGGAAGATCAAGAAAAACTTGATAGCCTTACTCGAAACCTCGAAAAGGAACTTGAGCATTTTATTGGTTATCCCTGTAACACCCTGTTTGATTACTCCGCTTTGTATCACTTTTTGAAACTGCCTTTAAATAACATAGGTGATCCCTATGTTCCCACAAACTACCACATCAACACCCACGAATTTGAGCGTGATGTAATTGAAATTTTTAAGAAGCTGACCAACGCTCCTAAAAAATCCACTTGGGGTTATGTAACCAATGGCGGTACCGAGGGCAATCTCTATGGTATTTTTCTTGCTCGCGAAATGTTCCCTGATTGCATGGTGTATTACTCTGAAGATTCTCATTATTCAGTGAACAAAATCTTGCGCTGTCTGCATGTTCGCAACATAATGATCCGAAGTAATCCCGATGGAACCATGAATTTGGATGACCTTCGCGAAACCATTAAAATTCATCGCGATGTTCCCCCCGTTATTTTTGCCAACATCGGTTCCACCATGAAAGGTGCATGCGATGATCTTCTGGGCATTCAAAAAATCCTCAAAGATCTTGCGATCAAGCGCCATTACATTCATGCAGATGCAGCCCTTAGTGGCATGATTCTTCCCTTCCTTGACAAGTCGCCTGCTTGGGATTTTGATGCAGGCATCGATAGTGTTTCAATCAGCGGCCATAAAATGGTTGGCTCCCCTTTGCCTTGTGGCGTGGTTCTGGCCAAGAAGGAATATGTTGATCGCATTGCGTGTGGCGTAGAATATGTCGGCACCCTTGATACTACCATCATGGGTTCGCGAAATGGGCTTACTCCGTTGTTTTTGTGGTATGCATTCCGCACCATCGGCATCGAAGGATTTCATGAAATCATCCAATCATGCATGAATGTTGCAGCCTATGCTGAAACAAAACTCAATGCCTTGAATCGCCATGCTTGGAAACATCCAAATTCCCTCACCGTGGTTTTTGACAGACCATCCCCCACGCTTGTTTCTAAATGGCAATTAGCTTCGAAGGGAAGTATCAGCCATTTGATTGCCATGCCTCATGTTACTTGTGAAAACATTGATGAGTTTGCCGAAGATCTTGCGGGCGAAAAGCAGGACACTCGAAAAAACCGCAATTATCCATCAACGGTTCGGAGAAGCTTATGAAGCAGATTACTATCATTCATCAAGACAGGCCTGGGTTGCTTTCAGACATCTCTGATTTATTGGGCGCAGCCGGAGTTAACATCGAAAGCATTGAAGCTGAAAGCGTCGATGCAACTGCAGTCATTACATTGATCGTGGATAAATACGATGAGGCACTGAGAGCATTAACAGTTAGCCCATTTAATGCCATCAGCGAAGATGCAATGGTCGTGCGCGTTCCAGATAAGCCAGGGGAATTGGCCCTGCTGATGAAACGCTTCAAGGATGCCAACATTAGTTTGCGAAGCTTGGTGATTTTAAAGCATGATGCGGGCCATGCCTTCGTCGCATTATCCACCCATAACAACCTAGAATCGCAAAACTTGGTGCGGGATATCTTGGTCGGTTAGCTCGGCATCAGGCGTTCATCTTTTTTATGAAGCGGATGTTGCTCTTTAGTGCCATCCACATAACAAGCCACCCATTCCGCCAACCTTTTTCCCAACCTTCTGCAAGCTTCTTGGGTTTCTTCACAGCGAGGTTCGCGCACTGAAACCGCACCATAATGCAGTGTCATCAACTTGCTTACATAATCTGTCACGCCAAACACCAAGAACCCAAAATTCATCAAGACCATTAGGATGGATTGACACGCCATTTCACTGCCACCTGCCGACCCACCAGATGAAGAAAATGCGCAGGCTATTTTCCCATCCACTTTCATCCATTGTCCTATCATGGTTTCATCCCAGAACCGTTTCATCTTCCAAGAAAGCAATCCCATGTTGGTTGGGCTTCCTACAGCAAGGCCATCACACCAGATCACATCTTCTGCTTTGGCCTCATCAATTTTAGCCAACCTAATTTCCATATTGGGAATGGAGCGTGCCCCTTCTGCTATCAATTCCGCCATCTTTGCGGTGTTGCCACTCATCGAATCATAAAGCACAAGTATTTTTCCCATATGCGCACCTCGCCCTAAAATAGTTAAAATTTCACCTAACTAGTGTTAGTTTAGCAAGAAATACCCAAGCGGGTTAGTTCCTTTGATTTGGTCTTAGTTCCTTGTTGATTCTCTAGAATATATGGTTATTCTACATTAACTTTTTAAGGAGAATGGCATGCAGAAGAACTTGTTAAAATTAGCTTTGATTGTAACGTTTGGATCGGTAATTGTTGCGAATGCATCTGCTCAGGGGCCCTATGATTGGGGTCAATGGCGTGGCCCGCAACGCGATGGCATTTGCAAAGAAACCGGACTTCTGCAAACTTGGCCAAAAGAAGGCCCACCTCTTGTTTGGAAAGTCTCTGGCATCGGGGGCGGATACAGCACACCATCCATCGCCAACGGCAAAATCTTTGGCATGAGCTACCAAGCCGATAACGAAACCGTTTGGGCACTTGATGAAAAGAATGGCGCTAAAATCTGGGAGACCAAAATCGCACTCAAAGGCAAGGTTGGATATAACGAAGGATCCCGCTGCACCCCCACCGTTGATGGCAAAAATCTTTATGTTGTCGGCGTCTCAGGCGATGTTGTATGCCTAGAATCTAATTCAGGAAAAATACTCTGGCAGAAAAACTTCGCCAAGGATTTCAAAGGCAAGATGATGTCGGGTTGGGGCTTTTCTGAATCTCCGCTCATTGATGGCGATATGGTTATTGTAACTCCAGGCGCTGATGATGCTGCCCTCGTTGCACTTGATAAAAATACGGGCAAGACAATCTGGGCTTCCAAAATTGATGCAGGCGGCGGTGCAGGTTACGCTTCGGTTGTTATTTCTGAAGCGGGCGGTATCAAACAATACATCACTTGGCTTGGCAAATGCATCGTTGGCGTTAATGCAAAAGATGGCAAGTTCCTTTGGCGCTACGGTGCCAATGCAAACGGTACTGCAAATATCCCTACCGCAATTGTTAAAGATGATCTCGTTTTCTGTTCCACCGGCTATGGCAAAGGCACCGCTCTTATTCGACTTATTCCTGATGGCAAGGGTGGCATCGAAGCCAAGGAAGTTTATTATCTGAAGGAACAGAGCAAAGATATTCAAAACCATCATGGTGGCATGGTTCTTCTTGGGAATTATGTTTATTTTGGCACGGGCCATAACACTGGTGTACCCTGCTGCTTGGAAATGGCTACGGGCAAAATTGTTTGGAAGGAAGAAAAACGACCAGGTTCTGGCTCTGCAGGTGTTCTTTATGCGGATGGAAAACTTTATTTCCGCAATCAGGATGCAACCATGAACCTACTTGAAGCAACCCCCAAAGGCTACAATTTGCTTGGTTCATTCAAGCTTGCAGAACCAAGTGGCAAAGCTAGCTGGCCTCATCCAGTGATTGCCAACGGTCGTCTCATCATTCGCGATCAAGATAAAATCTTCAGCTACTCGGTCAAAGCTGCCCAGTAGTAACTTTGCTTGATTTGAAGTCCATGGACTTTATGCCCATGGACTTTTTTATTTCTTATAAGAAACTTCGTTATGGCTGATTCAATTTATGATGTCATCGTAATTGGCTTGGGTGGCATGGGTAGCTCTGCTGCAATGCAGCTTGCCCTTTCAGGCAGCAAGGTATTAGGGCTTGAACAATTCGAACCCAATCATGAACTAGGTAGCTCGCATGGGAAAACCCGCGCTATCAGGCTTGCCTATTACGAAAACCCTAATTATGTCCCCTTGCTTAAACGCGCTTATCATCTTTGGCACGATCTCGAATGGCGCGTGGGCGAAACATTGCTTGAAGAATGTGGCTGCCTAAGCGTGGCTTATCCCAATCATCAAGTCATTCAAGGAATCATTGCGAGTTCAGCACTTCATTCCCTTGATGTTGATTTTTTATCCCATGAACAGCTTTCAGAAAAGTATGGGTTTCTCAATCTTCCTGAAAGCTATGTTGGAGCCTTCGAAAAACTAGGTGGGTATCTTTGGGTTGATCGTTGTGTACGGGCCTTTCAAAAAATCGCCCGCAATAACAAGGCTGATCTTCTTTTCGAAACACCTGTTACTTCCATTCGAAATGTTGGTACGGATATCGAGGTAGATACTCCCAAGGGAAAATATCTGGCTCGCAAAGTGGTTATCACTGCGGGCCCTTGGGCTGCAAATTTTCTAGGCACTTCAGGCAAATGTTTAAGCCTCATGAGGCAGACAACCCATTGGTTCATGCCTGAAAAACCACAGGACTTTTTCAGGGATAAAGTACCCGTCTTCATGGTTGCTGACCAAGAAGGCTTCTTTTATGGATTTCCCATGGTCGACCCGGAAGGGGTCAAAATTGCTAGGCATTACGGTCAAGTTGAAGTTCATCAACCCTCTGAAATTATGCGGGGGATACTTCCCGAAGATGATGCTGCACTGCGAGTGTTTTTGAATCGCAGAATTCCAACACTGGCGAACTCGCATTCCCCACTTGCAAAAACTTGCATTTACACACTCTCTCCAGATAGGCATTTCCTAGTGGGACCGCTTCCCGAAAACCCAAATATCATTGTGGGCGCTGGGTTTTCAGGCCATGGATTTAAATTCGCTTCCGTCGTGGGCGAAATACTGAGCCAGCTTGTTTGCAACCAGCCCGTTAACCTGAACATTGAATTTTTAAACTTAGGGCGTTTCCTCAATGACAGCGACAAGTAATGAAATTATCATTAGATCGTTGTTTCATTTAAATTTACGAAAGGGATGATTATGAAAAGTTGGAAAATGCTTGCGTTCGTGTTGTATGCAATCTTTGGTGCTCATGCATCCACACTCTTGGCACAGGAAAAATCTGCTTTCTCCTCCGCCACCATTGATCTTGGGGTTGTGGTAACGGATATCGAAAAAGCTGCAAAATTTTACACCGAGGCAATCGGGTTTAAAGAACTCAAGGGATTTGATGTCCCTGCTGATTTCGCAGCCGATGCCGGCCTTACTGCAAAAAAAACTCTTAGCATTCGGGTATTTGTTCTCGGAGAAGGGCATGGCGCAACTAAGCTTAAACTCATGCAGATTGAAGGTGTTAAACCAAAAAAATCGGAAAACGAATTCATTCATTCCCAAACTGGGTTTCGCTATCTAACCATTATCATCAATGATACCACTGCAGCCATGGAACAACTGAAAAAAGCAGGAGTCAAACCAATTGCTAAAACCCCGATCATGATTCCTGAAACGATTGCCAAGGATCTCTATTTGACGATTGTACAAGATCCAGATGGTAATTTGATCGAACTGGTCGGACCCAAAAAGTAAGGCTTGATTAAAACTAAAAGGACACATGAAACAAATTCATGTGTCCTTTTTTATTGGATAAGAAGAAAACTTATAAAGCAAACTCTTGAAGTTCTTCAAGGCTTGCAAATTCCAAAGTAGAAATATGCGTTGCGTTAAGATTCACCTTTGGGGCGAACCCTGCATCGTAAGCTTCTCTCCAGCGCGATGCACAAAGGCACCAGCAATCACCTGGTTTTAAACCAGGGAAAGCCCAATCAGGTACAGGGGTAGAAAGATCATTGCCTCTCTCCTTGCTGAATTTCAAAAATTCTGCGGTCGCTTGAATACATACAGTGTGAATGCCAAAATCACCTGGCCCAGTATCGCATTTACCATTTCGATAAAATCCTGTCTTGGGTGACAAGCAACAAACTTCAAGGTCTTTTCCCAACACATTTTTCCCGCCTGACATATTTCTTTCTCCAGTTGAATTTCTTTATGCTAATATTCTATTATTAATCATGAAAGTTAAAGCCTTTCCACTTCCGAAACCTTTATTGAAGATATCATCTTTTAATCCTCTTGGGGAGAAATACTTGTGAGCTTAATATTAACTATTCTGATTTTTTCTGCGTTTTCTTGCGTTTCACTCGCTGATGAATCTTTCCCCAAGGTGATTTCCCAGGCAGTCGGTCCAAAGTGCGGCTCAAAACCCCAAGGAGTTACTCTTAAAACCAAGGCTGAACTTTCAAAGTTTCTAAACTTACCAATAGATGAAGCCATTACTAAAATCAAGCAACTCCTTAAAGTTAATGAGATAAACTTTGCGAATCATATGATTCTGGTTATTCAAGGTGGCGAGTGTAAGTCAGGTGGGTTTAAAGTTGTGTTCGAAAAAGGCGAGACCAAAGGCAATTCCCTTCAAGTGCTCTGGAAATTGCAGGCGCCAGCCGCAGGCGCTTTTGTAATTCAGGCTCTAACCTACCCTTCGCTTGTACTTCTTGTCGAAAATTTCAAAGGCGAAATTACTTTCAAACAAATCATTGATGTAAAAAAATAACCTCACCTAGATCAATTACTAGATGAGGTTAGATGATGAACAAAATTATTCATTACTTCTAACGAGAAGCATCACGACCTTGAGGGATTATACCTCGATTGAACATGGGCGCATTTTTCATGAATGCTTTAAATTTTTCTTCCCCCATGGCTTCCTTCAGGCTCTTCGCCATGTTTTGTTGAAGTTCACGAACTTCAGCCATGATCTTTTCACGGTCGCCATTCGCTTCTCTTCCTTTTGCAATTACATCCTTAATTTTTTCCTGCTGCGTATTCATAATGCCTTCAACCTTAGTTCGAACATCCTTGCTTAAGTTCAAATCATTAAGCATCCGCTCTCTGGCTTCAGGGCCAACACCAGGGCCCCTGCGATCCCCTTCACGGGGAGGATTAGCTTTGCGTTCACCTTCTGGCTTGCCTGCTTCTGGGCGCTTATCACCTTCACGGGGAGGATTAGCTTTGCGTTCACCTTCTGGCTTGCCTGCTTCTGGGCGCTTATCACCTTCACGGGGAGGATTAGCGGGGCCTGCTTTGCGTTCGCCTTCGGGTCTTCCTTCTTCAGGCCTTGCTCCACGATCACCTTCACGGGGAGGATTAGCGGGGCCTGCCCTTCTGTTGGGGTTAGCAGAATTCTTCATAAAGGTTTGGAATTTTTCTTCCCCAATAGCATCGCGTATGGCTTTCATTGTGGATTGCTGAACCTCGCGCATTTTTTCTTCCCGAGCTGCGAGGATACTTTCTACCTTGGCGCGTTCATCTTTGCTTAAATTTAACTCATTTAAAAACCGATTTTTAGCATCAGGGCTAGCTTCAGGCCTTCTACCTTCGGGGCGGGTGCCTCGTTCGCCTTCACGAGCAGGATTAGCCGGTGCTGCATTTCGACCCCGCTCCGGTTGATTTTTATCTCCAGGCCTTTGATCTGTAGCTCGGGGTGTGGGCGCTGCATTTTTATCTTGTTCGCGCCTTGGCTCTTGGGCTACGAGAACGCCAAAAAATGAGCATGCAGCCAAGGGTAAAACAAACTCGAACCCTTTGCTGATAATTGAAAAAGATTTCATAGCTATTCCTTTTTTTAAACCTGAGGTAGGAAAGTTCTTGCGTTAGCAAGAAAAAATAGACAGAGATAATGATAATAAAAATATGAAAACCAAACTACACTAAATTAAACTCATCATGATAAACAGATTAAAACCCCATTTGAAACATTATCCACATGGGGCTTATCAACATAGTACTTATTATTTTTGACGGGAAGAATCTGGACCTTGATTTTGTGGAGGCCTTCCGAATCCACCTTTACGATCGCCTTCTGGTCTACCAGTTTCAGGGGGGCCCTTACGATCGCCTTTAGACCTGTCTGCTTGGGGATCAGTTTCTGGTCTTCCTTCGGGGCGCTTATTTTTATCCCCTTCACGAGATGATCCGCCTTTACCATAACCACTTTTACGATCCCCTTCTGGTCTACCTGCTCCAGGACGATTGCCTTGATCGCCCTCACGGGGCGGACCGCCGGGGCCGGCTTTTCTATTCATATCTTGGGGATTCATTTTCCCCCAACCCATACCGGGCATTTTTCTCATATTTTGGGGATTCATTTTCCCCCAACCCATACCGGGCATTCCTTGTGGACCACCAAAGGGCATACCACCTTTTTGCATCATCATATTTTGTTGCATTGTAGAACGGCCAATTTCCATCATTACATTTTTTGCTGCGACTGCTGTTGCTGCATCTTTACTTTCGGTCATTTCCTTAAGTGAAAACATTGCAGCAGGCCCTACACTTACCAATGCTTTTCTTGCGCTATTGCGAATATTGTCATTTCTATCAGTCATTTTATCAGCGAGAATTTTGATCCATGCTTCCAGTTCTTTATCAGGCTTTGGAGGCATCATGGGATTTACCCAACCTTTACCACCCATACCAGACATGGGGCCTTTGTTCCAATCACGGGGTCCGTTATTGTTGGCCCCGGGTACTCCTGGACGATCTTGGCCAGGCCGCCCCTCAGGAGAATTATTTTTACTTTGATCACGCTTTGGCTCTTGTGCACCAAGAACACCAAAAAAAGAAATAGCGGTTAATGGCAAAGCCAATACTAAACCACATCGAATTTTTGTGAACAAACTCATGATTACTCCTTAGCTATAGGAAATATGGTAGAAATTTCAGACTTAGACAAGTGGTAAGGTAAACAAAACCTAAAAACCAGTCTACTAAATGAAGCATTAAAAAATGATGAGTTATTAAAAATAATAAGGAGATTTTTCACTTATTTTTTTTGTCAAATAATCACAGGGAGAAACTCTTTCACCCAAAAAGGCATATTTGTTGATAAGAAAAACGATATTATCCCAACCTTGTATTTCAGCCCATTTGAAAATCCCGCCATATTCCTTGGGAAAACCCAGAGTTAGATTCAAAGCTAAATCAATTATGTCTGGGGTTGATACAACTTTTTCCCCAAGAATCCTATTCGCTTCCACAAACAAAACAATCAAAAGCCTCTCCATGATTTCTTCATCAGGCAAACTTAACGAGCCTTTTTGAAGAACTTTCAACATTTCAAGGAATAAGGGGTCTTCAGATTTTTCCTCAGTATCTGAATATTTGTAATACCCAAGTTTGTTTTTCTGGCCTAAACGTGCTTTTTCCAACAACCATTTATTGATGGTTGGCGGTGGAAAACGGCAGCCTAAATTCTTTTCTATAATCGCATTAAGATAAACAAGATTATCAATTCCTGTTAAATCTGAAAATTCAAAAATGCCCTTCGGAAACCCAAACCGAATAGTAGCTTCGTCGACCGAATAAGGGTTCATCCCCTCAACAACAAGTTCTTGCGTTTCCCTCAATAAAACCAACAACAATCGATTTGTTAAAAATCCAGGCGCATCGTTAACTATGATTGGCACTTTCTGAAGCTTAATGCACAAACCAACTAGAATAGCAACGCATTCATCGCTTGTAAGATCGGTACGAATTATTTCAACCATATTGGGGTGAATCAATGGCGGGCAAAAATGAAGGCCTGCAAAATTAGTTGGATCCTTCAATTGGGCTGCAAGTTTCTTCAGCGGAATACTCGCTGTATTAGTACAAATAATCGTTCCTTCAGAAACTATGGAATTCAATTGATGAAATAATTCCACCTTTGCATCTTCATTTTCAATAATTGCCTCAAGAATTACCTTGCGATCTTTAATCGATTCCAAAACTGTTGTTGTGCTTAACCGCCCAAGAACTTGCAACAATTCCTCGATGGAAAGCGCAGCCATTCGCAATTTGGAATGCAACTGCTTCATGATTGCTGTTGTTCCCAAACCCAAATTAAATGATGCAACATCAACCAAAAGTGAAGGAACACACCGCTTCGCCATCAGCAATGCTAGCGATGGCCCAATGGCTCCGGAGCCAATAACTCCAACATTATCCAAAAAGTTGGGAATAATCGCTTCCCCAATTTGTTTTGAATGGATAATTTCATTGCGCGTTTCTTCAAGAGTGAAACTATTTCTCACATAATTAGATTTCCACGCAACGACAAAAGCATCGACATTGGAAGCCTGTGAATCAACTGGGGATTTACAGCAAGAGTTTAAGACAAAATTGATGACACTTTTTTTTCCGCTCTCATTTTGAACAAACGACTTACTTAAAAACTTTACCTTAACCAACTCGAGCTGCTCATGCGAAATCAGAGACGCGGAAGTTTTTGCGATTCTGCGGGTTTTCCAAGCTTGGCTTACAAATAGCTTCTTCACCAAATTAGTTGTATTAGTTACTAAAAAATCAGAATTGATCTTTTCATCTAGAATATTTTTACTCATCATGCTCGAAGCGGAATAGGTAGAACCGCTGGCGATCATTTCCAGAGCATTATCAATACCACAAATCTGGGGCAATCGAGATGCAGTCCCCAGCACGGGGGGAATACCCATATTAATTCCGGGCAAGCTAAAAGTCGTAAAACGATTTTCGCAACCAATCCGATAATCAAAAGCCAAGATAAACTCTAACCCACTCCCGACACATGGCCCATTAACACCCACTACGGTGGGAAAAGGCATTGTTTCAAGCAAATTCAAGCAGTCATTTGCAGTGTTTAATAAATTAGCCTCATATCCTAGATTGTTATTATTAGCCAGGATTTCTTTCCAATAATAATCGCAACAAAAAGAATAATCTTTGGAACTGGTAAAAATAAGACCCTTAAGATCTGCTCTTTTCTGCAAAGAAACCAGAATCTTTAAAAGCTGGTTGAAGAATTCCTCAGAACAATAATTTTGTTGCGATTCTTCCTGATTCCATTTCAGCATCGCAATGTTACCATCGGCTATTCCCAAATCCAAACCCGAATTTTGTGAGCTATTATAATCAATCATTAAATTACTTTCGTTTAACTTAATTGCAAACTTTGAATGAAGGACTTTCTAAAAAAGAGCAAAACAAAAATCCTGCCTACAACACCTACAATAAAGCATGCTAATACTGTGATA
>CALARU010000037.1 GCA_937888715.1 uncultured Planctomycetaceae bacterium | reverse complement strand
CTATGTTAAAATCAAAAACAGTGATTATTGCTATTACTTTTCTTTGCTCGACTATGGCTGCATTATACCCTTTAAAAATGCACGCCTCTGAAGAACAAGAAATGAAGAAATCCCTTGATTTATTAAGGGCTGCAGCCAAGGGCCATATTGAAAAAAAGAGTTGTTTTGGCTGCCATAATCAAGCTTTCCCCATGCTTGCATTTTCAGAAGCAAAAAAAAGAAACTTCAACATTTCCACGGAAGAAATAAAGGCACAGTCTGATTTTGTTTTAGACTTCCTCAAAAAGAATCAAGAAAAGTATTCAGAAGGAAAAGGAACTGGTGGGGAAGCAGATACCGCAGGTTACGCACTTTTAACTCTTGAGTTAGCAGGCATTAAACCGAATGAAACCACGGATGCAGTAGTCACCTATTTTTTAAAACATCAGGCATCAAATGGATATTGGAAAGTGAAATCGAATCGCCCACCTTCAGAAGCAAGCCATTTCACAACCAATTATTTGGCACTTAGATCTTTAAGAGTATGGGGTAGTGAAAAACTAGCTAAAGTGATTGAAGAAAGAACAAAGAAATCTGCAGCTTGGATATTAGAGACATCGCCCAAAACAAACGAAGATCAAGTGTTTCAACTTCTAGGTTTTTCTGAAGTAAAGGCTGATAAATCTATCATTGAAAATTCAGCAAAAGCATTAATTGCAAAACAAAAAAGCGATGGCGGATGGGCTCAGATAGACAGCTTGGATTCTGATCCTTATGCCACAGCAACTGCATTAGTTTCTCTGCATTTTACTAAAATGCTCTCCAATAAAGATAAGGTCTTTCAGGATGGTGTTAAATATTTGATTAAAACCAGAAAAGAAGATGGCTCATGGTTTGTAAAATCCAGAAGCAAGCCTTTTCAGACCTACTATGAAAGTGGCTTCCCTCATGGTAAAAATCAATTCATATCTGTTGCTGCATCTGGGTGGGCAACTACAGCCTTACTGCTTTCGCTTGCAGAGTAACTTAGGTCAAAGATCATTCTTGAATGGGTATTTTGATTTGCAGTATGTTTTTGTTTCTTTTAAGTTTTAGCGAAACCATGTCACCAGTTTTTTTCGAATCAACAGCGTAGAAAAAGATATCCGACTCCCTTAGCAGATTTGTTTTCTCATCAAAACCCAGCAAGATATCTCCTTTCAATACTCCTGCTTTATGGGCAGTTGCATGCGGACCAAATTGACCAACATGCTTGACCCTTAAAGCCATGCCATCCTCTTTTAATCCCTCGGTTCTCATCTCTTCAGCACTCATGCTTTCCAATAAAATCCCACCAAGAAACATTCTTCTCAGCATCCAGGATGAAGAACGCCAAGATATATCATCAAGCCTTCTCCAAGCTTGAGGCAAACACAACTCCAAGTTTACATTTTGATTATTTCTTAGCACTTTGACAGGAATTTTTCCACCAGATGCCGGTATTAAATTCAATACCCATTGAACATCAGCTATTGAAATAATGGCCTGACCATTCATCGTGCGAACAACATCGCCTTTCTTAAAACCAGAATTACCACCAAACGATTTGTCTTTAACTTCAACCAAAGTTCCCAAAGAATCAGGATTAAAGACTAAGCCAATTGATGTTGGGTGTGGATAAGAAAAAAGAACTTCCTCAGAAATCTTTGATTTACCCAGACGAAGATTTTGTTTTATCGCCTCACCCACTTGATGACAATGAATGCAACTTTGAACCACTTTGCCATCGTAATCTAATTTGGAGGTGTACTTGTTTTTTAAAGATGGAAACAACTCAGGCGATGCGAAATCGGGTTTCGGCCCTTTCTTATTCACCAAAAATGGTTTGTTTTTTGGATAATTTTCATGCAATTCCAACACCTCTTGCATTGCTTTGCCCAAACCAACGAGAGAAACATCACCCGACCAATTAGTACGATGCGAGCGAGTTCCGTACCTACCATAAATGGTGCCATCTGCATTCAAAAACATAATTGCAAAGGATTGATCATAATCAAATTGAAAGAGAGAGAGATCCAAACCATTGGTGCCAACAATCCGAACTCGAACAAACTTTTCCAAAAGCGATTTTATAACAGTATCTTTTTCCATGAGTTCATCGTCTAACTTGACACATTCTTCGCAAGGTAGGCAACGAAGAACAACCATCATGGGCTTTTTGTTAATTTTGGCGTCTTCAACACCCTTGGTGAAGTTGTTGTAATGCCAAAAACCACTAGCTTCATTTTTGGTTTTGTCATCTTTAACTTTTTGCTCCCTTGTCTGGGCAAAAGAAATTGAGCCAAAAACTAGAAACCAAATAAAACTACCAGCCATCAACTTATTCATGTGGTCGAATCCTTTAAGTTACGGTTTTAATTTGATACTTGCACGAAGCGAAATTTCTTTTTGATCTAATGCATTGGGATAGATAGCGACCTCGTCAATCTTTCCTTCCCAACTGAACAATCCATCAAGACGGCCGCCAATGCAAAAAGTAGAATTTCTGGAGGATGCACCTACATCACCTTCAATTTCTTTTTTACCATCGAGATAAATAGTAACTTTTCTACCTTTATGAACCAATGCAACATGGTGCCAATGTTTCAATGAAACGGCAGTTTTTCCTGTGAGCAAAGGTGTCAAGCTATTACCTTTGGAATAAAAAAGGTGCCCGGGGTTGGCGGTACCACCGATTCCGAGATGATCACTTGATGGATCATTGTCTCCTGCGGTTCCCCTAGAGAAAAAGTAGCCTGCAATGTTGCGTGCATTAAAAGGAAGGCCATTCCAAATCCAACCTTCGACAGTGTAAATATCATCAATATTTTTGATATCTGCAACCATGTTTCCGCCTGCAAAATGAACAGCATGATTAGATTTATGTTCCCCAAACACAATAGATTGAGGCCCCGGAAGATAAAAAGCCTTACGCTCCAAGTAACGCCCATGGCTTTTATTGGGAGAGGAATCGAGGGCGGTATTTCCCTCGCTATCTTCAAAACGCCAATAAGCAGCGGGGAATGCTTTGCTAATAATTTGCTCGTAATCACATGCTGCGGGAGTTCGCGACTTTCTTTTTGTTTTAGAAAGTTGCTCCAAGGAAAGCAGTAAAGCTTCAACAATTTTAGGTTCCGCCCCGACTTCAAGTGCTGCACTGCGCGCGGGCCAGGTCGTGTACCCACCTAAGGAATGTTGTTCGGGAGGTGGGATGTAACCTTCAGCCCCATTGGCAAGTTCAATGTTCATGGTAAGTTCAAAAGGGCTTTGTTCTTTGATTTTAATTCCAGTGATGCCAAAAACTTCGTTTGGAATCGCGGCAATACCCAACCCACCGATTCGAATTGCCTGAAGTTTTAGTTCTGCACTGGGTTTTTCGAGGAGATACAGTTGTTCCTTGGCATAGACTTCGTCTCTGTTTTTAGGAAGGGAAGTTTTCATTTTAGAGATAAGGGATCGTGCCCACTCTTCTCTTTTTTTATCTGGCGTTCGTTTATTAAAACTTAAGAGTGATTCCTTCATTTCAAGAGGAACCCAATCCTTGTAAGAAATCATTTCCAGAGCTTTATAGCAACGATCTGCAACATTTTTAGCAAATGTTTGAACATCTCTTTTGGGTGCAACATCGCCATAATTCATCCACATAAGGTCGCCACTGGTTCCTTGAGACATAATCGAAACATTATTGGAACCCGGAGAATTGGCGTTAATATTTTGGTTCAAGGCGTTGCAAAAATGCCCATAGTAATCAGCAGAAACAGCAGGGCTTCCATAGTAATGCATTGAGTAATTTGCAAAAATCGCAAGGGGTTTACCTTTATCTGTTTGAACCGAAAGCAAAGTAATAGCAGTATCGACAGGCCCAGAGGGGCCAATTACATTGGGATTTTTATGCCCGGGATGCATATTCGCCCTTACAGTTTTATCGCCAAATGGATCAGTAAGCATTTTATCGGGTTGATAAATCCATCGTCTGCAAAAAGTATGTTCATCGTCGTGAAATGCAGTCCAACCTATTCGAGCGGGAACTTTGTTTTTATGGGCCAAAGTTATGGCTCTAACAATTTGCGGTGCAAGAAAAGATTTATAAGCTTCATCTGCCCGCGCGCCCAAAACTCCCATAGCAGCGGGGGCAGAGTGGGTATGCGTTGCACTGATCATAATATTACCAGCAGGTATGCCGGTTGTTTCCTGAACCATCAGTTTGATGGGATCAAGAAAATCACGGGGCATCATGCAACTATCAACAACAACAAGCGCAATTTGTGTTTTTCCATCATCAAGAACTAAGGCCCGAGCATAAAGATCATCAACTTTGGTCTTGGCGAGGGCTTCGAGGAATCCGCCATTCACAATGACTGGGAAATTCGTTGGTGAAATATCAACTACCGCAGCACCTGCTTTGAAAACCTTATTGATTGGTTCTTGGCCGTTTAACAGCAGAGGGGTAAAGATAAAAAAAATAACCAAGAAAAATGCACGAGTCATGGTGTGCCTCGATGGAGAGTAACCCAGAAAAACGAGGGTTAAATACAAATCAAGTTCTAGCAAGTTCAGCAATGGCTTCGCCTGACCTGATGATCGGGGTGGGTCTACCACTGAAATCTTTTAATGTGATGTTTTTATAATCAATTCCAAGATGCTGATAAATGGTTGCAAGAAAATCTTCGGGAGAGACTTTGCGTGAGATGGGGTCTTCGCCTTTTTTATCGGTGGCACCGATGATTTGCCCTGTTTGAATACCGCCACCCGCAAAGAGAAAAGATCCAGCTCGCGGCCAGTGATCTCTACCGGGTTGGACGACGCCTGCCGCTGCGCTAGCAACCCCACCCCCACTACTTGCAACATGGGAAATACGGGGAGTTCTGCCAAATTCGCCACCAACAGCAACCAATACACGCTTATCTAATCCTCGTGCATAAACATCTTCGATAAGGGCGGTGACAGCTTGATCAAAGAATGGGGCACGGTATTTTAAGGCATCAAATACATGATGATTAACTGCATGATCATCCCAGTTGGCAACCCTGCCACAAAGCGGGCCATCAAATTCAGTTGTCACAATATCAACACCGGATTCCACCAAACGCCTGGCCATAAGGCACTGCTGCCCCCAGGAATTCATTCCATAGCGTTCCCGAACTTTCGCAGATTCAAGCGAAAGATCAAAAGCTGTTTGCGCCTTGGAACTTAGGAACATATCCAACGCTTGTCGTTCAAATTGATCCATAGCCAAGGAATTACTTGAGTCGTCAATGGATTTTAAAATCTGAGAAAGCGACTTTCGCAGGCCAATTCTTTCAGCAAGCCTATCCCGCTGCGCATCATCCTTAAGCCCGATATTAGGAATGGAAAATTTAGGATTGTTTGGATCACCTAAAATTTTGAACGCATCATAACCACCCCCTAAATAGGTGGAACCAGCTATGGTAAAACTATCGTAACGATCAACGGGGTTAACTGCGATATAATTGGGAATACCCTTGGCATCACCTGAACGCAAGTAATTGGCAATCGACATCCAATCAGGATATCTAGGGCCGGGTTTATCTTGGGCATCTGGATCACCAGACAGCATTTGCAAGGAACCCGCGGGATGACCGCCACCCGAGTGGGCAATCGAACGCAGAAGGGTGTATTTATCTGCTATACTTGCAAGCCCTGGAAGCAATTCGGTTAATTGGATTCCAGGTACTTTGGTATTAATTTGCTTGAATGGTCCGCGGTACTCTGCTGGCGCATCGGGCTTAGGGTCGAAGGTATCTAAATGACTGCACCCGCCCCTTAGCCAAACGAGAATAATCGCAGTTTTTTCCGCCTGTTTTTCAGAAGCACCAAGGCTTCGCAAGTTAAACAGCCCAGGCATACTAAGGCTTGTGAACCCGCCCAAACCTAAGCGCAGCAATTCCCGCCTGCCAATTTTATTAGCACTCGGCACTGGGCCTTTGCAAGAAATAAAGGGTTTGTTCATAATCATTCCCAAAAGCATCAACCAATAAAACGCAGATATAGATGTATTCTAACCAATCTAATTAACTAATTCATAGCACTATCTAACAATTCGGGCATCAACTTAAGATCCCTCATCACTTTTTGCGATTTAAACAGAATATGATTGACCCAATGTCTGATGAAGATTACGAATAGTTAACCTTGTATAAATACAAGAAAGGAAATATAGCTATGCGATTTTTACTCTGCCTTGTTTTCTTCACTACCGCCCTTAGCGTTGCAATTTCGCAAGAAAACCTTAAGAGTATTCCTCTGTTTGATGGAAAAACCCTCCAAGGGTGGAATGGGAATGAAAAAGTTTGGCGGGTTAAAAACGGGATTATAGTTGGAGGATCATTCGAGAACAATCCTAAAAACGAATTCCTCACTTACAAATCAAGTTTTAAAAACTTCATCCTAGAGCTTGATTACAAACTTGTTTGCAAAGATGGCGATCCTAATGCGGGGATTCAGTTCAGAAGCAAACGCATTGAAAACCCACCCAATGAGATGTTCGGTTTCCAAGCTGACATTGGTAGTTATAAAAAAGGCAATCTTATTTCAGGTAGCCTTTACGATGAATCCCGCAGGAAAAAGTTCCTCGTTCAATCAGACCCCAAACTGGTTAAAGAGATCGAAAAACTTGAAGATTGGAACACATATAAAATCCATGCGAATGGCAACAAGATCGAATTATACCTCAATGGTAAAAAAACCTGTGATTACACAGAAACTGATCCAACCATTGAAACTTCTGGTTTCATCGGCCTTCAAATCCATGGTAATTCAAAGGCTGAAGTGTATTATCGAAACATTAAGATCCAAGAATTACCTTAAAACTCCTTCAAACCATGCCACAAAACCTAGAAAACAAATCTGAACTTTACAAAACGAATACTCTAGGTTTTGGCATTGCTGGTATTATTTTATTCTGCATGGCTTACTCTCAAGCGCCACTCTATTACTCAAATCAAAATCAATACTTCCTGCATGGTTTCACCCAAGCAAAATTAGGCTATCTTGAAAAAGACTGGCTGGGAAACACTACCGACCCGACCCCGCTGTTTAGTGAACTTGTTTGCTTAACCATCACCTGGCTTAACGAAAACATCTTTTACTTGTATTACGCAATGCTGCAAGGGGTTTTCCTTTCTTGCGCTTGGATTATTTTTCACCGAAAAGCCAAAACACTTAGCTTTGATGTCGGTCATTACGCATTATTCAGTGCAATATTTATCTTTATTAATTCGGCAGCATTACGATGGGCATCATATCGCCTATTTGGGCATGATTACCCCTGGTTTTTGCAAGCAGGGGTTGCAGGACAATACATATTGGGCGCAATGTTCCAACCTTCAAACTTCGGAGTTTTCCTGTTACTTGGCTTGTCGCTTTTTTTAATAGAAAAGCATATTTCAGCAACGATATTCACATGCCTCGCAGGAATCCTTCATACCACTTATTTATTAAGCGGGGCCTTCATCATTCTTGGTTTCCAGCTATATCTTGTACTGGATGGCAAAATAAAAAAAGCCATTTTGATTGGCCTCCTAGCACTGTTGCTAGTTGCCCCATCAGTTATTTACGCAGCAAGCAACTTCCAACCATCATCATCCGAAGGCTTTAAAGAAGCCCAGGAATTCCTAGTTAAATTCAGACTCCCTCATCATTGCCTACCCCAGCTATGGCTTGACTGGGTCGCATGCCTGCAAATACTTTGGATCATGCTTTCAATCTTTTTTTTACGAAAGCAAAAAGCATTGACGGTAATTCTTGTCCCTTTTTTGCTAGGGGCTTTGCTTACCATTTTACAAGTCGGCACGGAAAGCAATACTCTTGCGTTATTATTCCCCTGGAGAATTAGTTCGGTACTTGTTCCCCTAGCAACCATGATTATCCTTTCTGAGTTGCTGGCTTATTGCAATCCTTTCATATCGAGGCTCAAACCTTTCGTTGCCTCCGTTATTTTAAGTATTATTCTCGCACTCTTGGGCATTGCAATTCCTATTTTTAAAGCAGGATTTGTCATTAAAGAAAACGAGAATGGTATTCTTGCGCATATTAAAACAAATAAAACTATCGACGACCTTTATCTTCTGCCGGTAAATGTGCCAAATCTAGCAAGCACCACCCGCGGATCTCTTTCAAGTGATTTTAAACCCATAGGCAAAAAAACTACCGACACTAGAATTGTTCCCATCGATATGCAAAGATTTCGTCTATATGCGCAGGCCCCTCTTTATATCGATTTTAAAGCCATTCCCTACAAAGATGCAGATGTACTTGATTGGCACAGGCGACTTTTACTCGCCCAAAATTGGCAAAAGAGATTGTTAGATAACAAATCCCCCAAACTACTTCTGGAAGAATTAAGAGCACAGAAAATCAACCACATTGTTACCAATTCGAAAGTTGATCTTGAACAATCCGAATTGGAATTAAAATTTACCGATGAACATTTCAAGCTATGGAAAATAAAAGAAGCCCGAAACCCATAAGGCCTCGGGCTTGAAATATTACTCGCCTACTATTTCTTAAACATCGTATGCGATGGGTCGCCACGAGATAACAAATAGGCTAGCAAATCTAGAACTTCATTTTCATTTAGCGTTTTCAAAAGATCTTGTGGCATCAATGAAACAGGAGAAACTTTAACCGACTCAACATCTTTTTTCTTCAAGTCTTGAACCTTGCTGGAATCTTCAGGATCGGTGACAACGATGAGTGATTCTGCATTTTCGCTGACCACTTTTCCCGTGATGAATTTCCCACTCTTGGTTTCAATAATCGAAGCCTTATACTGATCAGAAATCACCTTGTTGGGTTCAACAATCGATTCACATAAATCTTTCAAACTGAATCGGCCTGCAACTTGACTAAGATCTGGCCCGGTTGCTCCGCCATCTCCATTGTAACGGTGACAAACCACACAACGGGAGGCAGCATACATTTTCTGGCCATTCTTAAAATCGCGCTTAACCATTTTGCCATCTGCAAGCTGAACTAATTCTGCAAGTTTGTATTCCTTACCAGGGCCGACAGCCTTGGGCAATGCTGGCGCTTTATAAGGCTTTTTCAAACCCAAAGCTTCGATTGCCAATCTTTCATTATCGGTGGCATTATCAAAAGCTTCTTTTTCAATGTTGTTCAAAAAGCCCTGATAACTTGAACCACCATTTCTGGTTCGTGCATCGTTAAGTGCGGTGAAATACATCTTGCGCTGATCGATATTCCAGTTTTCCTTTAGATTACGAAGGGAATACAGGTAGTAATTTTTCTGAAGGTCAGGAAAATTAGAATACATCTTGGCAATGCCACCGCCATAACCACGATTTCGCAAAAGCAGCTCTTCCATTTCTTTCCCATCAACAGGCTTGGAAGGTTGCATAAGCAATTGGGTGATTTTGCCAGCAATGGTGGAAGATTTTAAATAAACGAGAAGATCGCCAAGATCTCTATTCAATCTTTCGTCATTTGATGGGAAGAAAGAATCAAGTTTAGCGGCTAATTTGGCTGAAACTTCTTTTGCAGGTTCGCCCATGCGAATAAAGAGAAGTTGATAAGCCCTGACAATTTCAAGTTTTTGGTTTTCTGAAAGGGACGAGAATTCAAGGGTATCAAGTGCTTTAAGCGCCTGAGTTTGCAAACTTTTATCACCCTGTCTGGCGAGAGCAACTATTCCTTGGATAAGTGCTTCTGGCGATTTTTCAGCAAGAACATTATCCTGCCAAGTTTTTGAATCTTGGTGTTCTAGAGCGACCCTAGCTGCATAACGAATGAATCGGTCTTCATTACCAAGTTGGGAGAGGATAAATTGCAACTGGTCAGCAGAAACTTTTGCAGGGTTATGAAAAGCTTCAAGTTTTTTCCGGATCTCACGATCTTTAGAGCCTTCTTTATCCTGAAGTTCAGCAGGTGCAGTAGATTCCTTACCTACATAAGTAACTCTGAACAATTCAGATTGAGCACCACGGCCGCCTACTGAAAAATAAAGCGCCCCATCTTTTCCAACTACAACATCCGTCAATGGCAATGGGGTGCGGGAAACGAATTCTTCCTTAACTGCTTTATAAGAACTACCCATGGGGGAAATATGAATTGCATACATGGTCCCGAACGTCCAGTCACAGATATAAAGCGCTTTTTGGTATTTCGCAGGAAACTTTGTTCCATAACCAAAATCAACGCCCACCGGAGAACCAGGCCCGATATCAACCATTGCTGGAAGACTATCAACATAATGGGCAGGCCATTTGCCGGTACCACTTCTCCAACCAAGTTCACTGCCACTAGGAGCGTGATTTACTCGAGTTGGGCGATACCAAGGCATTCCCATATCCCATTCCATATCTGCATCGTAGACAAACATTTCGCCATCGGCATTTAATGCGAAATCATATTCATTCCGGTAGCCACTGCTAATAATTTCCCAATCTTTGCCATCGGGATCAGTCTTTGCAACATACCCACCAGGAGCAAGAATACCACGGGCATGGCCATTGGCATCCCACTGCCTTGGAAGTAAATGGTCTTCGCCCCAATTGCTAGGCAATCTACTAGCATTAAAGTTTTCTGGTGGAAGAGTATGGTTTCCACAAACTACTAAAATAGATTTACCATCGGGAGACAACCTAAGTGCATGCGGGCCATGTTCACCACCACCACGCAAGGCCTTAAGCTTAACAACTTCATCGAATTGATCATCATTATTGGTATCGCGTAGGCGATAAAGCCCACTTCCCTGCCCGCCATTAACAGAAACATACAAACTGCCGAACGCGAAAAGTAAACCTTGTGCGGAACTTATCTTAACATCAAGCTTTTCCACTTTGACATCCCCTGCAACACCTGGTGCAGGAACAGTAATCCGATAAAGGCCTTTATCGCCTTGGTCGGAGGCAATGATTCTGCCTTTAGGGTCAACGGTAAGGCAAACCCAAGATCCGAGTTTATCTTTTGGAACCGTGAAAAGTTTTTCAACCTGAAAACCTTCAGGGACTTTGAAAGAAGAATTGGAAGCGCTTGCCCCCACTCCTTCCCCAGTTAAAACATTGCCCCAAGGAGAATCGCCCAACTTAGCCACTTTTTTAGTAGCAGAGGCTTTTCCAGCTTTACCCGCTTCAACAGCTTTCCAAGAATCATCAGAAATCACATAGGTTAACTTTCCATCAGTAGAGGTAAGAACCATTTTAAATACGAATCCAGCAATACCACCTTCATTTTCAACCAGGGCCTCGATCGAATTATTTCCATCCTTTAGAAGCTTGGTAACATCCTGTTCGACAGGAGTTTGCCATTCAGAGCTTCTTCCAACATCAAGCCCGTTAATTTTCAATTTCACGATGTTGTCGCAAGCAAACTTTACTTTTGCTTTGCCACCAGTCCAGGCAAAGTCCTTGGTCAAGGTATATTTGGTGTTGGCATTTGCGCCCCAAATCCAAAAAGGATTGGTGCCACCTGCAAACTCATTGGTGTTTTTGGTCTTGGCATTAACAGCGACTTCTTTTTTTTCAGTGGAAGCCATAATTTCAGGAGTCTGGGTAAAAACCTCTTTCTCCCAGGCAAACAATGTTGCCTGACAAGCGAAAATAGCTCCCGCCAATAACAATCCCAATCTGATTTCAGAAAACATAGCCACTCCTTGAGTATTACAAACAGACCATTTTAAATGGGAAATAAAGCCTAGAACCTACCAAATACTACTCAAACAACCAAAATAATGCCAAACAATAATAGTGAGGAAACATAAGCCAATTTTCCCAACCTCTGGAACTTAATGGCAAATTATGTTACCATAGTGCATTAACTTTTTTTCAAATGAAAAAGAATTTCAAAGCTATGAGTAGTGCTTCGATTTCAATGCCGAGTTTTGGAATAACCAAGCAAGAAACTGCAACAAGTGCAATGATTCTTGTAGTGGATGATAATGCATGGAACCGCGAAACACTGGTAAAATTACTAATGGAGAAAGGGATTCAGGTCGTTTCAGCTGAAAACGGGATGAAAGCACTAGAACTTATTGGAAGCAATAACTTCAGCCTCATCCTACTTGATTCCAAGATGCCAAAATTTAGTGGGGTCGAAGTATTAAAAAAAACCAGAATCAGTTTCACTCCCCTAGAACTCCCAATCATCATGATGACCGCAACGGGTGAAGCAAAGGATATCATTGCAGCCCTAGAACTAGGAGCAAACGATTACATCACTAAGCCGATTGATTTTCCCATTGCATTTGCCCGTATTCAAACCCACTTGTTGCTTAACAAATCATTTCGTGAAATCGAAGAACTAAAGCAAAACCTTGGTGACAAGAATGAAAAGCTTGAAACGGCAAATCGCAGATTGAACAGGGATCTTGAAGCCGCTGCTGCCATTCAGCAAGCGCAATTGCCAGATGATTTGCCAACCTTTCCTGGAGTCAATTTCGCTTGGATATTTGAGCCCCACGAAAAACTTGCAGGGGATATGCTGCATGTATTCCCGATAGGCACAACCAAGGTCGGATTTTTCGTACTTGATGTAAGCGGCCACGGTGCGCCAGCCGCCCTTTTATCCGTTACGGTGTCCCGCCATATCACAGGGTTGCAAGGCGAGGCAGGAAATAAGTTACTCGAGAAACCCCAGAAAATCCTTGCGTCACTCAACCAAAAATTCACCATGGAAAACATGGGCGAAAACTTCTTCACCATCGCCTATTGTGTTTTAGATCTAACTACGCTTGAACTAATCTACTGCCTGGCAGGGCACCCAGGCATGATTTATCTGCCAAAAGGTAGTAGCCCCACGGTACTTGATAAACCCGCTATTCCTATCGGCCTTTTCGATGACTCGGTTTATTCCGAAGAGAAGTTACAGCTTCATAATGGCGATCGGCTTGTACTTTATTCCGATGGAATCATCGAAGCAGTCAACCTAGAAAAGCAATCTTTTGGCAAAGACAATTTGAAAAACAGTCTGCACAAATCAAGTGATGCAAAGTTACAAAAATCATTCAAGCAAGTAATGAAAGATGTTAAGGACTGGTGCAAACCAGGCAGGCCAGCAGATGATCTAACAATCCTAGGCATCGAAATCAACAAAAAAAAATAGTTTGCCCGGAACCACTACCTTCGGTAATCTCGCTTAAAACACTAACCATTTTGGAGTCAATATCATGCTTCCCGGAATCAAGCTTTTCGATCTTACCAACAAAACCGCAATCGTTACCGGGGGCTCGAAAGGATTGGGCCTTGCCATGGCTGAAGGGTTAGCCTCTGCAGGTGCAAACCTCGTCATCATCAGCAGAAACGAAAAAGAGGGGAAGGCCGCTGCAGAAAAAATCATCAAAGAATACAAAACAAAAGCCATCGCCATCAGCGCAACGGTAACATCGGAAGAAGAAATTCAAAAAGCAGTGGCAACCACAATCAAAGAGTTCGGATCCATCGATATTTTGATCAACAATGCAGGCATTAATATTCGTGGCCCCATTGATGAACTTTCCTACGAAGATTTTAAAAAAGTACAGCAAACCAATGTGGATGGTACATGGCTTCCTAGCAAGGCAGTGGTACCCCAAATGAAGAAGCAGAAATCCGGGAGAATTATCAATCTTGCGAGCACGCTAGGTGTTGTAGGGTTGGCCAACCGCACCCCTTATGCCACTAGTAAAGGTGCTGTGGTTCAAATGACGCGTGCTTTGGCATTGGAACTTGCACCGTTCCATATCACTGTAAATGCAATTTGCCCCGGGCCATTCCTCACCGATATGAACATCCCCATCAAAGACGATGAGAACACGAAAAAATTTATTGTTGGTGCAGTCGCTCTAGAAAGATGGGGCGAACTCCAAGAAATCCAAGGTGCTGCCCTTTACCTTGCCAGTGCAGCTTCAAGCTATACAACCGGAAGCCTTATTACCGTTGATGGTGGTTGGACAGCTCGGTAAATTTAACCAAAGCCTTTCATCTTGAAGCTTTGAGAAACGCAACCAGATCTGCCAGTTCCTGCGGAGTGAATTGTTGATCGAGCCCCGCAGGCATTACCGAAACAGCACCCGGTTCCATGATTTCAATATCCGCCCTGAGAATAAGCATTTGCTGATCAGGGCCAGTTATTAAAACAATATCCTCTGGCGATTCAGATTTAATCACTCCTTGAAAAACCTTACCCGAAGAAGTTGCAATTTTTATTGGTTCATAACTTCGAACAAAGCTTGCGCTAGGGAAAAGAATTGCCTCGAGTAAATCGCGCTCACTTCTAATCTGACCAATCTTAGTGAGGTCTGGGCCAACCTTGCCGCCCAAATATCCGATGGCATGGCATACAATACAGGCTGCCTTTGCATTTTGAAAAACAATCTGCCCCTTGCGGATATCCCCCGTAGAAATCAGAGGGAGAATCGCCTCCAACTTTTCATACTGATTGGATACTTGTGCCCGGATATCTACCTGTAATTGATCAACTTCTTTTTGAACATCGGGCCCAAGCTTCTTAAGTTTTTCCTTGATCGTTTCAATTCGAATCGATCCGATGGATGGAGATTTACGAATCGCTGCCAACAATCCTTTCCCAATATTTTCATCAGTCAACCCTGTATAAACATCTAACAACCGGTCCAATTCTGCAGGGCTTGCTTTTTCTAAAACTTTAAGCAGGGATACCAACTGACCAGGAGACAACTTCGCTTTGGCTAAAGTTTCAGCGGTACTTATTCGTGTAGAAACAGCCTTATCTGTACTAAGGTTTTTCAAAAACAAAAGCTCAAAGTCATCATTGCTGATCTTAAAGCCTGTAGGAATCAACGAAAAAGCCAGCAATCTTAAATCACTTTCATTCTTGCCATCACCTGCAAGCGACCCGACAGTTTGCGCAACCATTGCAAACTTGGCAGCACTTAACCTCAGCGATTTAAGAGCCTTCAAAGATTCCAGCACCATGGATTTATCTTTGGAACTCAAGGCAATTAAAATCGACTTCACCCACGATTCAGGTGCATCTTTTGCGCCTGAAGATGCCATAGTTCGTAGCGCCATTTTTCGAATGGCGGGCTTTGTTGTTTCCTTAGATACCAAATCCGAGAGTATGCTGGAGATCAATGGAGCCTGATGCAAACTTCCAAGCCGATTAAACAAATCAACTATGGCTGGATCATTCTCATTGGTTTTATCAAGTGCTGTTTGTAAATGGGGTGCAAGGGCGTTGCCCCATTCGCCATGCCTAGAAACGATCCACCATGCAGAATTGCGCAATGATTTATCAGGCGAATTCAAATCTTCCAACAACCATTCCACCTTTAACTTTTCAGGCTTCCCCATCTCCAAAGCATGAAGGCATACCTTTCTTACATTTGGATTCTTACTTGCAAGGCCCTCAACAACAGAATCAAAATCTTGGATTTCATAAAGCGCATAAGTAAGGGCGTGCGAAAGGACCCGATCGGTTGTTTTTTCTGCAACACTGAGAATCAAAGGAATAGCTTGTTTATCTTTTGTACGGCCTGCTATCTCTGCAGCCAACCTTTGTTCGGGTGGCATGCAGTTCTTCAATAAAGAATAGAGTTCATTTTTATGCGAATTACTCCGATGCAGCGATAAAGCATTCAAAGCCGCAAGCCTAACCTTTTGTGAAGGATCATTTAATCTAACTTTCAAAGCAAGCAAAGCGCTTGGAGCCCCCAACTTACACAGCGCCCAAACAGCAGCAATTCTTGCATCAATCTTGGTTTCAGGAACATTCGCTTTCAAAATTTCTTCAATTGCAGCATCCCCTTTTAACGCGAGTGCATCGACTGCTTTTCGCCTTACTACAAAGCGTTCATCGGAAAGCAGTTGAACCAACTTGTTTGCCGTGGTGGTTTTAAAATCCACTTTGATTCCATTGGGGTCTGCGATAGTTGGGGCATCTGTTTTCCGAATACGATAAATCGCACCTCGCACATCGGGCTTCACTAACCCAGGTTGCGAGGTTGGGCAACACAACTTATACCAACCACCTGTATCGATCACTAAAAGTGATCCATCAGCATCTTCAATTACATCGGTGGGGTGAAAATCGATTTGATCTGAGACAAGAAAATCTGAATCTTTGGAAGCAAGGCCCGCACCTTGATACTCAAGTTGATGCCTGGTGATTTTTCGCATATTGAACGAACAGGCAAATAAGTTGTCTTTATAATCCTTGCCAAACGCATTGGATTCATAAGCATGCAAACCACAAGGTGCAGCGGCACCCAAATGGCTTAGCACAGGCATAACTTCGGGTGATGTCCAAGGGTGGGGACTTAATACACCATGAACTTTTCCATAAATACCACCATAAACAGCATGGATCAAGCCATCGCGAAGCCCATTGGCAGGGTGTTGAAAAAAAGTCGTGGTAAAGATTCTTTCGCCTGAAGAAGTAAAAGCTACATCAACCGGGTTATCCATGCCGCCGGTCATCACATGCTCAAAACTGCTACCATCAGGCTTCGAACGAAAAATATGGCTGGCATTAGAACTTAAGGGGAATGACCCGGATAACTTGTATTCCTGTTTGGCAAATGCCCCCTTGCACCAATAGATAAAACCATCCGGCGCAGCATAGGGGCCATGCAAATCGTTGGCGCAACCTGTAAGAGTTTTACCTTGGAACCACTCCACCCTATCTTCAGCAACTCCATCGCCATCTTTGTCGGTTAATTTCCAAATCGAGGGAGGCGCTGCAACATATAACGACCCATCAAGCCACATCGTACCTTCAGGAAACATCATGTTTTCAGCAAAGACCGTGACACTCTCGAACTTGCCATCAGCGTTTTTATCTTCCAGCCTTAATATCCGATGGGGCTTTTTCTGAAGTTGCACATCAGACTTTTCATTCGAACCAGAAGAATCGGAAACATACAACCGACCTTGATCATCAAACGCAGCACTGATGGGCCTTGGCACCACATCAGACGAAGCATAAACGGTAATATCAAAGCCAAGGGGAAGCTTGAACTTATGGCCATTCAGTTGCACTTCTTTGTAGCCATCTGGGATAGAAACTTCGGGCGCAGCAGGTAATCTTGATCGATCACCCACAATCGCAACCATAACAAACCCAAGCAATACCCAAACGGATACAAGTCTGAACATGGGTAGTTTCCTATTTAGCAAACATAGGCCCTGAAGGATTCCCACGCGAAAGAATATAAGCCAAAAGGTCAAAAATTTCGTCTTCCTTCAAAGTATCTATAAGAGCTGCGGGCATCATGGAAACCTTGGATGTTACAATGGTTTCAACCTTACGATGATCCACAACTGTTATTGCGGTGGGATTAAGCATATCAGTATTCACCATAATGTTGTTACCAGAAAGATTGATGATCCTTCCTGTAACGAGTTTGCCATCATCGGTACTGATAATAACACCTGCATATTGGTCACTGATAACCTTGTTTGGATCAATCAAAGATTCAAGAAGGTCGCGTTTGTTAAACCTTCCTGCAGCATTGGTAAGATCAGGGCCCTGCGCCCCACCTTCGTTTTCATAACGATGGCAAGCCACGCATCGGGTCTCTGCAAACAATCGCTTACCTTTTTCAAAGTTCCTACCGCCAGCAAGATTAGCATCCAACTTGTCAGTGGAAAGATCTGTCATTTTCCAGTTTTTGACGAAGTCGCGCTTGACTGCGGGGGCAGCAATTTCGGTCAAAGCAGGCTTGGCTTCAAGTATAGACTTGAGGTCTTCTTTTTCTTTATCGGAAAGAATGACCAAGGCATCGCGCTTGATGTTTTCAATAAAATTACCAAAGCTCATGCCACCTTTATAACCAGCGGCCTTGATGAACCATGAAAAGTAATCTTTTTTAAGTTCAGGATTCCA
>CALARU010000036.1 GCA_937888715.1 uncultured Planctomycetaceae bacterium | reverse complement strand
TTGTTCGGTCAGTGAGTTTGCCGAACTGGATGTTATAAGTTGCGCAGGGCCGGCATAATTAAAAAAGGTTCAAATGGAGCGGTTGCAGTGGGGCTTCCCCATCGCAACCGCTCTGTCTTTAAATAGGCGTGTAACAATAAATGGGAAGTAAAAAATAAAGAGGAAGAGTTAGCCACAGAAGGACACGGAATTTCACGGAATCAAAACAAGCCATGGATTTTGGGAAATCAGTGTGGTGGAGGTTGGAACCCGGGCGAGCGAAGCGGAAGGGCCCTTTTCCCGGAGGGAAGAGGGTTGGGAGTAGGGAGAAAAAGAAAGCAAAAGTAAAAGAAGAAAAGAAAGAGAACCCACCCACCGCAGTGGGATGGGCTTGAAGGCAAAAATGAGGGGTAAGAATGGACCCCCGCTTTGCAGCGAGGGTGACAAAGTCGTGGGGTGCGAACCAGCGGAATAATATCCGCTGGTCGATAAAACCGAAGCAAGGTAGCGGAGGCAGCAACTTCAAAGCGTCACGCTAGGATTTTATCGAGGATCTTGGGGCCTTCTGCGGGGCCGATAAGCCGTGCGTTCAAGCCTTGGTAAGGATAGCTGAAAGTTTCTGGATCAAGCCCCATCAGATGTAGAATAGTGGATTGAAGATCGTGAACGCCGACTTTGTTTTCTGCAATGTTCCAGCCGAGTTCATCGGTGCTGCCGTAGTTGAAGCCACGCTTGATACCTGCGCCCGCCATCCATGTGGTGAAGCAGTGTGGATGATGATCACGGCCTAGGAATTTGCTACCGCCTCGGGCTTCGTTCATCGAAGTTCTACCAAATTCGCCACCCCATACGACGAGGGTTTCATCGAGCATACCTCTGCGTTCGAGGTCAAGAAGAAGAGCAGTCATGGGGCGGTCGGTTTCTTTGCATTTTTTGGGCAGGGCGTTAACGATGTCATCGCCTGCGCTGGTGCCATGGGTATCCCAGCCCCAGTCGAAGAGTTGAACATAACGGGTGCCTCGTTCGATCATCCTGCGGGCGAGAAGGCAATTGTTGGCGA
>CALARU010000035.1 GCA_937888715.1 uncultured Planctomycetaceae bacterium | reverse complement strand
TTTCCTGATTCCATGATAGTGCTTTTTCCTGTGAAGCCTCACGCCGATTCTGGTCGCCTGAAGCGAAGCATCCACCATGCTAGAAACAGGTAAAGGATGATTTGCGCAGTCATTCCCGCAAGGGCTAGGGGAACCGACTGGATGAAACTATCGCCAAAAATTCTCATGTAGGTCGGTAATGCTACCATCCCGTTTTCCATGGGTGAGATCTGGCTGGCGCGAAGTCCCCAATAAGTGGGTGATATAAAGTAGGCAACCGTTCTGGGAATGGGGGTTGCCGCAAGTGACATGGCGGTGCCAAGGGTCAACTGGGGCAGCATCATGGCTCCCAATAGAATAATCGCACGGTCAGGCTTAAAGGTTAACGCACCAAGAAACATGCCCAGGCAGGCGCAACCCAGAGCAGCGAACCAATGCACCAACATCATCTGCACCAGTGTGACCCGATATTCCGTAGGGGTTAGTTCGAGTCCGTTGACCAGTTGCCTGACATGGAACAGTGATTCAAGAATTCCGTCGAAAATAATTGTTTGGAATCCGGTTGCCAGAATGATAATTGTCATCTTTGAGGCAAGGTATGCAAGAGGCGACAAACCTGCAGCCTTTTCCCTTGGAAAGATGGCTCCATCCCGAACCATCAAAGTTAAACCCAACAGCATACCCATGAACGAAATGCCCATTACTTGGACGGAAAGATATTTGAAAGTGGTAAGAGGATTCTTGATGATTTTGTCTGGGAAAATAGTTTTTGTACCTTCTATGGCCCCTTGAATGATCTGGTTAAGGTCTTCGCTGGCTAAACTTTTGCGCATGGCAGGTTTTTTTCCCAGCAGGAAACCCAGTTGAGTCTTAAAGTTTAGGCTTTCTTCATCGAGGCCATCGCTTTTTGCTGCATCATGTAATACCGGCCAGAAAAACTTGAATGAGGTTTTCTCATCACCGTTCAGATCGCGGGTAATCAGGATGCTTGAAGAAAAATCAACATTCCAATGGCAGCCAATCAATATCAAGGCAAAAAGTGCAGGCATAAGCATTGCCAAAAAAAGGTAACGGCGGTCGCTTAAAGTGGCGGCAAATTCCCGCTTGGTTAGTATGCCTGCTTGTCGCATGGTTTCCCAAAACCGTGCGGTAATGCTACGCTTGGGTGGAAGCTTCCTAACAGAAGGGACGGTTTCGACAGGCGATTGGGAGTCCAAACGAGCCCACTTTTCGGCGCCCTCGTCTTCCAGTCGAACAAAGGCATCGGCCAAGTGTTCCACTCCAAAGTGTGCGCAGGCTCCTCCGGGTGGACCATGGTAAACCACTTTTCCGTCTGCAAGGATAATAATGGTATCAGCCTTGTATATGTTGTCCAGATGATGGGTGACACACAGAACAAGTTTGCCCTGTTTGGCGGTATTGGCAAGAACATCCATGACCCGGGCCTCCGAGGCAGGATCCAAGCTGCTGGTCGCTTCGTCCACCAGAAGGATGGATGGGTCTACAACAAGTTCCGAAGCTAGTTCAACTCGCTTGAGTTCCCCTCCAGAAATAGAGGATACCCTTTGACCAGCAAGAAAATCTATTCCCATAGACTTCAGGGCAGCATCCACATGGGTTTCGATTTCGGCAGGAGAAGTATCCGAGGGTAGGCGGAGTTTTGCGGCAAACCATACAACCTGACGCACTGTCAAGGTTTCGTGGAGCGACATTTTTTGGGGTGCATAACCAACAAGCCCGTTCAAAATAGTTGGATTCGATAAAATTGGGTGCCCACCAAAAAGCAAACTTCCCCCGCTCGTGATCTGGTGGCCTTGCATGCACCGCACGAGGGTTGTCTTCCCCGCCCCGCTTGGGCCTAGCACGCATACGAATTGGCCAGGTTTAAAAGTGAAGGATACATGATCCAGAATCGGCTTTTTACGATCGGGAACTAGTACCGTCAGGTCTTTTGCTTCTAGGTTTAGCGATCCGCGCCTAGTCACAGTAATAACATTGCCGTTATCTAGCCATAATGATTGAGGACCCAGATTTAGGGTTGTTTGTGGGTTCCAGACGGCTTCACCATCCACGTGTTTTCCATTTATTGTCACACCATGGGTGCTTCCCAAGTCTTTTACCAACAGGCTACCATCGGATTTTTGGTGCAGAGATGCATGAATTCTGGATACCGCAGGATGCTTTAAACAGATATCGTTTTCGGGACTGCGGCCAATAAAGATTTCATCCTTGCCCGCAAATAAATCCACAAGTTTAAAGCTCGCAGGCTCTTCGAGCATTCCATTCCCCAAGGCCCAAGGGACTATAATATATTTTGTTTTTTCGTTCATGGTTGATTTACTTTTTTAATTTCTCTGGGGTAGTTTGGTCGCTAGGGCTTTCAAAGCCAAATCCATGACGCAAGTAATCGACGATGCTGCCATTCTTGTAACCACTGTGTAAAGCCCTTTTCAGATTCCATTGGGAGTTTTTTTGGACAGTCAGTGCTATGAATGGAAAAACCATTTCATCTGTGGTTTTTTCGCCCATAAAAGTTGCCTTTGGTGGCTTGTTCGGGTTGTGTGGGTTGCTGCTGGTGTTGTCCATAAAGGATGAAACATTGATCTTGCTGCCTTTGGGAATAGGTACAGGCTCACGAAATGTGTACAACTTTTGCCAGTTAAAGTCATACACAGGCACATGAACTAATGTCTGGCGGGTACCATCGGGGCGCTTCAGCGTGAGTGTTTGTGAAAGGGTAAGATAATGGCCATGCGGCGAAATACTTACTATCTGGCAGTCTTCCTCCACCGGCCAATCAAAACTAGTATGCTTGCGTTGATTCGGAGGCATCACCAGAAAACCCTCGTCATTTATATTGGAGGCACGGTACTCCATGGTCGGATTGATATCCCCCTTGGCAAAGTGCAGCTCTATTGTTGAAAGGTCTGTCTCCACTTTACCAGTACGGTGATAGTGCATTTGCACCACCAAGTCGGAGTTTGGGGGAATTGTCCAAGAGAATCCTTTGGGAGCCTTATAAGAACCGCTGCCTGGTGCATAGCCTCCGATCATTTCAAATGTATACTTTTTGGAATTGTTATCAAGCTTCAGGTATTTTGCCAGCATTGGCCCCTGGCCATAACCCGGCCCTTTATCACCGGGAAATAAACCAAAATCAATAAGGTTCTTGTCAGCCGAGGTCTCAGCGAGGTTGGCGGAATCTCCGAAAAATATCAAGGAATGGTGCACCACTTTTATGTTACTAGGGACAAGTCGTATCGCCCGAATTTTCAATTCCTCTTTTAGGTTCAATTTGAACACCAAAAAACGGTACACATCGTCACCTACCGGTGCCAGCGTCATCGGACCGGATTGTTTGAGAACCATATCCGGCTTGCCAAGTTCCTTTGCCTCTGGATCAGTGGAGGGTAGCTCAAGGGGTTTAGCTGGACGTGGCCCCCGGAGCATGCCATCAGCCACCCATTTGCGAAGCATATCTATCTCAATGGATGTCGGATTTGGGATAAGGTTTTCCATTGCAAAGTCCGATTCTGCCTGACCAGGGGGCATTGATTTCTGCTCGATTAGGCCGATGGCTGTCTCCATCCAAAGTGTTGCATCTTCATAAGTGGCAAGCGAAAAGGGTGCCACACTTTTATCCTGATGACACACCACGCAATGACTGTAAAGAAATGGCTGGATGTGGCGGTAGTAATCAACTTTGCTGGTGGCATCAGGCTTTGGCCTGCGTATTTCCACCGGGCAGCCTGCCGCCTCGGTTTTGGCCACTCGGACCGGATTTCCTTGAAGTACATCCTTTAACGCCTCAAACAAATCGTGGCGGCGGGCAGCAGAACGCTTTCCCAATTGCTCCACCCTATCGTTGATCCGACCTTGATAAAGAATTTTGCCAGCACTGTTTAGCAATATTGCAGTTGGGACAACCTTCACACCCATTTTTGCAGCTACCGAGTTATCCCGGTCCAAATAGAGCGGGAAGGTTACATTGAATTCTTTTTTAAGCCGCTTGATATCCTCGTCATCATCCCGAGCAACCAGCAACCCGAAAATGCCTACCCGTCCATCTGAACTGGCCTTCAAAATATCCTCAGCAGCCTCGGTTAACGCCTTTTTTGACAAGGGGCAGTCAGCACCCAGAATCAGCACTACCATCAATTCTTTACCGGCGGAAAGATCCTTTAAACTCGTTACCTTTCCCCCCTCTTCCGTCACCATCAGTTGCAAGGGGTTGGTCTGTGCAAGGGAGGGAAGAGCAAACAAGCTGAAACAAATTATCAATAATGTTGCCCCAATGAGCCATATCTTTATTGTTTGGTGCATGTTGAGCCTCCTCGTGCGCCTTACCAATGCCCTTGCAAAGTGAAAGTAAAAACGCATGAAGATTGATACTATCGATATAAGTAATTATCAACAAGTGTTTAACTGCAAGAACTTATAAATTACTCTTTCGCACTGCTTTTGCAAATCAGCATGTATTTGTCACGTAAAGCACAGGTTCCAAAAAGGGAATTCACTTAGGCTTTTAAATCACTTGATTTGCAAAAGCGTGTGATGTAAGTCTGCTGAGTTATGGGAAACTTTCTCAGCGTATCT
>CALARU010000034.1 GCA_937888715.1 uncultured Planctomycetaceae bacterium | reverse complement strand
CTAGGGGTTAGGGTCGTTCATTTTGCCAAGTTGGCGAAGCAGTTCAAGTTTAGCTGCGGTGTAAACAGCATTGGCATCGCCTTCAACTTTTACATCTGGAGAAAGTCCACGTTCAAATGTTTGGCCTGTGGGAAGTCGAAGCTTTGCAACGGTTAACTGGACACCTCCCGGAAGTTTGTCCCAGGGGGCTTTATCAATCGGAATCAGGCACTGAACGGAACCCTTCCCGCGAGTGCGATTGCCAACGATCTTGGCTTTTCCATTAAGTTGCAGAGCGCCTGCAAGAATCTCGGCACTGCTTGCGGTATCTTCATCAACCATGATAACTGTTGGAAGTAGAAAAGGATTTTGCCCGTTCGAAGTGAAAGACTTGTTAAATTCTTTAACCTGACCTTCCGCATGAACAATGGTGCCACCTTCCAGAAAAAGATCTGCAGAGCTAAGGGCGGATTTAAAAGCACCGCCTGGGTTTCCTCGAAGATCGAGAAGAAGCCCACGAATACCAAGAGTTTGCAAGCGAGCTAAAGCTTCGCGGAATTCATTGGTGGTAGTGCTTCGAAAAGAAGAAATGCGAACGATGCCAATCGGGTCAGCATTCATGGGGTTGAGCACTTCCCAATCAACGCTGGGAATAAGAAGCATTCGGCTACGAAGTTTTAGGTCGGTGATGGTACTCATGCCTTGGGGTTGGACTTGCAATTCGATTTCTTGGCCTGCTTGAATGGTAAGTACGGCATGAACTTGTGCGGGGGAAATCATTGCAGCGGGAATTCCCTGAAGGGAAATGACCAAATCGCCTTTGAGAAGGCCAGCTTCTTCAGCGGTACTGCCTGAGATGATTCGAGAAACCTCATAGTAAGAGCCGGAAGGCAACAAAGATAAACCAATGCCAGATTGCCTACCTGCAGAAGCAGAGTCGATTGCAACTTTTTGGGAAGGGGTGAATAAAAGGGTGAATTGATCAAGGCCATGGCAGGCCCCATGAGCACATTCAAGAATAATAATGTTACAGGCCCGAGTGGTGTTTTCAGACCAGCCGGAGTTACGCACTTCTCCTGCTAATTCGATAATAGTTTCGCGTAATTCAGCAAGGTTTTGAATAGGCTGCTTGCGGAGCTGTAGAATGCGTTGCTCGATAGCTTTTGCAGCTTCGGGATTTAAAGTCCCAAGAATTGGAGTTAAGAGTTTTGGTGTTCTAAGCAGAAGAAGAACTTCTTCGGTTGCATGATGAAAAAGTATTTCAGGGCGGGCGCGATCGGCTTCAACATAGTTTGAGCCCAGCACCTCTGCAATATAAATGCAAAGGTCGATCACTTGGCTAGGGCGAAGAGCGACCACGATTTTTCGGTATTGTTCATCTTGAAGGCGAACCTGCTGTTGTTGAATTCTGCTGATGCGATTAAAGGAATCTCTGACTTCCAGATCATCTCTATTTTTACGAAGGTATTCCGCATAGAAATTGGCGGCACGGGAATAGGAACCAGATGCTTCGCTTTTTCGAGCTTTTTCCAACAGGCGCAAATCTTCTTCTGAATCAAAGGCAAAAAGTGACGTTGAGGCAAAAAGACTAACAACCAATGCAAGTATCATTGGGATCAGCGGTAAACGGAGGCTCATGCAAAATCTCCGTCAAGTAGGAAAAAAGCACTTCCGGTTTATTAAAACCCAGACTCTCCAAACCAAGGCGACATTCAAGTATAAGCGTTCCAAGGGCAAAGGTCAAACCTGACGCTTGCTTTTGCAACTTATATATTAGACGAAGGCAGTGATTGTTTAGTTTCAGAAATATTAAAATTACTTTGAAAGCCGGGCTTTCCCGAATCACCCAACATGGACGCCGAACGCAAAGAAATTCTGAAGAACGCTGAAACCATCGTGATCAAGGTTGGAACGAATGTTTTAACCAGAGCCGATGGCACCCTCGAACCCAACCAGGTTCATAGCTTAGCGGACCAGATTTTCAGGCTGAAACAAGCAGGGAAAAAAGTCGCCCTTGTTAGTTCGGGCGCTATCGGTGCGGGCATGGGTCGCCTTGGCCTTAAACAACGTCCCACCGACCTCAGGCATCTTCAGGCCTGCGCTGCAGTTGGCCAATCATTCCTTATGCGCGCCTACGAAGATTCCCTTGCACGCTATGGCATACCGACCGCGCAAATCCTGCTTACCGCGGGCGATTTTGATAACCGCACCCGGTATCTCAATGTGCGTAATACCATTCTTACTTTGTTTGAATCTAACTGCCTGCCCATCATCAATGAAAACGATACCATCAGCGTTGCAGAAATCCGCTTTGGTGATAACGATACTTTGGCGGCACTGGTTACCAACTTGATTCAGGCACCCTTACTTATTCTCCTTACCGTGGTTGATGGCTTATATTCCGCTGATCCCAACACCGACCCCACCGCCTCTTTGGTTCACACGGTCAAACAAATCAACAAAGATGTTCTTGAAAAAGCAGGAGTGACGAAAAGCAGCCTCGGGTCTGGTGGCATGAAAAGTAAACTCAAAGCTGCAAGGCTTGCAACCATGGCGGGCGAATCGGTAATCATGGCGAATGGATCTATCCCTGGAGTACTTGATAGTATCTTTGCGGGGGAACTAATAGGCACGCTATTTCTTGCGGCAGAACAAAACATGACCGCTTGGAAGCGCTGGTTGGGATGGGCCGCCCGCCCACAAGGAAAGATTATTCTCGATGCTGGGGCACTTGTCGCACTTTGTTCTATGGGCAAAAGCCTGCTGCCCATAGGCGTTGTAAGCGTCAGCGGTACCTTTCATAAGGGGGCGGTAGTCTCGCTTTGCAATCTTGAAGGCGAAGAGTATGGCAGAGGGCTTTCAAATTATTCCGCCACCGATATCGCTAAAATCGCAGGTAAAAAGTCTGACAAAATCATCGAACTTCTGGGCATCCTTCCCTACGAGGAAGTGGTACACCGCGATAATCTGGTTATTATCGACCATCCTTAATAATTGCCATCCGATATTTCAACCTCCCCGGCCCATATTCCAACCGCACCGACTATCATCAGCGTGCCTGATACTATTTCCCAATCTAAATAAGATGTAATCCTTAAAGGTCTAGTGTAAAATAAAACTTTCCAAGCTGCTGTCTTTGGTGCTGCATGACGAAATACCCGAAGAAAACGAATTGCCCTGCTTGCGGGGTACGCATCCGGCTTAAGTACCCGCAACAATCGCACTACCACGAATGCGCTTGTGGCGAATGGTTTTTTTACGAACCAATCAAAGAAGACGCCGACCCGCAAGCCACCCGGCTTGGATCTACCCCCAAAAATATTTCACCCCGTATTACGCTTCTTGCAGGCCAACCGCCCTTAAACACCACTGCTCCTAAAGTCACGATCTTCAGAGATCATGAACCACCAGTACAACTAAAAACCACTCTCAACCTCACCGAGCCTGAAACAGAGAATGACGAAACAAACATCCTGCCGCCCGAAGAGCCCGCAGCTACAATCGTGCCAATCCCGCAGGCTCCCAAAAATTCATCCATCGCACCCCTCTTAATCGTTTCCGGTTTATTTGTTTTAGCAATGCTGGCGCTAACCGCTGCCTGGCTTTTCATTGATGTCGCAAAGCTAGAAACCGAAGAGAAAAAACGCAACTACGCCCAAGAGCAACTCAGCGAGAAAAACTTTCTGCTTGCTTCAGTGAAATTCGAGGAACTAGCCTCGCTTCATCCGCAAAGCGCATGGTATCAAGAATATTTGTTCCTAGAGAAAATCGCCTCTCAACGAAATGGATTAGAATCGGAATCGCACAATCCTTCTGAAACTTTTGAAAAGCTTCGTACTAAGCCACTCACAACTTCAGAGCACTCCCCTTTTGCTTGGATTCAATACTTGGGGTTGATGCAAGCGCTATTAGAGAAATCAATTGCAGAGCCCGCCCTATTAGACTGGGTGGAGGTAGAGGTAAACAATGTAAAAAAGAAAACCCCTGGAGACGAGGCAGGAGCGGTATTGGCCTTGATAGCAGAAAAAAGAAGCATCCTCGCCAAGCAAAAACTTGAAGAACAAGAAAAAGCAAGTTTCCTTGCTCAACTGAAACAGTTGGAGGCCCTGCCCGCCCATACCGCCTTTCAATCCATCCAATATTTCATGGAACAGGAATTATTGCGAAACCCAAAGTCCAACAATATATCTGATTGTAAGGTCGCACTTGAAACCGCTAAAACTAGACACCTACACTCCATCGTTTACGAAAAAAACAACCTCCAAGAAAAACAATCCCCATCATCTCAAAAAATACTCCAAGGCTGGAAATACTACCAACACCCTGAACAATTTCTTAGAATCGCCAACTGGACCCCAGAACTTCAATCTCCGATTTTAGCCCTAAACCATGGCATTCTTTACGCCCTTGATCGAACTCGGGGAAATGTACTTTGGATCAAAAGGCTTGGCGTCGATGTCGAATCCACTCCCCTCGAATTCTCTAACAATAAATCGACAGATGCCAGCCTGATCACCCTTGAAGATAACGGAACAAGCCTATCTGCCCTCGACAAATCAGGCAGCACCCTTTGGAAAACGAGCTTGGGCGGAACCTGCCTTGCGGGCATCACCCTATGGCACAACACTGCTTTGATACCATGCCTCGAAGGCTTTCTGGTTGAAGTGGAATTGGCAGGTGGGAATATCCTTGGGCGCTGGAATCTGGGGCAAGCCCTCCTTCATCCCCTTTTTATTCCCCATGATTCTAACGCAGGCTTTATTCCCGCAGACCCAGGACATATTCTTTGTCTGGATCTCGCCACAAAAAAATGCACAGGCATCATTGCCTCAAACCACGCATTGGGTGCCCTGATATTTCCCCCTCTTCCTGTCTTCTTAACCAATCAAAAAGAACCAAGCCATGTTCTTCTCTGCATCGAAGAACCAGGGCCCATTACCACCATTAGCATTTTCCCACTCCCCACTAATCAAAATAGCTACATAAAACATCCTATATATCGCAATATTTTTTCTGGCAGAATATCTTGCCCACCTGTGCCCTACCAAAACAGGCTTGCGATTCTTGATCAATCACAAGATCTTTCTTTTTTCGCATGGAACCAAGAATCCACAAAAGCACCTCTCGTGCCATTCTTCGACGACAAAAACCAAAATAAACCTTTGGCAAATCTGTTTGAATCACTCAAACAAAAAAAAGGTACATCGCAGGTACTTGCCTTCGACGAAACCGAGGCGGATGTCCTTTATAATGGCCACTATTGCAAACTATTTTTTGCATGGAACTTGCGCGACGGGCTTAAACTTACAAGCTCTAAACCCCCCTTTCCCCAAACAGGGACACTATCTTCAAAACCCATCCTTATAGAAGATCCCGCTCTTTCCAGAAACGCTTGGGCCATCATAGGCAAACTGCCCAACAGTTCTACCATCGCCCAATTGATCGATTCCCAAAAGAACAAACTCTTGTGGAAAACCCTGCTTTCTCCGAGCTTTGAAAGCGCTCCACTTTCCATCAATCCAACACCAGAAAAAAACTTCCTCCTTCTTGCAGACAGTGCAGGCAACCTTTTCCTTGCAAAAAACAACTTATTACCCCCCATCAAAATGCAATCAAACTGGGCCGAGGGCGCCTTATGTATCGCCAGAAACTCGAACTCTGATTCGCAATCCTTATCGCATCTATTGCAATTGGAAGATAAAAAATCAGCACTACAAATCCTCCAAGATACCACCTCAAAAAAAGTGACACTAAAACTTATTAGCTTCGACAACGAATCTCCAAATATTAAATCACTCGATATTCCTGAGATAACTCACGCTTTTGCAGGGATTCCCAAAACGCTGGGAAACCAGATTCTCATCCCTTTATCTAATGGAAGCATCGCACGCATCTGGCTTAAAGATAACAAGCCGATATCATCCACCGGTCCCACTTGGAAATCTCCCGAAGCTGCCAAAAACACCCAATGCAAAATCGCAATCTTGGATAACAACACGTTCTGCTTTTCGGATGGCACCAATGGCACATCGTTTTTCCGCTGGAACAATATCCCTGATGCCACCTTCGAAAAAATCAAGGCACCGCAAAACTTCGCCCCCGCACAATGCTTTTCTCTTGACTCCATACCCACAGAAAAAGGTTCACTTGGAATCTTCCTTGACCCTCAGGGACAACTCACCCCATTTGAATCCAAACCTGATGGCTCTATCCAAAAATTGAACACCCTTGATTTAAAGGTGACACCGAAAGCAAGTTGGATTGTTCAAGGCGCTAACCGCCCTCTCCGTTATGCAATTGCTTCAAATGCTGGAAGATTTGTCTGGATTGATCTAACTGGAGAAAAAACGCTTTGGGATATACCGCTTGCCTCTGCTCCACTTGTAAAACCCTTTGTAATTGAACAAAAAATCCTACTCTTTCTCGAATCGGGCGACACCCTTCTTCTCGACGAAGCCACAGGCAAGATTTTAAAAACGGGATTCAATCTCCCCGAAGGATTGTTCCCTTCTACCACACCGTATCAAGCCGCAGACAACTCTATTTTTATCCCGTTCACGGATGGCACAGTTCTGCAAACTACTTTGAAAGAACTCACCAACGATTCTTGAAATGTTCAGATTCAGCTAGTAGATAATGCCAAGTGGGTAAATATCTTTCAGAGCCGGATGCGTCAGCGACGGTTGCTTTCAGAACCCCTTCGGCAAGCTCGGGACCCTTTTTTATAGAGCGGCGGATGTGGAAACCGACTCTTAACGGTATCTCTTGTCTTACAAGCCTGAAGCGCAAGCGAAGGAATAATAGGTGAGTGTAAAACGGGCATTTTAAAAACCTTCGCTTGCGCTGGTATATTGATTTTATCCACTCGATGCCCACT
>CALARU010000033.1 GCA_937888715.1 uncultured Planctomycetaceae bacterium | reverse complement strand
GCGGCCCACTCGTTACAATTACATTTAATAACACTGATACTTTGGGTAATGGACCTCAATACTTATCCTTCTTTGCTTATAGCTCAAGTTTCACAGGCGGGGTTCGCGTTGCCCTTGGCGATGTCAACGGCGATGGTAATCGTGATATCATCACTGCTGCTGGTCCAAGTGGTTCTCCGCATATCAAAGTATTTACCCTTATCAATGATTCTTCAACGGGTGATTGGAGTGTCAACCCACAACCTATTGCTCAGTTCTATGCTTTTAACCTCCCTACTTTTAAAGGGGGTGTTTACATCGCTGCGGGCGATACGAATAATGATGGTTTTGATGATATCATCGTTGGCGCCGGCGCTACCGGTGGACCTCGCGTTACTGTTTATGCTGGCGCCGCTACCGGGGTTAATACCACCTCGCCACTTAATAACTTCTTTGCTTATGCACCCAAGTTTAATGGCGGCGTGGTTGTTACCGCTGGCCAGCGCAATGGTAATGCTGGTGAAGAAGTCATTGTCGCTCCCGCAAGCAATGCAGGCTACAACATCAGGTCTTTTGATGTAAACGGCTTGGGTAGTTCCCCCAAACTTGTTGATGACTTCTTTGCATTCAACGATTTTAAGAGTAGGGGCGGACTTAGTATCGCCGCAGGAAACCTCGACCAAGGCTTGGGTATTACCGACCTTGTCGTAGGTACCACCAACAATCAATTTGGTGTCATCCTTAATAACGAAGCAACAGGCATACCTGTAACTAATGTGTTTAATAAATTTAGTGGCGCAATCCGTGCCGGTGTTGCAAGGAATAGTAACGGGCAGGAAGTTGCAGTTGCTCTCGCAGGGCCAGGTGGATCACCAATTGCTTCCATCTTCAGCTTTGAAACTTCCGGATTAGTCCAATCTGAAAGCGCCTATATCATTCCACCTAATATATCACTTAGCAGTTCAGGATTTACAAACATGCCTAGTGTTTCAGCAGGTTATTTCACTGGCGGCCTTTTAGGCTCTTCAACTCTTTAACACTTTATCGTAGATTAAGCCTTTGTTTGATGCATAGCATCTGCAAGGGCTTTTCTCGCTTCAGGGTATGCCTGCAAAACCTTCAACAAAAGTTGCAAGAATTTTTGGGTATGAAGCTGGGGCAGTGGATCCACCACCGGTTTTTTTTCCGTGCTTCTTTTACCCCACTCAACCTCGCCCTTGCATGGTCCACTTTTCAACCACTCCAACGGTTTATCATTAAACGCTGCTATCTCTGCTCGTAATCTTGCCTGCGCATGCGCTTGCTCCACCGCATGATAAAAAGCTTTAAGTGCCTTGGGCGCCCTAGTGGTTTTTCCTTTTGCAACCCAATGATTAAAAGTCTGCTCCGAAATGCCCGCTGCCTGCGCTGCAATCGCAGGGGTCCCACCCGCTTGCAAATAAGAACTTATCATCTGCGTGATTTCAGGCGTGGGTTGTTTGTTCATAATCATCTCTTCCATTCAACCTTGTTGGGTGCGAAAAAGATCCCGCGCCAATCGGCTCGGCATCGCTTTACCAATGTATTCAAACCCCGCTGTCAACCTCGTACAGGCATGGCTCAAATTCATTTTCCCTTGCGAACCTTGTGCCAGCGAGGGCGCTCTTCTCATTTGCCAATGCGGACTACGAATCCGCGAAGCAATTAATCCCGGATGCGTTGTCGTGCTGATCGCCCTTAATTCCAAGCCTTTAAACATCGATGCAATCGTTGCTGATAATGCCTGACCAATCCCAACACCCTGAAAATCTGGCAAGCAAACAGTGCGGTGTTCCCTCCTTGTTGCTGGCCCCTTACCCACAAAAGGCAGCCATGCTGAAAACGCAACAGGCTGTTTGTTCCAACTTGCCAAATAACAAATCGATGAAGGGGCTATGGAATTAGTTAAATAATGATGTGGTGCGAACAGATGCCATGCGGATGCTTTTGTGCGAATGATTTCCAACGTGATTTCTGGCCTTCGCCGAAGGCACCTCCATGTGAACAGCCCCTCGTCCACGCGATAAATCCAATCGGGCTGCAGCCATTCAATAATGTCATCATGGCAAGTCACCGCCACAAATTTCATATCTAACTTGCGGATGATCCGAGCAAGGGCGGTCGATCCTATGC
>CALARU010000032.1 GCA_937888715.1 uncultured Planctomycetaceae bacterium | reverse complement strand
GGTGACCGTGGTGGAGATCGCGGCGGTGACCGTGGTGGAGATCGCGGCGGTGACCGTGGTGGAGATCGTCCTGAAAGCGGCGGCGGTTCCGGTGGGCATCGTGGCGGCGATCGTGGCGGTGATCAGGGTGGCAGACGCCATCATGACAATCGCAGAGGTCACAACGACCATCGCGATTAATCGCAGAATAGTTTTATCTTTTATTAATCTGGAATCTGGGGGCCCAGTTTTTGGGCCCTTACCAGGAGCTTTGTATGAGTGATCCCTACACAGAACTTGCGGAACTCGCAGGTGGGTTCATTCATGAAATCAAAAACCACCTTAGTACCTTTGGTCTTAATCTTCAGTTGCTTGCAGAGGATTTCAATGATCCTCAAACGCAACGAGAACGCAGGGGCTTTGAACGAGTTCAGCGACTTCAAAACGAATGCGAACGCCTTGTCGAAGTTTCCAACGACTTTCTCCGTTTCTCTCGCATCGAAGAATTAAACCTACAACCTTGCGATCTTTTATTGGTTTTCGAAGAACTCATCGACTTCTTTGGGCCCATGGCTCGCAATTCTAACATCAAGGTTAATCGCTATTTGCCTTCAGATCTTCCCCCAGTTTATCTCGACAGCGAAATCTTCAAACAAGCCTTACTTAATTTACTCTTAAATGCAGAACAAGCTATGCCCAAGGGTGGTGAAATTACCATTCAAGCTACTATTTCTCCAGAAACGCTTACCCTCAACTTAATTGATACGGGCAAAGGGATCTCTCAAGAGGGATTAGAAAAGATATTCAAACCTTTTTATTCTACCCGGCCTGGCGGCACAGGTCTCGGACTCCCGACTACAAAAAAAATCATTGAAGCTCACGGGGGCACTATTGAGGCTCAAAGTGAACCGGGGAAAGGAACTAAGTTTTCTATCCGACTGCCACTCAAGATTTCATAGGAGTATTAGATCGTGACCACACCTCAACAACAAACCGTTGCATTAGCAAATATTAATGGCGAAATCATTCCGCTTTCAGAAGCTAAAATCCCCGCATTAGACAGGGGGTTTCTTTTTGGCGATGCTGTTTACGAAGTAATGTGGGTCAATCAGGGTAAAATGTGGCTTGAAGAAGAACATTTTACAAGGCTGGAACGAAGCTTGAATCTTATCCGAATCCTAGGTGTTGATCTTGTAACCCTTGCTGCAAGAGTTTACGAAACCATTGCAGCAGGGAAATTTAAAAACGCAATCGTCTACATTCAAATCACCAGAGGTGCTGCTCCAAGGAGCCATGCTTTTCCAAAAGATGTAAAGCCCTTTGAGTTTCTTTTTGTTCAAGAGTTCAACGATCCTTATGCGGAAATGCGTGAAAAGGGAATCCACTTGCTTTCACGCCCAGACATCCGCTGGGATCACTGCGACATCAAATCCACCAACCTACTTGCAAATGTGTTGGCTATTCAAGAATCAAAAGAAGCAGGGTGCCAAGAAGTGCTGTTTTATTTAAAAGATGGCACCATCACAGAATCTGCGCACTCGAGCTTGTTTGGAGTATTGGACGGAATTTTATACACAAGCCCCAGCAGCGAATTAATCCTTCCGGGTATTACTCGAAATCATCTACTAAACCTTATCGCTAAGGATGGGATTCCAATCAGAGAAAAGTCATTACATATGGAGCAACTTGGGCAGATATCTGAATTATTTATTACGGGAACAACCTCGGGTGTACTACCTGTTGTTGCGGTGGATAAAAAGGTTATAGGCGATGGCAAGCCTGGTCCGATCACCAGAAGGATAGAAAAGGCTTATTGGGATTCAGTCAAAACCTGGGGCCAAAGTGCGAAAAATAAGCAAGATGGCTCAGGGATTTAAGTGTCTTTAGCTTCCTGGGGGCCTAGTTCCCGGTGGGATTGCTCCGGGCCCACCGGGTTGCGTATTCCCTGAAACCCCGTCTGTTTCAACGCCACCTTCCAGCAAAAGTCGAAGCACCATATTTTCAGTGGGATCTTCGATAACTGATAAGTCTTGGGTTTTGAGCAATTCGCTTTGAATTCTGCGAAGATCAACAAAGAACTTTTCGCCTTCAAGATTTTCGGTAAAGATAAAGTCAATCCATTCAAGGAGAAATGTTGTCTGTGCTTTTTTCATATCAGCAGAATCGGCAGCGAAGAAATGCTTGTTAAATTTTGCTGTAACCAAACTTTGGCTTAATACCACATCCTTGGGAAAGATCTCAAAGTCTTTACAAAAATCCATGAAGGTTTTTTGCTTTTTCTTGACTAGAAAATAAACTAGGGCCCATGATTCTGTGTTGAACTGTTCTTGCCCAGCTTGGGGTGAAAGGTTTGCAACGTTGGAATTCGCCATCAACCTGGATAGAATCGCTTCAAACTCAATCGGATTCCTTTTGTTTTTATAAATCTGTCTGAATATTGGCAAATGATAAGAATTGGCACTACCAAACGACATCCAAGGAGAACATTGGGGAGTTTCAAACACACCCGCCAAGCCTTCGGAAAACCATTTTGGCAAAACAACATTGGTAGGAAGAGTTTTGGTTGCATAAAAGAGCTGCAAGGTTCCAAAGTTACCTATGGTATTCCAAACTGTCTCTTGCTCTAAAGCACGATTTAAAACAGATAAGGCACCTGAATAAGTAATTTCCAAGATATGAGCGTTAGGGGGGTTGCCTTGGCCAATTTTCCCGAGGAGGAGTTGGTTAAAGTCGTATCCCTTGGTTGCCCACTCTTTCATTTGAAGGCCTAGCATTTCAGAAATGGGATCAAGCCTTTTGGTGCACAATACAAGTAGCTTTTCCCTAGGCAGCATAAAACCTTGCGCCTTGGCTTTGGTACCAAGCAATGCAATGTGCATTTCGTTGTAAACATCAGGCTTGGTTGTAATTACAACCGGAAGCTTTGTTTTTGGTAATTCAATCTGGGTACCATTCAACGAAAACCACATAAAAAATGTTGAGTAATTCTTTTCTAACTGCGCAACCCACAATTTCACTTCTGGATCGTTTTGGAGTCCATCGTGAATCACTTCAAAGTGGTCTGATTTCTCCTGATTAAACCCTGCAAAACTTATAGAAAGGGCATTAAAAGCCGGGTCGTTAGCACATTTTTCCTGAGTTGCTTTTTTCGTCTTTGCGTACGACTCAAGCATCGCAAACTTACCTTTACCATCCTTTATTAGAGTATCCATAGTGTCGGTAAACTCTTTTGTCATACCGTGCTCAAGAGCAAATATTCCAGCATTTTCAACCACATCTTTCACACCTTTTTTGTCTTTTAAAGCTACCATTCTATCTGTAAAAATTTTACTGAGGGAAGGCAGTGCAACCGCTTTTCCTTTCACAAACTCATCAGAAATAATCTGCACAAATTGCATCGAACTATTTGGAACAAAATATTCGCCTGTTATAGCCCCGGGCATATCCGTAGTAACTAATGGCATAGTCTTCCCATTCCAAGGATGATCGAATCTACTCCAATGCCCCCTCTTAAGCTGAGCATCAACAGCAGGGGGTAGGCCACCTACATTTGGTGGTTGGCCGGGATTCGGTTGCCCTCCAGAAGCACCTTGTTGGTTTATTTTGTTATTCTGATCAACAACAATCCACGGCAAAACTTTTGGAGAAATAGCTTCCCTCTTATTAAGTTCGACCACTGTAAAAACATATCTAGAATTCAGTGAGAATTCACCTTGCCCTAAAATACCACCCGAAAGACCAGGTTCGCCAGCACCACCAGGGCGGGGAGGGCTAATCGCCCCAGGGCCACCAGGCATAGGGCCACCAGGCATTGGGGGCGGCATAGGTATCCCACCTGGCATGGGAAGGCCCGCACCAGGTCCTGCCACTGCTTTTTCCAATGGTTGGGTTAAATCCACCCTAATCAAATAATATTCAGCATGAATTGCTGCGGTGGTAATAAAGAAAACAGCCAAGGCAATGATTCTGCTCAGCATAAATAATCCCCTATGTATCAATAGACCTCAATAACTAATATCCTGACGGTTTTACGCACCAACTGCAATGGTAAAACACCGAAAATAATTAAGCAAAACTTCGAATGTATCCACTTTTCAAGAAAGCATCCGGTCAAGTACATCGTCAGTATGGGTTAAATCTTCAAATAACAAATCTGGCCCATGAGATTCTAATTCTTTCATCGTGTGCCAACCCGTTGCAACTGCCAGCACCTTTGCACCAATCGCTCGGGCACACTTGATATCCAATGGAGTATCCCCAAGCACCCAAACTTTTGAAGTGGCAAAATCCTTACCAAATCTTGTATGGATTTCGCCCAAGGCTTCCCGCGCAACATCATCCCTATCAAGGTGATGATCGCCGAATCCTCCGAATTTAAAATGTTCAAAGATTCCAAAGTGACCCAGTTTTATTTTCGCTCCTGCACGCAGATTTCCCGTAAGAAGCCCCACGGCGCAATCATCTCGGGTTTTCAAATCCTCAAGCATTGTTTTGATACCAGGCAAAATCTTTCCTTGTACACTTTTAAGGCACTCCGGAAGATTCGCTAAATAGGCTTTCATCATCGTTTCATACGAAGCATCGGTATGCTCAATTCCATGCAGCCTGAGCAAATCGTGCAGAATACCTTTATCGGTACGGCCACTAAGGCTTAAGTTATCAACGATATGATCAATGCCGAATTTGGAAGACATGCCTTTTTCCAAGGCATCTTTCCCTGCCCCTGCGCTTGAAAGCAAAGTTCCATCAATATCAAAAAGGAGAATATTTTTAACCATTATCTTTGTCCATTGGTTATTAATGTAAATAGTTACAACAAGTATTATCTTAGAAAGTATAGCCAATGCATTATCTAATTGATGGTTATAACCTTTTACGAGCGGTAAGGAAACTAAGCGATTCAGTTCCACCTGGGGTATTGGAACTTGAAAGGAATTGGTTGTTAAAACATCTGCACGAACTACTTAAAGATAATCCTGGTGCCAACCATGAAATTACGATTGTATACGATGCGAAAAGAGGAATAGCAGGGCCGAAAAAGGCAAGTAAGTACCCCGAGATAGCCGTGGTTTTCACCACAGGATCTGATGCAGACAGCTATATTGAAGCAGCGTTGTTGGAGGAAAGATTCCCCAAAGCTTTAGTGGTGGTATCTGATGATAAAAGGCTGATAAAAGCCGCAGAGAAAAAAGGCTGCCTGCAAGTTGGATGTTTAGATTTAGAGTTTCATTTAAGAGACAACAGCAAGCCGAAGGAAGAACTTCATATCCCAATGAAACCCATCGAGCTTACGCCAGATGAAACAGCCCAATGGGAGGAGCTATTCTTTCCCGAAGGAAAAGGGAAGGAAGAATTTGAAGGTTTGAGCGACCCATTCTTCCGACCCAAAATCAAGAAACCCAAAAAGAATTAACGGTTGGGATTATTTCGGTAGGTGTTTAAAACCTGCCTTTGTGGCCCCTGCACTCTTTCAAGCGAAGTGCTAACTGCAGCTCTAGAAGGCCTGCCAAGTTTTTCATATTTGGAAGCAGCTTCAAAGGCCTCTGCAGCCTCAGCCTTGTTTTGCGCCAATCGAGAAAGCCCCAAGTAATATTGATAACGGGCATCTTGTCTTTCATTTTCAACTGCCGCCATGAATGCTTTTTCAGCTTCTAGGTATCGCTTGTTGAAATAAAGCGCCATGCCTGTAGCGTAAAAGCGTTCAGCTTCAACAGGGTTGGCTTGATTGCCTAAATTATGATTGGTCAAGCTAGGGTGATCTTCGATTATTTTCATGAGGTTTTCGAAATGGATAGGCCCCATTTTTTCACGAAGCCCAATGACATATTCCCTGATCGCTTTGGTGGGCAAACCTTTGATTGCATAAGCTTGTGCCTTGGCATCAAAAGGAGCATCGGGCGAAGCAAGAATCTCATCCGCAAGCTTGCGAGATTCCTTGGGGCTGATCTTGGGGCTTTCTGGTGGGAACACAATTTCTGGCTGTTGGAAATAAAACCCCGTCAGCAACAATGCAAATAAGTTTGTCAGCATTTCAGGCTCCTTTTTTTCGAGAACGCCAACCTTTTCAACATTTGCTTCTTTAGGCTTGATGTTAGTAGGCAAAACTGAATTTAATAACCTTGCAAGTGCGATGCGATAAACGATCCCCTGCGCATCCAAGGCCTTATTTTCATTTACAGCTTTGCGATAAAAATCAATCGCATCGATAATTTCGCCACGCACCTCTGCAACTCTTCCCTTGGCATAGTAAGCAAGTGCAGTCTTAGCCACGACAGCTTCATCCGCATCCTTGGCTGCTGCCAAAAGCGAAGGGTCATTAAGTTGCAAAGGCTTGCCCTTAGATTTAACCAAGGCTCTTTCAATTCTCATGAGGCAACGGTCTGCAAGAAGCTCAGACCTTCGCTTGGGGCTGAACTGAGCTGAAAGTTCAATTGCCTTGCTTAGCGAGTTTACCGATTCATCAATTTGATTCATGGACTCTTGTTTTTCACTTAATTCAACAAAATGGGTAACTGGATCGTTTGCCTCTTTGAGTGCAACATCAGCTTGAAGTTTCCAAGCAATATCGCCTGCATTTAAAGCTGCTTTACCTTTTTCAAGCAAAGCCTTTGCTTCCACATACTTACTCTGATTTTTCAGAATAATACCCTTAAGAACTTCAGCGCGCGCCTTTAATTCAGGATTTGCCGCAGGATCCACCATCACTTTTTCAACATCTTCGGTAGCTTTCTTTTCCAATTCTCCCTGGCCTTTTTTCTCCATCAAAGTGCGCCAGTAATCAAGCATCTCTCCAGGCTGCCGACTTTCCTTTAATTTCTTGTCTACCACTTCGATTTGCTTGGTGAACTTAGTGGTGTCGTCAACCAGTTTGGTTTGCAACCCACGAATCATACCTTGGGGATCTTTGCTCTGGATGATTTCCATACCCTTTTTCAAGCCTTCTACAACATTCATTGGATTGGTTTTATCTTTGACCAAATTAGCCTGGGAAAGTTCTGTTCCAATGGAAGCGACAAAGTCTTCAGATTTCTTGAGGGACTCTTCGACTTTAGTTTTTTCACCCTTCAGCGTGGTGAACTTGGTATCAGCTTCGGTAAGTTTTTTTTCAGTCGTTTTCTTTTCCTCTGCGATATCTTTTTTGGCTGCATCCTCGGTTTTCTTAACCTTCTCATCTGCTGCTAACATGGTTTCTTTAACCGTTTTTTCAGCTTCTGCTTTTTGGTCTGCTAGCTTCTTATCTGCA
>CALARU010000031.1 GCA_937888715.1 uncultured Planctomycetaceae bacterium | reverse complement strand
ACTGCGGTTGGCGCAGCCATGCCTGAGGGGAAAAACCGACTGGTTGAATTTGTGATGAATGGCAAGGTCATCAAGGCAATGGAAATTCCCGCGGATGGCAAAATTCATGATATCTCGTTTAATCACGAAGTGAATCAAAGTTCTTGGATTGCGCTTAGGTCTTATCCGCAGATGCATACCAACCCTGTTAATATTAAGGTTGGTGGCAAACCCATCCGGGTATCGAAGGATAGCGCAAAGTGGTGTATTGGGGTGATCGAGCAATTATGGCGGGTGCGAAAGAATGCGATTGCAGAAAACGAACGGGGTGAAGCAGAAAAAACCTTTTTGAAAGCCATCGAGGTTTATAAGAAAATAGCCTCCGAGAATAATTCCTGATCGATGATCAACAGGAGTGCTGAACATTTTAAGCCTTGGATCCATCCAGATTGGGAAACATTCGCGTAGAAGCGTTCTGCAGGTGGGTGCTTCCTCGGTGCTTGGTTTGCATTGGGCGGATCTTTTGAAAGCCCGGTCGATTGCTGGCTCTGCTAATGGCACCGCAAAAGTTAATGGCAGTGCAAAATCGGTGATCTTTATTTGGCTTTGGGGCGGGCCTGCCCAGTTGGATACTTTTGACCCCAAGCCCAATGCGCCTGCTGAATTCCGTGGGCCTTTCTCCACCATTGCAACACGGTCGCCCGGTGTTCGGTATTCCGAATTATTCCCCAAGCTTGCATCTCGATCGGATCAATTTTCACTCATACGATCCATGCATAGTCAATCCAATGACCATGGTGTTGCAGGAACTGTTGGCCTAACTGGCAGCATTTCTGGTGCGGTGGGTTTGGATGGAAAGCCCAAGGCGGGGCAGGCTAGGCCGACCACTGGCAGTATTGTTGCCAAGGTGCGAAAACTGGATTCGGGTTTGCCTTCGTTCATGGTAGTGGGTGGAAAATTGCATCAGGGGAAGAAAGCGATCATTGGTGAGGGTGGTGGATTTTTAGGTGCAAGCTGCGACCCTTTTCGAATTGTTTATGATCAAACGCACGGCATGCGCATTCCGGCACTTGAACTTGGGCATGGCCTTACCCCCGAGCGGTTAGAAGATCGCAAGAAACTGAATACTGCGATTTCTGATGCCAGTAGAAAGCTGGATTCAAAAGGCTTTTCCCATTCGTGGGGCGAGCATATGGATCAGGCCTTTGCGTTGCTTATGCGGCCCGAAGCAAGATCTCTTTTTGATCTTTCGTTAGAGCCCGCAAGCGTTAGGGATCAGTACGGCAGAACCCGCTTTGGCCAATCGTGTTTACTTGCACGGCGCTTGGTGGAAAAAGGTATTCCGTTTGTTCAGGTCAATTGGAGTGATCATGTTGAAGCCGAGGAGGATGCAGGCGATGGCGGCTGGGATCATCATTACCGAAATTTCCAGATCATGATCGATCGGCATGGGCCATGGTTGGACCATTCGCTATCTGCGCTATTTGATGATTTGAAAAACAGGGGGTTGTTGGATTCCACATTGGTGGTTGCTGTGGGGGAGTTTGGCCGAACGCCAAAGATTAATGATAAAGCAGGTAGAGATCATTGGGAGCATTGTTACAGCGCCTTGATTGCGGGGGGCGGAATAAAACCGGGGATGGTGATTGGTACGAGTGATGCACGCGCAGAAAGGCCCTCGAGCAGGCCTTGCACTCCGGGCGATCTTGCTGCAACCATTCACCAAGCCATTGGCATAACCAGCGAACAATCGCAAACCTTGGGCTTAACGGTCGATGGTGAGCCTATTGCGGAGTTGTTCTAATGCATTTCTTTGTTGCAATGATTTGTAGCATTGTTGGTGGGGCTGTTTATCAGCTTCAAGAAGCGCCTTCGACTTTGGTTAAAGTAACTAATGATAGCTCGTTTAAATCGCATTTAGTTTGGTCCCCCGATGGGAAGAAGTTGTTGTTCACCCGGATTCATCAGGGGAAAATGGAGCTTTGCACGGTTAAAGCGGAGAAAAGTGCAGAGGTTGTTGCACTGGTGGTTCCTTCGCCCAACACGCCTCACTTTGATGGCCATTGGTCTTCTGATGGAAAAAGCATTGTTTATGTTCACGATATTCTTCAAGGCACGGATGGGAAGCTGCAGATCAACGAAGTTTTGGCGGATGGAACAGGGGCGAAGGTATTGATACCGCATAAGGCTTTTGAAGAAAGTCCGCGCTATAGCCCTGATGGTAAACATCTTGCTTGGGTAAGCACTCGGGATGGAAATCAGGAAATCTATTCCATGGAGTTGGCCAATCAAAAGGTGCAACGGCTTACGCAAGATCAAGGTTTCGACAATAATCCAAATTGGAAGCCTGATGGTTCACGCATTGTTTTTGCAAGTTCGAGATTTGGTAATTTTGAAATATGCTCGATGAAAAAGGATGGGACTGGAGTTTTAAGATTGACCAATGATTCTGCAATGGATGTCTGGCCTGTTTATTCGCCCGATGGCAAGGCTATTGCATTTACCTCAAATCGGACGGGAAGTTATAACATTTTTGTGATGAATGAAGATGGGTCTGGGGTTAGGAATATCACCAATAATAAATCAATCAATAACTTTGCTGCCTGGTCGCCTGATGGTAAAAGCATTGCCTTTATCTCGAACTTTCAAGGTTCGTACGAGGTATACATCAAATCCATCTTGCAAGTTAATGCTCCTTAAATCTGTTTT
>CALARU010000030.1 GCA_937888715.1 uncultured Planctomycetaceae bacterium | reverse complement strand
GATTTTTCATGATAGTAAACATCACCTACTGCACCTCTTGAGGGTACAGGAATTTTTCCGCCAGTTTGGCGGGAGCTATCCAAAAGGCTTTTCCAGACAAAGTTACAGTGAATCAAAATACAGGTTCGGGCGGGGTTTTTGATGTCGAACTGGATGGCGAAAAGATCTTCAGCAAGTGGGATCAAAATCGCTTTCCCGACAATAAAGAAATCCTACAAGTGATTGAAGCCCGGCTTAAATAAGGAGTTTTATCATGTTCGTGGCACGCGTCACAGGTTCGGTGGTTTCTTCCCAGAAGGTATCTTCCATGATCGGGCACAAGTTGCTCATCGTTGAACCTCTGCGTGTTGATCCTGCCAACCGCGATAAACTCATAGGCACTGGGCGCAGCTTTGTCGTGGTTGATACCGTGGGCGCCGGCCTTGATGAAATGGTTCTTATTGTTCAGGGGTCTAGCGCTAGGCTTACCCCTGAAACCGAAAAACTTCCTGTCGATGCCACCATCATTGGGATCATCGACACCGTCAGCGTGCACAACAAAATAGTTTTCAGTGCCAATGGTAGTAATGGTTAAAGATTAAATTGGTCAGGATGATTCAAAAAGGGGAACTTCATGCAAGTAACTGATGATCTGGTAAGAAGTGTAGTGCAACGAGTGCTGGCGCAAATCAGCGCACCCTCAGGTTCATCCGCATCTGCTGTAAAAGCAGGCTCTGATGGCATCTTCAGTGATGTTGAATCTGCAGTTGCAGCCTCCGTTGCAGCACAACGCGCCTTTGAAAGAAGGGGCCTTGAAGACCGCAGAAAAGCCCTCGCCTGCATTCGCAAAATCTGCCTTGAGAGGGCGGATGAGCTAGGCCGTGAAGAAATGGAAGAAACAAAAATCGGCAGGCTCCCTCATAAAATCGAAAAGCTTAAACTCATCGCTGATCGCATCCCTGGCGTCGAGTTTTTGAAAACCGATGTCTTCTCTGGCGAGAACGGTATCACCCTCCAAGAATACGCTCCCTTTGGCGTCATCGGGGCAATCACCCCTGTTACTCATTCGCTTCCCACGCTTGCTTGCAATGCAATCAACATGCTTGCCTCTGGTAATTCTTTAATAGTTAATGCGCATCCTTCCGGTGTGAAAATCGCTTGCAAAGGTGTGAAGCTTTTCAACCAGGCGATTCGTGCTGCGATAGGAATTGACAACCTCATTACCATCATTGACAAACCTACTTTGGAAACAGCGCAGGCGATTTTTGATCACCGCGATGTTCGGATGTTGTGCGTCACCGGTGGGCCGGCTGTAGGCAGAGCTGCTTTACGAAGCCCTAAGCGTGCCGTTGTTGCTGGCCCTGGCAATCCTCCTGTGGTGGTTGATGAAACCGCAGACATTGATAACGCAGCCCGTTGCATCATTGCAGGCGCAGCTTACGATAATAATCTGCTTTGTATTGGCGAAAAAGAAGTGTTCGCAGTTGCTGCTATCTTCGAAGAATTGATGGAAGCAATGAGCAGGCATAAAGCAGTAAGGTTGAATGCTGCGCAAGTTGATGCGCTTACCAAAATCGCATTCCACCCTTCTGAAGATAAGAAGTACATGGTTCCTACGAAGGAATTTATCGGGCAGGATGCAGCTTTCTTAGCTGCAAAGATCGGCCTTTCGATTCCTTTGGATACCGAGTTGCTTTATGGCGAAACCGATGAATCCAACCCTTTTGTTCCCACCGAACAAATGATGACTTTTGTTCCCTTTGTTAAAACTAGGGATGTTGATTCTGCGATTGAATTGGCGAAGAAGCATGAGCATGGCTACAAGCACACCAGCATCATTCATTCGCGCAATGTGGAAACCATTACTCGCATGGGCCGTGAAATGGATACCACCCTTTACATTCAGAATGGTGCCAGCGTTGCTGGGTTGGGTATTGGCGGGGAAGGGTATGTTAGTTTCAGTATTGCAACACCAACAGGCGAAGGGATTACCACCCCACTAACTTTTACAAGGCAACGACGCTCGACCACGGTTGGTTCGATGCGTGTTATCTAGGAAACAAAGATGCAAATTGGCACAGTGGTAGGAACTGCAACTGCAACCATGAAGCATGACAGCCTTAAAGGCTGGAAACTTGCGCTGATTCAGCCTTTGCAAAAAGATGGCAAAGCAGATGGCGAGCCAATACTTGCAATCGATCATCTTGGTTCAGCGGCTGGTTCGAATGTGATTATTACAAGCGAAGGTGGCGCAGTAAGAGATATCATGAAGCGGAAAGATTCGCCCGTGCGTTGGATGGTCATGGGGTTGTGTGATTGATGAGTAACGCAGTGCATGAATGGCCTGGAACAGTGCTTGCGCTAAATGATTTACAGCGCCTTGGGCCCAATCTGCGCGAGTTGATTGTTGCAGATAAAGTAGTGCTGACCCCTTGTGCGCGTGACGAAATTAAAAGGCTGGGCGTTTCTCTGGTGCGTAGAGAAACCAAAAAAGAAACAAGCATCGGATATGGTTCTGATGGCTTGTACCCGCAAGTTTCGACGGTAGTTCTGGCAATGGGCAAGGAAGGCTTTACGCTTAATGCATTGCAAATGCAGCAGGGCATTGGCTCGATGTTATTGGGAAAAACCGCTGGTGAAATGGTTGCAAGCGGAGTTATGAAAAGTGCGGTGTTGTTTTGTAGAGAACCCGAAGCTGCTGCTTGTGCTGCGAATAAACTGGTTGGAATTCGGGCCGCTGCGGTAAACAACATGATGCAGGCGAAAAGGGCCTGTGCAAGTTTGGGCGCAAATATGATGGTGGTGGAAATGCCGGGCCGTACTTATTTCGAAATCAGGCAGGTGATTCTTTTGATGATGAATAATAAAGGATGCCCTGAAGGTTCTCAGACCCTATTGGAGAGACTCGATGCGCGTAGCTGAGGTCATAGGATCGCTAACATTGTCGCGAGTTCACCCTTTGCTGGTTGGATCTCGTTGGATTATCGGGGTTCCCTATAGCCTCGACGCCCTTCGTGCCGATGGTAAGGGGGATGGCGAAGACTTGGTGATATTCGATAATTTAGGCGCGGGTCTTGGATCAAAAATCGGCTTTAGTGAAGGGGGAGAGGCTGCAGCGCCTTTTCATCCGATTAAAAAGCCTGTCGATGCGTATGCTGCATTGTTGATAGATCAGTTGGAAATCGTACCCAAGAGTTAGTTCAAACAGTTGTTAATTAAACCGGAGTAAGGAATTATCATGTACACAAATGAATACAAACTGAAGGAATCAATCTGCGAGATCGGTCGCAGGGTTTACAGCAAGGGTTTTGCCGCCGCTAACGATGGCAATATCTCTATTCGCTTAAACGATAAAGAATTGCTTTGCACCCCCACCATGGTATCGAAGGGTTACATGAAGCCCGAAGATATTTGCAAGGTGGATTACGAAGGGAAGCAGATTTCCGGTATTCGCAAGCGCTCCAGCGAAATCCTTTTGCATCTTTCGGTTTATAAGAACCGCCCAGATGTAAATGGTGTGGTGCATTGTCATCCGCCTCATGCTACTGCTTTTGCAGTTGCCCACGAACCTATTCCAAAAGCAATTCTTCCTGAAGTCGAAGTGTTTTTGGGCGAAGTTCCTACTGCGATTTATGTAACCCCAGGTGGCCAGAAGTTTGCAGACTCCATCATTCCTTATGTCAAGGATTGCAATACCATTCTTCTTGCAAACCATGGCACCATCACCTTTGGCCCCGATCTTGAAAAAGCCTATTTCAATACAGAAATCATCGATGCCTATTGTAGGATCCTTATTCTTTCTAGGCAGTTGGGCAGGGTGAATTACTTCACCGAAAAAGAAACCTCCGAGTTGCTTGAATTGAAAAAGAAACTCGGTTACGACGATGTTCGCTTTAAAAATAACAATTGTGATCTGCGTGGGGAAAACTGCTTCAACGAAGGTTACACCAAGTTCCATCCTGAACATGTTGCTTTCCCTGTTGCTGAACAAGATGCATGGATCAATGCGAAATCTTCGCCAGCTAATAACAACCTTGATATTGATGCACTCGTAAAAAAAATCACGGATCAAGTGATGGCTGCATTGAAAGGTTCCCACGCTTAAGTTGGGCCTTTGTTTTCAGTGCCTACATCTAACTCAGTGAGATTTTAAATGTTTAGCTTCAAGAAAGATAAAACCGGTTTCTTCACAGCGCTTAGCCTTATTATTTTGGTTGCTGCTACTGTTATTACAACCGGTATCCTTCTTGCGCAAGGTATCAAGCAAGGCAATTGGGAATATTACAGCATCCCCATTAAGATTGTTCTTGCTGTTTTCTGGATTGCTGGCATGACCATCGTGCTTACCCGCATTGGTGTTTTTGCGGTACAGCGCTCCCATAAGAAAATAGAAGAACTACAATCAGGCGATAACTCTGAACCACAACCTGATTCCCAAAATACAGAGCCCGAACAACCTAAATCATAAACAGCTTTCTGGAGAGATTTGTCATGAAGGTAAGTATTATTGGCGGCGGCGGATTGGTCGGAAGCATGGCTGCTTATGCTCTTCAATTTGGCAGAGCCGCAAGCCATATCTGTATCATTGATGCCAACAAGGATGTTGCCCAAGGCGTGGCACTCGATCTTCTACAAGGGTCATGTTTGGTTGCAGATCAACGCATCACCGCAGGCACTATGGAAGATGTTTCCACTAGTAATATTATTGTGATCACTGCGGGCCTTCGTCGAAAACCTGAGGAAAGCAGGCTCGATCTCATTAATCGTAATGTCGATCTTTTTCTCAATCTTTTGCAGCAGGCCAAAGCAGCGGGCATTAAAGAAAATACCCACCTCGTCGTGGTTAGCAACCCTGTAGATATTCTTACCTACCTTGCAGGTAAACTTTCAGGCCTTGATCCCAAACGCATCATGGGCCTGGGCACTGTTCTCGATACAGCTCGCTTCCGCAGCCATATTGCAAAGCGACTTCAAGTTGCACCTACCCAAGTTCAAGCACTGCTTCTAGGCGAGCATGGCGATAGCATGGTGCCTATCTGGTCAAGCGCAACGGTGGCGGGTTTGCCTTTGGAACAATTCCCCGGCTGTAATCCTCAACTGATGAAAGATGCTTTTGAAGAAACAAAAACCGCAGGCGCAACCATGATCAAGCTGAAGGGCGGATCAGGTTTTGCTGTTGGGGTTTCTATTGCTGAAGTGGTGCAATCCATCATCCTTGACAGCAGGAAAATTCTGCCTGTAAGTTCGCTGCAAAATGGCCTTTATGGTGTGCATGATGTTTGCCTTAGTGTTCCTACTGAAGTCGGGTGTGGCGGAGTTCGCAAACTTTTTGAACTTGCTTTAACACCCAAAGAAAGAATTGGTATTCAGCAATCGGGTAAACTTTTGCGCGATATCATTGATCAAGTTGAAGCTCGCATTGGGAATCCGAATTCTGTTGCGATTGG
>CALARU010000029.1 GCA_937888715.1 uncultured Planctomycetaceae bacterium | reverse complement strand
CGCACGCCAATGATCAATTCATCACCAGGCATGCCATCGAGATCTGCGCAGGTAACAGCATGGCCCCATTTAAGTTGGTCATCAAGCACCTTGCGGTTCCAGAGTTCGCCCGGTTTGGATTGGGTGTAAACCACAACCTGGTTGCCATGCCAAGGTTCAATGGTGGCAATGAAGGGTGAACCATCAGAAAGTTTGCCTTGCTTGATTTCGCTTGCGCCCCGGTTGGACTTGAGGTTTTCCTGATTCCCAACCCCGAGTTTAGAGGTGGTCCATTTGTCGTTTAGTTTGGAAACTTTATGAACACCATCGTAGGTTGCGGTGATGAAATCCATGGCTTTGGTGCCTGAGCGGGGAACGGGTGCAAAGTTATGCATTACATGAAGTGATTCATCAAGAACTTCGGGCATCCAGCGATCCTTCATGGGGTTTGTCGGAATGTGGTAGGCGAGCAATCGAACAGGCGAACCATCGGTCCAGTTATTTTCCTTGGTGCTGTTTCTACCCATGAGTGGCCCAAGGATAAGTTCGGGTTTGCCATCGCCATCGGTGTCGGCAAAGCGGATGCGGTGAACGGTGGGTTCTTCTGCGATGGGGAACATCGCCCAAGGTTCATCAAGATTTTTGCCACGCTTAAGCCATTGAAGTGTACCACCTGATTTAGTGTTGAAGGGTTTCCAATCTGCGCCGATGACAAGGTCGAGATGGCCATCGCCATCGATATCGTGGGCAGCAATGCAAACATTATCGGGCTTGGTTTGCCCGGTGATGATGGTATGAAGTTTCCAGGTCGGGTTTTCAAACCAGATGACGCGGTTGCTATCGACGACGACGATATCCTTTTTGCCATCTTCGTTTATATCTTCGAGGATGACTGCGTATCCAACGGTAAGGGAGCGGTCGATTTCCTGCATTTTGAAGTCATCAGGGTTGATGGCTATGGCCAAGTTTAAAAGGCCAAGAGTTGTAATTGTTAAAAGCATCTGAGAATCTCCAAATAGCAGGGTAATAAAAGGCAGGCTGATGTAAGATAACATTTGATAATGTGTTGTCTAGATAATGGTTAGATTAAACCTGAGAAAAGTGGGTGTGCGATTTGGGAAATATCGCGTCTGATAAAATAAGCATGGAAGTATTGGAAGCGTGGGTCAGGCTGAATACAGGGCCTGCGCTCGCTTATGCTTATTCGTTGGTGCGAAATCATCATACTGCAGAAGACATGGTGCAGGATTGCATGTGCAGATTGATAGAGAAAAAAGACCGATATGATTTGATAGCTGATGGCAGAAAGCTGCTCTTTCGATCGATCACCAATGCCTGCATCAATTTCACAACGCGGCTTAGGTTGGTGACTGGGTTGGATGAAGATAAAGGGTGGCAGAAATCCCTGATGGATGTAAGAGAAGCAGCGCCCGAAAGCAAAGCCCTTGGCAAAGAGATGGAACAAAAGATTGAAGAGGGGTTGTTGCTTTTGACTTTTGAGCAGCGGTCTGCGATTCAATTAAAAGTAGTGGGTGCAACCACCGAAGAAATTGCAAAAGCATTAAAGATCACCAACAACCATGCCGGGGTTTTGGTGCATCGTGCCAGGCAATCGCTGGCAAAGCACTTGGCCCCCGTGATGGAGGAGCAAATCGTATGAGACCTGACGATACTCACCCTATGGATGAACTTTTGCGAAGTTATTTGGATCACAAGGCTGCAGAGCCCCGATCCCAAATTCTTGCTAATAAAGTGTTGAACAAAGTATTTGCAAAGGATGAACTTAGAGTTTCAGGAAGGGCCATTTGGCGTAAAGCATTATGGTTTTCAGGGATGGTTGCAGCGGCGTTGGTGGCATTTTTAGGAGGCCTTTACCTCACCCCGGTTCATGCAAACCCCGAAACGATTGTCAAGAATGCGATGCGTGCGCATTCCATACTTGTGGATCGATTGTATCTGGTCGAGACCAGAACCGAGCCTAGTAATCCAAGCACTAAAATTTCTTGGGCCTCTACGCCACGCATCAACTATCTTTGGACGAGGGGGAATTGTTTTTGGGTACAGCCCGGCCAGCATTCCAATGAATGGGCTTTGGGTCGTAATGATGCTGATGAGCTGTGGCTTGCGTTGAGAGCGGGGAATGGCGTGGGAATTCGCATGCCATTAAACGAGGTGCCCGAGCCAGTAAGGCTTACTGCGGAAATGCTGACGATGCGCATTGAAAAGTTACTAGAAGAAGTTCTGGTGGATTTTAATTTGTTCGATGGGGAAGCTTCTGCAGGCAC
>CALARU010000028.1 GCA_937888715.1 uncultured Planctomycetaceae bacterium | reverse complement strand
TTTACTTAAATATCAATCATTAACTTGGCTTGCCTTGGTTATGGGTTATGGTTAAAATTTCTGTTCGCTCGCTTTATATGAATCTTATAAATGAGTAACTTTCAGAGTTATGTTTTAAAGGCAAGAAATGAAAAACCTCTTTGGAATTGTAATTATAATGGTTTTGGGTTTAATGGGTTGTTCTAAAGAAAACTCCCAGCAAGCGAAGAAGGATCCTGAAAAGATTGAAGTTACCGCCAAGGAAGCGGAAGCTATAATTGCAGCTTTAGAAAAAGATATGGTGTTAATCCCAGCAGGGAAATTTAAGATGGGGCCCCCAGGCCAAGAACATGAAGTAACTCTTACCAAGCCCTATCACATGGGCAAGTATGAAGTAACGCAGGAACAATGGGTTGCACTTGGCTGCGAAAATTTTAGTGTTAATAAAGGCCCAAAGCTGCCTGTTACTAATGCATCTTGGTTTGATTGTCAGGAATTTATTACGAAGTTAAATGCTAAGACGGCTGGTGGCTATAGGCTTCCAACAGAGGCAGAGTGGGAATATGCATGCAGAGCGGGCACAACAACTGCCTATTCATTTGGTGATAAGATCACGACTAGCGAGGCAAATTATAATGATACAAAAGTAGGTAAAGCCATGAATGTAGTCAGCTACACTCCCAATGATTTTGGCCTTTACAATATGCATGGCAATGTATGGGAGTGGTGCGAAGATTGGCACGCACCGTATCCCAAGGAATCAGTGATAGATCCGAAGGGGCCAGCAACAGGTGCTTACCGTGCACTGCGAGGTGGCTCTTTTCTTACCGATGATTCTTCAACTTCATCTTTTGGCAGGGTTCACCTGCGCACGCCAGATCTTCGGTATGATGGTATCGGGCTTCGTTTGGCGAAGACAAAATAATTACACCTCTGGATAATTCTTTTAATCTAACTTGTAAAACATAGAGATTATGTGCCGAAAAGTGTTTCGGTGCAGTCTTCGAATTGTATAATCATCCATTGCAAGACATAAGCCTAGGGAAACATTCATGTTGGATGGTTATCAAATTCTTGGCGAATGCATTGATGCAGGGTTTTAAATGACAACTCCGCCTATTCAGCGTATTACCTCGCGCGAAAACCTGATGATCAAGCGATTGCGTCAGCTTTCTGGTCAAAGTAATTTTTATCGAACGCATGGAAATTTTTGGCTGGAGGGCGATCATTTATGCAGTGCTGCTTTGTTGCGTGGGCAAACGGTGACTCAAGCTTTTTTTTCCGAAAGCCTTTGGGAGTCGCAAAGCAAACTCTGGTTGAAATGCGCACCCGTGATAACCCTTTTGCCCGATACTTTATTTTCTTTTATCAGCGGTTTAGAGTCGCCTTCGCATATGGGTTTTTTGTTGGAACTACCAGAACAAAAACCCATAGAGCCTGCGATGCTAACTGTGGTGCTGGATCGCTTGCAAGATGCAGGTAATGTGGGTTCCATCTTGCGCAGTGCAGCAGCGTTTGGTGTTAAGCAAGTGTTGGCATTAAAGGGAACCGCAGCGCTTTGGTCGCCCAAAGTTTTACGCTCTGGTATGGGTGCACATTTTGGCCTTCAATTAAATGAAGGCTTATCCGAATCCGATCTTGATGTTTTGGCCGTTCCTCGCATTGCAACCAGTTCCCATCAAGGTCCTTTTTTGCATGAGTGGATGCACCATCCAGATTGGCCTTATCCTTGCGCCTGGCTGCTTGGCCATGAAGGGCAGGGCTTGTCAGAATCTTTGCTGCAGAGTGCGAAGCATTGCGTTCGCATCGCCCAACCAGGTGGTGAAGAATCTTTAAATGTAGCTGCAGCTGCAGCTATTTGCCTTCATTCAAGCGCCAGTGTTCATATTAGCGCACGAAAAAACTCTTAATTTAAATTTAAGAATAGTACTTCTACTTACCTTGCAACTTTCAAAAAGGAATATGCCATGACTGTGAACAATAACCGTCGAGAATTCATTAAGGCATCTACCGCAGGATTACTTCTTCCTGTTTCTGTTGCTGCAGCGGATCCAAAACTTATTAATGTAGTGGTATGGGATGAACGCCAGCCGAAGCAGAAACAAGCATACGATAATTTTTTGGGAAACCAGATCGCCAGCCACCTTAAGAACTTGCCTGGCCTTGCGGTAAAATCGGTGACCATCGATGAAGATGAGAAGGGGCTATCGCCTGTGCATATGCGCGGTTGCGATGTTCTTATTTGGTGGGGTCATGCTAGGCAAGCCGAGATTACACCCGAGATGGCCAAGCCGCTGATCCAGCGAATCAAAGATGGAACCTTATCATTAATCGCGCTTCATTCTGCGCATTGGTCTACACCTTTCGTAGAAGCGATGTACGAGCGCACTAAGCTTGATGCCGAGAAATTGTTGAAACGCAATGGCGCGAATGTGGAAATCACCTATGCCAATCCGCCCAAGCGTTATACGGTTCCGGGTGCAGGGGATAAGCTTACGCCTTACATCGATTTGCGCAAGTTTCCGGATGGCACTGAGAAAGCAACGGTGTACAAGCCGAACTGTTGTTTCCCTGCGTATCGTGCGGATGGTAAGCCGAGCCAGATTAGGATTCTCAAACCTGACCATCCGATCGCCAAGGGGCTTCCTGCGACATTTGAAATACCGCAAACGGAAATGTATGCCGAGCCTTTTCATGTGCCTGAACCAGACGAAGTCGTGCTGGAAGAGCGTTGGGCGAGTGGCAATTGGTTTCGCAGTGGCATGGTCTGGAATCTAGGCAAGGGTCGGGTGTTTTACTTCCGCCCTGGGCACGAGACCTATGCCGTGTTCAAAGAGAAACCGGTGCTTCAACTTTTAGAGAATGCAACCCGCTGGCTGGCCCCGAAATCTGAGTAATACTGAGTTGTATCAGTTATGTTGAGGGTTGGTGTGATCGATTTGAACTGTGATGTTTAAATAAATTCTGGAGATGGATTATTTCAAGGTTTAACTTTATCCCCAGAGGTGAAAGATGAAAAGAATACTAGGAATAGCAATGGTGTTAGGTTTGGGTGGGTGCGTTAACAGTGATGGCACAGGAAGTGAAGCCCTGGAAGGTCGAGGTTGTTGATCTTGGCAAAGATGTAAAGTTAGAGATGGTATTAATCCCTGCGGGGAAGTTTAAAATGGGATCACCTGCGTCTGAAAAAGGCCGAAGTGATAATGAAACGCAGCATGAAGTAACGATAACGAAACCCTATTACATGGGTAAGCACGAAGTAACACAGGAGCAGTGGTTTGAGATTATGGGGGAAAATCTCAGTAGAGAGAAGGGGCGAAAGTTACTAGTAACGGATGTATCATGGGAAGATTGTCAGGAATTTATCACGAAGTTAAATGCAAAGACGGGTGGTGGCTATAGGCTTCCAACAGAGGCAGAGTGGGAATATGCCTGCAGGGCGGGAACAACCACAGCTTATTCTTTTGGAGATGAGATCACTCCCAAGGATGCAAACTATAGGGCTTCAGAGATAAAAAAAACCGTGGCAGTGGGGAGTTACAAGCCTAATGCATTTGGCTTATACGATATGCACGGGAATGCGTGGGAGTGGTGCGAAGATTGGCACGCAGCGTATCCCAAGGAACCAGTGATAGATCCGAAGGGGCCAGCAACAGGTACTTACCGTGCACTGCGAGGTGGGTGTTTCTTCGACAATGCTTTGAAGGCTGGTTCTTCTTTCCGGCACAGTCACCCGCCGTCAAATAGTGACTACCGCAACGGGTTCCGCTTGGCGAGGACAGCTTTATAACTGCTTAGCCACTTTACTGCTTGTTGCTTCTGTATTTAAAGAGCATCCCGAAGGGAGATTTTTATAAAATTAAGGGTAGCTGCCCTAAGGGAGGGCGGGGGTCTAGACTGCCAAGAAGATTATCGGCATCACATTGGGTCGCCAGAAGATTACGAACTAGTTATTTCAAAATCTATTTCGAGCTACCCGGAGTGGCGGCAGCTCGACAACCATGAAACGAGAAGGGGCAAAGCTTGGAACCATGTACAGGTCTTGCGACTTTTAAGGGCATAGGTCTAAGCAATATTCAATAGCTATAAAAAAAAGGGCAGGCTTACTTTTCTTTGTCTTTTAAAGCCTCAGCACAAGCCTTATCAAAAACAGCCTCAGCCTTATCAAAAACAGCCTTAGCCTCATCCAAAGCCTTGTGATAAACAGCCCTAGGCTTAGCTATAGCCGTTTCATAAACAGCCTCAGCCTTATCAATAACAGCCTTAGCCTCATCCAAAGCCTTGTGATAAACAGCCCTAGCCTTGTGATAAACAGCCTCAGAATCATCCATTGCCAACCCCTTAAAGTACCACCCAGTTAAACAAATAAACCCAAGCACCTAATATCCGACACTATAAAAAAGGCGGGCTTACTTGCCTTTGTTCTCATCAGCCTTGGCATAAACAGCCTTGGAATCCGCCATTGCGTCTGTAAATATTTTCTCCTGCTTGCTTCCTATCATATCTTTTAAAGCGATAATAAAAATCACAGCGGCAATACATGTCAACCCGCAACCTGGAATACAAAGCCATAAAATAGACCGGTCGTGGCCATCAAATACAACAGCATATATTGGCATAATGATGATAGTAATTCCTGCACAGATTAATGAGAAGAACACTAGACAATCAAATATTTTTTGATTCTTACGAATCATTCTGTCCAATTGTTTCGCAAGCCATGGAAAAAAGTCTAGCATTATTTTTTTGCTCCAACTATCACACATAAACCCCAAGGTATTACCCTTGAGGTTCAGATATCATGACTACCCGCCCAAGGCAATCATGATGGGCAATTCAAATATTGCATATCTGAATCTTGATACAAACAGAATCTTGTTTTATTGACAGTAAGTGAAGCCTTGACCCGCATAATCGATATCCTAGGGGCGGGTCTTTCATGGGCGTGGGATTGCATTCTCGTTCTGCGAATTGGTTCAACAACTTGCCTTCCACTTGGAATATCGACTACCTCGGTTTTCGCTTGGCGAAGACAAAGTAAATGCTGGTCGATGAAACAGGTAGATAATGTTTAATAAGAAAAATGGATATCTATTTTAAAACCTAACCGTCGCTGATGCATCCGGCTCTGAAAGAATCAAGTGTCAAAAAAGAAAAAGGCCCGCTGTTTTATACAGCAGGCCTTTTTTAGTGGAGCTGAGGGGATTTGAACCCCTGACCTTCTGCATGCCATGCAGACGCG
>CALARU010000027.1 GCA_937888715.1 uncultured Planctomycetaceae bacterium | reverse complement strand
CCTGAAGGGGCAGGCTCAACCAGCCTAGGGCACCGCCCTAGGAAACTTTTCCCGGAGGGAAGAGGGCAGGGAGTTGGGGGAAGAAAAAGAAAGAAAGAGAAAAAAAGAAAAGGAAAGAGGTTGAATTAAATACTTACGGGAAAGCCTTTGAGGAAGATTTTGGAAACATGGAGGTATTGATCGAGGAGGAGGAGGTTTGCGATTTTCCCGGGGGTGATGCTGCCTAGGGTTTTATCGAATCCTGCAATTTTTGCTGGAGTGAGGGAAGCCATGCGAATGATTTCGGGCAGGGGGGCATTGGTTGCGTGGTGCATGGTACGAACGCAGTGGTCCATCCCTGCGACGCTTGATGCGAGGGCTTTGCCATCGGGCATTAGGCCAACACCATCGTGTTTTAGGATGGTGCAGCCTTCATCTTTATTGCCAAAGATGTATGGGCCATCGGGCATATCGAGTGCACGGTTGGCATCGGTGACTAGGGCGAGGGAGTCGGGGCCTTTGATTTTGAAGGCAAGCCTTAGAAGGTCATCTGCGAGGTGTTTACCATCTGCGATAATCTCGGTGGTGAGTTCATTAAAGAAGAGTGTGGCTTCGAATAAGCCGCCCCGCATGGGGTAGGTTTGCGTAAGCCTTAGCTTAGCTCGGTCAGACATGGCGCAGAACAGGTGATCAACATGGCGCACGCCCCAATGAACAGCGGTTTCGACTTGCGAAAAAGTCGCATGAGAATGGCCTGCATTGCAGCGGATGTTCTTTTCAAGGCAGGCTTTCACAAAAGCTTCAGCCCCTGGTAATTCTGGGGCAACACTTGCTGTGATGATGGTATCTGCAAAATCTAAGAAAGAATTGAAGTGTTCGGGGGTTGGGGCAACGATTGGTTCTGAAGGATGGCAACCCCGAGCTTCAGGGAAGAAGTAGGGGCCATAGAAATGCGCACCTAAAACCTGCGCTGCATCGGTCCAGTTTGCTTTTTTGCTAGCCCTGCAGGTCTCAAGGAATTTAAGTATTGAGGGCATGGTTGCAGCGGTGGAGGTTGCAAGCAGGCTGGTGGTTCCATGTTTTAGGTGGGCTTTGCAGACGGTATGAAAAGCTTCGGGGGTGCCATCCATGAAGTCGCAATTCAATCCGCCATGCACATGAAGATCGATGAATCCAGGGCAGAGGGTATAACCATCGAAGTGCTGGTGATTTTGAATGGGGCCTTGGTAGAGGCCGTTTGAAACTTTGGAAATTATGCCATCGCTGAGGATAACATGGCCTGGTTCGAGTGTGGAGTTTTCTAGTACCACACTCGAGGCGGAGAGGACGGATTGCATGATAATCCTAGTGGCGGAAAAGGAATTCCTTGGAGTTAATGAGGGCCCATTGAAGGTCTTCCCAAGCTTGGCGCTTTTCCTTGGTTTTCGCTAGGTGATCGTTCGCAACTTTATAGTCTTCAGCGGTGGGCATTCTGCTGAGGGTAGCGAGGTAAAGATCATCGAGGATGAGCTTATCGCTTTTGGATTCTTTGATAAGTCTGGCTATGCGGTTAGAGGTGTTACGGATTTTTTCGTTAATAGTTGGGCCGTTGATGAGCTGTAACGCTTGGGCGAGGTTGCTATCAGATTCGCGTTCGCATTCGCAAGCGAGTTCGCGGGCTGGCTGGCCAAAAGTTTTAAGAAACAGATGGTTAACTTCGGTATCGGGCAACTGGGTTGCACGGGTGCCTAGGGGCAAGCCAGCAAACTTCTCGGGCACTTCGGTAATTGCGCAGATCGAATCGAGCAGTTGTTCTGCGGTTAGAAGCCTGGTGCTTGCGTGTGAGAAGTACTTACCATCTTCTTGGTTATCTTTGGTGGGCTGGGCGCTTAGCTGATAGGTTTTGGAGTTCATGATGGTGCGAACAAGATGGCGGAAATCGAAGCCACTCTTGGCGAAATCTTGAGCTAGCGCAACTAAAAGCTCATCGTTGGCGCTGGGGTTGGATTCGCGGAAATCATCGACTGGGTCGACAATACCTTTGCCCATGAGATGGAACCAGATTCGGTTGACGACGGACTTAGCAAAGAAGGGGTTTTCTGGTTTAGTGAGCCAATCAGCAAGGGCTTCTCTGCGGGTTTTGCCGTTTTCGGCAGTTGCGATGGCGCCACCAGGGAACTTTGGAGCCATGACTTTACCACTGCGTGGTTGGGTGACTTCGCCTGTGCGGTCTTCATACACCACTTCGCCTGCAGCAACTTTTGGATCTGGGCCGACATCGGTGTTATCTTTTTTAACTTTCACTCGGGCGAAGAAAGCCGCGAAGGAATAGTAATCATCTTGGGTCCATCGTTCGAATGGATGGTTATGGCACTTGGCGCATTGCATGCGGAAGCCAAGGAATAGTTGGGCGGTAGTTTCTGCGAGTGTTAGGGGGTCGCGAGAGATGCGATAGTAGTTGGCAGCAGGATTGGCGGAAGCGCTGCCTGTGCTGGTGATCAGATCACGGATCATGCGATCAATGCCCACATTTTGTTCGATGTTTTCTTTGACCCAATGTTGGAACGAATGAATACCTTTGACTTGGATGGTTTTACGATTGCTGCGAAGAATGTCGGACCACTTGAGGGTCCAGAAATCGGAGAACTCGGGCCGAAGGGTAAGGGCTTCTACAAGCTTAGAGCGTTTTTGTGAGTCTTTGCTTTCGAGGAAATCAAGGGTTTCCTTGGCGTTTGGAAGAATGCCACAAGAGTCGAGGTAGGCCCTACGCATGAATTCTTGATCCGAGCAGTTTTCGGAGGGGGGGATACCTAGAAGCTCTAGTTTAGCGAAAATGTTGTTGTCGACGAAGTTATTGGGGACAAGGCTTTTCCAAGCGTATTGAACCCGGTTATCGAGGTAGGTAAAGCGCACACTGACGAGTTCTTCGAGGTAGCGAACCAAGATTGCGATTTCACCTGGCTGTTTGAATTCGACCAAGCCACGGTTGTTTACATCTGCAATGGAAGTGTCGCTGCTGGTGAAAACGGTGAGCGGGGTGACATCGCGGGAAGAACCATCAGCGAAGTTGGCCTTCACGCTAAGTTGCTGCCAAGCAGCGGGGGCACGAAAAATGCGAGCGCCTGGAAATACATCGATTGATTTAAGCACGCCCAAAGTAGGTGCATCATCTTTTAAGCCTTCTGCGAGCCAAGTGCGAACTACGCGGGTGGTTTCTGCTTGGGGGTGATAGCGTTGCCCGCCTTCGTGGGGGATTCTACCCAAACTTTTTTGCAGCATCAAAGCAGCATCAGGATCTTCGGAGGAAGTTCGACGGCCCAAAACATCGCGGGTCAGTTGCAGATAATCTGCAGCGGGGTCAAAGCCCCTGAGGCTTAGCTTGAAACCATTCTTGCCTGAAGGGGTACCATGGCAGGCCCCAGCGTTACAGCCGCCCACATTCATCGCAGCAATAACATCTCTGCGAAAACTAACAGGGTCGGGTTTTTCAGTTGTAGTGATATTAACGGGAACAAAAGTGGTAGTTCCGCCTGTTGTCACTTTAAGTTTGGTTGAGCCATTTTTGAGAGCCATGACGATGCTTGCGCCATCGATTTTAGCGATATCTGGTTGTTCGATCGAAAGAAAAGAAAAGGGTGTCAGGTCGCGGATTAGGCCGCCTGCGTATTTGCCTGTTACAACAACTTGCGTAAATCCACGCTTGCTGCTTAGGTTGATCGTTGCGGGATGAACCTCGATAGTTTCTGGTTTGCCTAGAATTTCGCTTCGCTTGGCAACATCTTCAGGTGGTTCTGCAAATGCATTTTGTGTTAAAGTTGAACCAAAGCATATTGCAGTTATGGAATAGGCAATTAAATTGCGAAGGATTGTTTGAAACCTTGTCATGGCGGGTATCCTAAAGGTTATTGAACCAAAAGTTACTTGGCGGGATCTATAAACCAGCTAGCTATATAATAATACCCTTTCCATCGGCTTATGCTAATAGTAATTTCACTGTTTGTGGTATTTAGGCAGACTTTAATTCAGGTGGTCCGGGGTCGTTCCCGGTGCAATGGAACAATAGATATGAACGAAACATCGTTGAATTTCCTTAAAACTCTTCTCGAAACGCCTAGCCCTTCGGGTTATGAGGCTAAAATTCAAAAAGTGGTAAGGGAATGGGCAGGTAAATTTGCTGATGAAGTTCGAACCGATCGGCATGGGAATGTGCACTGTGTGAAAAAGGGTTCGAGGTCGGGGCAGGGCGAAACCCAGAAACTCATGCTTGCGGGCCATTGCGACCAGATTGCCCTTATGATCCAGCATATTGATGAAAACGGATTTCTTTATGTTCAGCCGATTGGCGGTTGGGATATGCAGATTCTTCTCGGCCAGCACCTCACGGTTTGGGCTAAGGATGGTCCTCTTAATGGAGTGCTTTCACGCAAGGCAACTCACCTTCTAACCAATGATGAGCGCAACAAGGTGCCACAATTTTCTGATGTTTGGGTTGATATAGGCGCCAAGGATAAAAAAGAAGCTGAAGCATTGGTAATGAATGGCGACACAATAACAGTTCGCCTTGGGTATCGCGAATTGCTGAATGGTTTGGCTTGTTCGCCTGGGATGGACGATAAGGTGGGGGTTTGGACAGTGATGGAAGCGTTGAGGTTGGTGAGTGAAAAAAATCCTATTATTGATATTCATTTTGTTTCTACAGTGCAGGAAGAAATAGGCCTGCGTGGGGCTACTACAAGTGCGCAAGGAATTCTTCCGCAGGTAGGGTTGGCGGTGGATGTTACCCATGCGACAGATACGCCCGGTACCGATCGCAAGAACTTGGGCGAAGTTAAACTCGGAGCAGGCCCTGTGATTCATCGTGGCCCTAATTTTAATCCTAAAGTGATCGATCGCATGATGGATGTTGCTCGAGATTTTAGTATTCCCAACCAGATTAGAGGGATTCCGAAGGGGAGTGGCACCGATGCCAACGCAATGCAAATGGTTGGCGAAGGCGTTGCCATGGGTTTAATCGGGATTCCTAATCGCTATATGCATAGCCCGGTTGAAGTCGTTAGTTTGAAAGACCTTGAGTACTCCGCGGTTCTTCTCGCAGAATTTTGCCTGAGCATAAAGCCCGAGGATTCTTGGATCCCCGAGTGATTATTTTTGAATCAATATCTTCTTTTGTTCTTTATGCAGTTTCTGTTGCAATAGCTTAGCTATATTCACTTTTGATGAACTTTCTTCTTTCTAAATCGTACTGATAATAAACAGTGATTTAGATGCATGAAAGGAGATCATCATGCAAGAACAGTTCCTCAAGATTTATTCAATACACCGCAATGAAGTCTGGCTGGCAGCATACTCGCGGTGTTTCAATTTCGATGTTGCAAACGACCTTACTCAAGAAGCGTTTCTTCGCTATTGGCGCGAATTAACACTTGGTAATGTCGTTACCTATGAAAGGTCTTGGCTTTGCAAAGTGGTTCGCAACTTAGCAGAAGACTACTGCAAAAGTTCCTTTTATAAATATGGCACAATGGCGCCTGAGGTTTTTGAGAAGATTGACTCCCATACTGCACTTCCTGAATTTGTGTATGAGCAGGCGGAATTGTTTTGCAAAGTAAATCGGACAGTTGGGGAATTGAATTCGAAGGACAGGCAGATTCTTGAAATGAGATATACTCAGGATTATAGAATTGTTGAAATCGCAAAGCAACTTGGTTTAAAGAGCGCAGCGGTAAAAATGAGGCTGTTCAGAGCCCGAACCCGGCTTGCACAATTCTTGAGACCTTTAGGGTTTGGTTTCAACTGAACTGCGAAGCCATGAGCTTAAATATTTAGCATATCAATTACGGTTCTTAGTCTTTTCAAGAAACTTAAGCCTAGTCGCCCCCGCTTGAATTATATCATCTGATTGAAGAAGCGTTTCTTCCTTCATTCTTTTTTTGTTGAGGTAAGTTCCATCCGGGCTATCAAGATCTGCGAGATAAAAGCCGTTCTCTCGTTTTCGAATGCAAGCATGTTCGGGTGCGAGATTACGATCACCAAACAAGGCGATTTCGCAACCTTCTTTTCGCCCGATTACGGAAACAGCTTTTGCAAGGATTAATTCCTTACCTTGCCAGCGCCCGTTTTCAACCCGAACCCACGCCTCTTTAATCAACACTTGGGCCAACCCGATGAACAGGCCAATGCAAATTCCCAGAACAGAAAAACCAATGGCTGCGGGTGTCCAGAATATTCCGGGGCCAAACCATGTCACCCATAGTAACAACACCGAATAAAAAATTCCCCCTCCCATCAATCCACCCATTGCTCCCCCAGCCATGCACTTCAACGCTTTGGATATAGCAAAGATTTTTGCTTGATTGTTATTCAAGGAGATTAGTATTTCGAATGTGGAAATAGCGATGCCGATGAGTAGGCCGGTGAATAACCACCCTGCAATGATAAGAGATTTATGGATGCTGAAAAGAAATTCTCCAATGATGCCTCCGAGAAATCCGCCCATGCCAGCAAAAATAGCCGCAATCAAGGTGTGGCAAAATGTGAAAGTGATGCTTCTGCCATTCCAAATGGAATCGAGTAAGCTTAGACCCGCACCAATAAGGGTACCTGCAAACATGCCTTTGTAAGCTGCTCTTAAAAAGCCTTCCGTTGTGATGGAGAGGCCCATAGCCCAGCCTAAGTAGGAGCAAAGACCACCAATCAATGCACAGTAAATTACAAATAATCGCAGAGACAAAGTTGCAAATCCTTAAGTTAGCCGAACACGCCACCAAGAATGGCTTTACGAATTCTTATCTCGATTTCTTCCTTGAAGTTTTTTGAAGACTGAATCTTGAAGGGGAAAGCGCCTTCGGATGAAGGAGCTTTAAGTTTCCATGAAATCGCATATTTGGATTGGGAATCGCGAAGCGATGTTTTAAGCGAGCCTTCGATCAACTTAAACCCTTCAGGGATGGTGAGGTCGAGGGTGTCTTTAGATGTGTGGCCTGATACATATGCAGTGAGGGTGAATTCGCCATTGGGCGCAAAAGAGCCCCCAGCAGTGAGAGCTAGTTGGCCTTGGCCCTGACTACCAGCAAAAGTACCTAACCCGTATGAGTAACCAACTTCTCTGGTTTTAAAGGGAAGTATAAGCGTTGGTTCCCAATACATGGTCACAGCGGAATCTGCGGGATCAAGGGTGTTGATTTTAGCAACAGGCACATCCCAAAGAGTATCGCCCTCCTTGCAATTTTTGCCATCGGGAATTAAGTTTTTAAGCCGATAATCGGGCCAGCATCCCAAGGTTAGCTTGGAGGGCTTTTCCAATCCAGGATTTAGAAGGCTAAGGTTCGCAACGGTGCCCGGGTTGTTAAGATCATTGTTTTCAAGTGCCTGAAGAAAATCTGGAACACCTGCACTGTTCATGATTTTGCTGGAGCTGCAAAGTTCGGAATCACCTGGTATTAAAAAGGGCACACCATCATTGCTGCCAATGAAGGTGTCTAAAAGGGTTCTGAATCCGATGGTGAGATTCTTGTTGCCCCTGTTTTCGATTCTATAGCGGACAAGTACAGTGTCTAATTTGTTGGTTTGAGCGCCAGGGATAATTCGTAGGCTTTGTGTTATTTCAACAGAAGGGTTGGTCATTGCCCAAACGGAAGTGTAGCCTTTGCCTAGAAAGGGGGCTTCGCTTTCTTTGATAGGTTGCTTCATTTTGAGCCAATGGCCGTTGTAGTGCTTGTTT
>CALARU010000026.1 GCA_937888715.1 uncultured Planctomycetaceae bacterium | reverse complement strand
ACATTTTCACAAGCGCCCTTTAATGCTGCATAATCACTTACCAATAACACCGCTTTGCCACCAGGGCTAAGAATTCGATTAAACTGGATCATCAGGCCGCGATAAAGTTTGTTGATGTCCACATCTGGCGAAATCTGCTTACCAAAAGGCGGATTACAAATAATTCGATCAATCGAAGAAGAATCAAGCGGAAGCCAGCGAGCATCCCAACGATGCAAATGAATTTTCCCCAACCTTCTGGTATTTGCAGAAGCATCCAATACTGCTGCCTGTTCGATATCACCGCCCCATGCTGCTTCTCGGGGCACGCGCCATCGTTCTGCATAAATTTGATATTCTCCAAGGATAGTTCCCGCACCACACATAGGATCCATCACCTTGTGCGTCGGTTTAAGTTCTGCAATCCGGACCATCGCTGCTGCAACGGTGGGTCGCAACGAAGCTGGGCGATGCGCAACCTTGTAGGTTCGATGCCTCATGGTTTTGTCGGTCAGTCTGATTCCCGCTACAGCTGTCTTCTCTTCAATGGTCAACCAAAATTCTACCGAGGCGTTATCCTCGACCATTCTCCAGTTGGGCGGAATAAACTTAGCCAATCCCTTGGCGAACTCCTTTTGGGCATCTTTTCGGTGATAGCCATGCTCCCCATCCATTTGCGTGATAAAGCGATAAGTGGGCTTCCCCTTGGTTTTGGGCTTAAAAGCATGATGTTGACTGATCAGGCGGGTCCAATCACCCTCTTTGGCAGTCCATTTGCGAATATCTTCTAAATCTTTCGCCCGATAAGTAAGAGAATCTGTCCCCCAAGCAAAAAGAAAAACATCTTCCGTGGTTTTCAGGTCAAAAAGATCAGGATCGGGGCCATCGATCTTAAAAGTAACCAAACCATCAGTTTTTCGCGTGATTTTGGCATCTAATAGCAACTCGATTTCGCGTGCAGCTATACTTTCCAGCCCCGAAACAACCATCGCATAACAAGAAATCGAACTCATAAAAATATCGCCCTATTTTGTAAAGATTTAGGTAAATTTACCCTACCTTACCAACACCTAGCCAAATACACTTGATTATGGCCCTATTGTGAATATATTTACTTTTGAAGAATTGCAGGGCCAAAATAGTTAAAGCTTGATTTTCTTTATTGTCCAGAAACTCTCAAGCTTACTCAACCTTCATCTTGATGTTTCCGTTGTGGAGTTAAATTTATGGCTGACCAAATGCTGATCGACTTGCGAACTTTGATGGTAGAAAAAGAAGATTGCGATGCTGGCACTGTCCAGCAACTTCGCAACGGTTTGGCTCAGGGAAACCAACAATTCAAAAGCTTAAAAGAAGTAGTTCAACTTCTTAAAAAGAAAGTTGAAACCACGCCAGCACCTGGTCATAAAAAATACCAACTTAAACTTGGTATCGCTCTTTATTTTATGGGTCATACCAGCGAAGCCATCGAAAACCTAACTCATGGCGAAAGCAGCTTGGCTTTCTTTTATTTGGGAAAAGCATGTCTTTCCACCAAAAATATCGAAGAAGCCTCCAAAGCTTTTGATAAAGCTGAAAAGCTGGGTTACAACATCAATCAAGTTCAGCTCCAACGAATTGATCTTCTTCGTCAAAAAGAAAATCTCAAAGAAGCAAAAGCCACTCTTGTTAAATTGGAAGAACTTGCCAGCCATAGTGCTGAGTTCCATTTCCAAAAAGCTGGAATATTTCTTGACGAAGGCGAAAAAGCCTCTGCGGTCAAGCATCTTGAACGGGCTGTTGAATTAGACCCCACACACACCGGGGCACTTTTTCACCTCGCTCAGGCAAACGATCAAGCCGGTAACGATAACGAAGCCATTGGTTTTTACGAAAAATGCCTTAAACACCCCCCCATTCATGTGGGCGTGCTTAAAAACCTTGGGGTTCTTTATGAAGATAACAACAAATTTGATAAAGCTGTTGATTGCTACAAAACTGCACTTTATTCCGACCCACTAGACGATCAAGCCAGACTTTATCTAAAAGATGCTCAAGCCGCTCAGACAATGTACTACAGCCCTGATGAAGACCGCGATAACAGTAAATACAATCAGGTGCTTGAAGTTCCTGTTACCGATTTCGAACTTTCCGTTCGCAGCCGTAATTGCCTTAAAAAGATGAATATTCGATCTTTGGGTGATCTTACCCGCGTTAGCGAAGCTCAATTACTAGCAAGTAAAAACTTCGGCGAAACCTCGCTTACCGAAATCAAAGAAATGCTGGTTGCTAAAAATCTTCGCTTGGGCCAGTCTCTCGAAGATTCCACACAACGCGAACCTGTTTTCCGACTCCCGCAAAATCTAACCGAGCAGGAAATGGCTTTAATGAATAGGCCTATTTCTGATCTGCAGCTTTCGGTTCGAGCCCGAAAATGTATGAATCGACTTGGTATCAATACCATGGGCGAAGTCATGCAGCGTACTGCCGATGAACTGCTTGAATCCCGCAATTTTGGCATGACTTCCCTTAGCGAAGTTCGTGAAAAACTGCAGGCTATGGGCCTTTCATTGCGAGGCGATTAAGTTCTTCTCTTGCTTGGATTTTTCGAATGAGTCTTTCCTTTAATCTGCTTAAAAAAGACGGAACGGCTCGCAGGGGTATTTTAAATGTCAGGGGTATCGCTATTGATACCCCTGTTTTTATGCCCGTTGGCACTCTTGCCACGGTTAAAGGCCTGACCTCCGACCAAATCGCTGATACCACAGCAAAAATTATCCTCGCAAATACCTATCATCTCGCTCTTCGTCCAGGCCCTGATACTGTCCAAGCTATGGGCGGTTTACATAAATTCATGAATTGGAACGGTGCGATTCTAACTGATAGCGGTGGTTTTCAAGTATTTAGTTTGGCACATGATTGCAAGATCACGGATCAAGGGGCTGCGTTTCGTTCTCATTTGGATGGTACGCTTTTAGATCTAAGCCCAGAAAAAGCTATCGCAATTCAGGAAAAGTTGGGCGCCGATATTGCAATGTGTCTTGATGTATGCCCTCCGTTTGGATGCGATTTAGATCAATTAAAAAAAGCGGTTGATCGTACTATTTTGTGGGCATCCAGATGTAGAGGCTCTGCTAAAAGCCCAACCCAATCTGTTTTTGGTATTGTGCAAGGTGGCACCAATTTAGCTCTACGAGAATATTGCGCAAAAGAGCTTATTAAATTGGATTTCCCGGGCTATGCCCTTGGCGGGTTTAGCGTTGGCGAAACCCCTGCGCAAATGGTGGCAGTACTAGGCCAAAGCGCATCGTTTTTGCCCGAAAACAAGCCCCGTTATCTTATGGGCGTCGGTAGGCCCGAAGATCTTTTAGATGGGGTTTATAACGGCATAGACATGTTTGATTGCGTCATGCCTTCTAGAAACGCTCGCAACGCCACCGGCTTTTCTTCTTTCGGCAAACTTAGAATGCGTAACTCCGAGCATCGCAGATCAGAAAAACCCCTCGAAGCAGGCTGCAACTGCTATTGTTGCGTTCACCATACCAGAGCTTATGTGCATCATTTATTCATGGCGGAAGAGATGCTAGGGGCAACTTTGCTCACAATCCATAATCTAAACTATTACTGCAGACTAATGCAGGGAGCGCGTGATGCCATCGATTTGGGCCAATTTGAATCGTACAGGGCAGATTGCCTTGCACGGTTTGATGCGGAAACTTAAGATCCATCTTAAGAACCGATAGAGACATGATAAAAGGTTAATGAGGTATTCATGATTCAGAATTTAATTTCGATTCAGATTTGGGCCCAGGCAGAGGGAAAAGCCCCAGAGCCTTTTTGGATGAATTTATTTCTGCCCATGGGCATTTTGGTGCTCTTTTATTTCATTCTTTGGCGACCCATGCAAAAGCAGGAAAAAGAACGCAAAACTCTGCTAAATACCATAAAGAAAAATGATCGGGTTTTGACCTCCGCAGGTATTTATGGGACTGTAGTTGCTGTCAGCGATAACGAGGATGAGTTAACCATTAAGGTTGATGACAACACTCGGATTCGTATGACTAAAGGAAGTATTTCTAGAAATTTTTCAAACGAAGAAGAGCATCAAACCAAAACTAATGGTAAAGTCTCTTCCTAAGCCGTAGTTCTCAAGGCGGGGAACCGGCACAATATTTTGTTCCGCCAATGATGTAAAGTTCAAATTATGAAGCAGAATTTAAGCAGAGTTTTCATCTGTCTTCTTTCTTTCCTTATTCCCAGCGCTGTGCTTTTATGGGCTTATGGAAAGTATGATAACGGCCAAGGTGGTTTCCGCCTTGGGGTCGATCTTGTTGGGGGTTCCATTCTCGTTTACGAGGTAGACTCCAAGAAGACTGAACCAGGTACCAAGGTAAATATTGAAGAGCTTGCTGCTTCGCTTAAAAGGCGTATCGATCCCGCAGATCTTTTTAATATTACCATCCGACCCATTCAGGGTGATCCACCGCGGGTGGAAATCATTCTGCCCACCGGCGGGCAAAAGCAATCCGAAGCTGAAGAAAAAGCTTGGCAAACAATCTTGGAAACCGTCCGTAAGGAATTTCCTGGTAAAGAAGGCACCAACTACCAGACTGTCCCCCGCGGCGACATCATGCGGCTTATTGCCCGCGTTGAAGATGCCTACCCAGAAACAGAAAAAGAAGCTGTTAGCAAATCTATTCGTGATCGCTTTTTGCAAAATAAAGAAAAACGGGGCCTCACCACCGAAGAAGTTGAGCGCATCAAAGATCTCATCTCCCAGCAAGGACGATTGGAATTCAGGATTCTTGCCAACAGGCTTGATGATGAAGAAGCTATTGCTGCTGCAGAAAAATATCTTCGTGAACCTGCCAATCAAGTTCGTTTAAAACAACTTGCTCGCGATGGCGATGCACCCCCTGCTCCCAAGGCAGATAATGGCGTTGCCACTTTCAATGCATCCATCAATGGCGATCGAGCCCAGTATTCTTATTCTTGGATCGAAGTTGGCAAAGAAGAACTTTACTCTCTTGGCCTTAACAGTTCTGCTGAAACCGATCCAGTTCGAAGTGGAAGTTTTAAGCAAGTCGCATCCACCCGAGATAAAGAAGCTATCACCGCACCTGGCACCAACTCTTGCCTTATCTATTCCAGAAGTATTCCCAATCCTGAACGATTAATGCCCAAGGATCGAGAATCCGAAAAGAAGTACGAGTATTTTCTTTTAACCCGAAATACTGAAGCAGGTAAAGAAATCACCGGAGACCTCCTTTCCAGCGCTCGAAGGGGCATGGATAGCAAAGGCGATCTTACCGTAGATTTCCGCTTCTCTGCTGAAGGTGGCAACCGGTTTTATGAACTCACCAACCGTAACAGACCTGCTAGCAAAGATGGGTTCAAAAGGCATCTTGCTATTGTTTTGGATGGACAGATTCGCTCTGCTCCTGTTCTTAATCAGGCCATTCGTACCGATGGCCAGATCAGCGGCAGCTTTACCCCTGCTGATATCGACACCTTAGTTAGAATTCTTCGTGCGGGCGCTCTTCCTGCAACCTTAAAACCTCAGCCTGTCAGCGAAAACACTGTTGGCGCTACTCTTGGCGATGACACCATTAAAGCTGGAACCTATTCGATTATCTTTGCGTTCCTTGCTGTTATCGTTTTCATGATTGTTTACTACCGACTTTCAGGCCTTGTTGCTTGTATTGCGCTTCTATCAAACCTGCTTCTTACCGTTGCATTCATGGTCATTGTTAAAGCAACATTTACCCTGCCTGGCCTTGCTGGCTTGGTGCTGACACTTGGCATGGCGGTGGATGCTAACATTCTTATTTACGAACGCCTTCGTGAAGAACGGGAAAAAGGAGCTAGTATTCTTCTTGCTCTTAGAAACGGTTATGACCGCGCTTTCCCCACCATTATTGACACCCACATGAGCAGTATTTTCACTGCGATCATTCTGTATGTGGTTGGCAACGATCAGCTTCGTGGGTTCGGCATCAGCCTTACACTTGGGCTTATCATTAGTCTCTTTACCTCGCTGTTCATGACTCGAACAATATTCGATGTATGCCAACTTAAGGGATGGATTGGCGACCTGAAGATGTTGCATATTTTCGTGAATCCTAATTTCGATTTCATGGCTATCAGGCGGGCGATGTTTTCCATCACCTTGACCCTTACTGTTATCGGGGGAGGCCTCTTTATTTACAGGCTGGACAAAGGTGGCCTTAATATCGATTTCGAAGGGGGCACCGCTTACAGTGGTCAACTTACCTCCATGCAGGACATCTCTTGGCTAAGAAGCAAATTCGCCAAGACTACCCTTCCTGAAATTTCCATCGAACAAATTTTTCTGCCCAACCCAGAAATCAGCCTTGGAAACAAAAGCAAATTCTTCACCATACGAACCACTGAACGCAATCCTTCTATCGTTCTTGAAGAAGTTAATAAAATCGTTGGGAGCGATCTACAACGTGTTCAATTATCCAAATATTCGGTTGACAAAAATGGCATGAATGCTTCTCTCGAATTTGATAGCTATGCTTCCAGGGCACAAATCAGCCTCATCCTACGACAAGAATTTGAAAAGAAAAACCTCACCACCGCAGCTAGGCAAATGCGCTTGGATCCCGCTGGCGAGCAAAAAGATGGCCGATTCAACAAAATGACACTCGAATTACCTGAACCTGCCAATGTTAACGCTCTTGAAGAAAGTCTAAAATCCGTTCAATCAGAATTTAACTCAAAAGCTCAGCCTGAAAGACTTGAAAACTTCGATCCACAACTGGCATCAAGCACTCAGCAACGTGCACTTTATGCCATTGTTACCTCTTGGGCAGCGATTGTTTTTTATCTTTGGTTCAGGTTCGGAAATTGGACTTTTGGCCTTGCTGCACTCCTTTGCCTTATTCATGACTTATTCTTCACTTTGGGCGCCATTGCTTTATGCCATTACCTCCATGGCTCTTTCTTTGGCAATTTCTTCATGCTTCAGGAATTCAAAATCGATTTACCTGCTGTAGCTGCATTGCTTACTCTTGTAGGCTATTCCGTGAACGACACCATTGTTGTTTTTGATCGCATCAGGGAGGTACGTGGCAAAAATCCCGCTCTCTCATTCCAAATAATTAACGATAGTGTTAACCAAACTCTTAGCAGAACTATTTTAACCTCGTTCGTAACATGGTTGGTGGTTTTGGTTCTATATATTTGGGGTGGGGAAGGTGTCCACCTTTTCGCCTTTGTCATGGTGATTGGTGTTATCGTAGGAACCTACAGTTCCATTTACATTGCCAGCCCTTTGTTAATTATCTTTGGTGAAGGCATTGAGAAAAGCAAATTCAAAGCTCTTGGTTCAAGACCTGCTGAATCAAACGCTTAATATGTTCCAATTATAAACAGTTAAAGCCATCCGATTTAACCGGATGGCTTTTTCTTTTACAGCCCTGTTACAAAACCCCTTAAAAACCTAGCTTGGTTCTTCCGCCTTGTTTTCCCTTTACGCTCTTGGCGTTTTGCGGTGAGAATTCTTTTTTAATGAGCAGAAGCCTCACCATTGCGTTTTGCAACTTCGCCGCACAAAGAAATCATTTACCTTCCTAAATTGTTTCGGCTTGATTTAGATAAAGTTAGCTCAGGATAGATTTTTTAGGGGAGACTATTTCTTATCTGGCGCTTTCGTTTCTGGCGCTTTCGTTTCTGGCGCTTTCGTTTCTGGCGCTT
>CALARU010000025.1 GCA_937888715.1 uncultured Planctomycetaceae bacterium | reverse complement strand
TTTATCTTATAAGCCTTTATTCTGTAATCTCTTACACCTTAAGTTAATGGCATTCCGGTCAGGTCTCTTTTTACATGGCTTACCACTATGCCCAGACGAAGCCATCCTATTTCCTTGCTATTTAGATTCCAATTACCCTATATTCATTGTCTCAGTTTGCAGTTTCCAAATGATTAGGTATAATTCATTCATTATTTACGACAAAGTTTTACCTGTAAAAGAATGCATTCCATGATTAAACGAAGAGAAATGATCCTAGGGATCCCCGCTGGCTTTGGTGCGCTACTTGGCACAAACCTACTTTCAGGCATTACCCAAGCCGCAGAAAAACCTGCAATCAACACGGTGGGTGGCCCAAAACGAATCATTTTCTTTTTGCAAAACCATGGCTTTGACCCATTAACCTGTATCCCTAAAGGGCTTAGTGAAAGCTGCGCCCTCGATGGTATCACCCTTGAAAAACCAATGCAGGCATTAGAGCCTTACAAAAACAGAATGCACATCGTTACAGGTTTGCATGGCAGGCATACAAGCCCGGGACACAGTGCCTTTTTTGGAGCCCTCGGCGCTTATCGTGGTGGTACCGGGGTCCCACCTTCTGCCGCGACCATTGATTATGCACTCAGTCAATCACTGCCCCAGACTATTCTGCCGCCACTTTGCATTGGTATGGAATCACTTGAAAGTATGAAAGCACGGCCAACCCTAGCTACGCTTACTGCTTCGGGGCCGAATCAGCCGATCTTTATGCATTGCGATCCCAACATGCTGTACCAGATGCTTTTCGGCAGCATCGCAGAGGGAGATATTAAGAAGCACTACCAAGCGCGTTCGGATGTAATGCTTGAAATAGAGTACATGGCAAAACTTAAATTGAAAGGATTACCCCAGAGCGAAAGTGAACGCTACGAAAAGTATGTAAACGGATTTCGAGATTTAAACGGATTGCGCGAAAAACTATCGAAGATATCTGGGCAGCTAAGAAAATACGCTCCGAAACTCGATGACCGCTACAGCAAACCAAAGTTCGAAACCGATTGGCATGACGCACTATTAGAGATTGGTATCGCAGCTCTGCAGGCAAACCTGACTAATGTTTTAACGATCGCCTCCGGATGCGGAGAGTATTTCGGTTCTTGGAAAGGACTGGGCGTGTCTGATACCGGCCATGGGCTGGGCCACATCGACCAACCAGGCAATGGTATTTGGACAAAGATTCGACAGTACAATTGTGAGATGCTAGTCAAGCTTATGAAAGCCCTTGAAGCCATTCCTGAAGGCACGGGGTCAATGATGGACAATACCCTGATTGTGTATTCCAGTAATAATGGAAAAGAGCAGCACACCGATGGCTCTAACTGGCCCTTTGTACTTCTCGGGAACGGCGGTGGGCGCTTTAAAACCGGGCAATACACTCATGTTAAAGAACGGCCAATCAACGACCTTTACACCACATTTCTTCGTGGCGTTGGCGCACCAGTTGACCGCTTCAACCTAGATAAAAACATGGCCAACCTGACCCATAGCAAACTCGGCCCCATCGAAGAACTGCTGGCCTAAGATGTCTATCACTAGATTTATCTATTTCGCAGCTTTGTTAAACTTCTTGATCTCCCCTCTTGCTTATGCGGGGCCGGGTGAATCGATTAAACCTAGCGATGCGGACTTCAAAAAAAAGATCAAGCCTTTCTTCGAAAACTACTGCTTTGCTTGTCATGACGAAGAGACTAAGAAAGGGGATATTTCTTTAGAAAGCCTCAGTGATATTAATGCAGATAATGCCAGCATTTGGAAAAGAGTTTGGGAGCAGGTGGCCCTGAAGGAAATGCCACCCAGGAAGAAAACCAACCAACCTAAATTAATCGAGCGTCTGGAAGTTTCCACCTGGATTACAGATGGGCTCACCAAGGCCCTGATAAATAAAGGTGGATATAACGATCATCTGCGCCCAATCAAGGGTAATCATCTTGATCATGATCTTCTTTTTGGCACTGTGCATAAGAACCTCGAACCAGCTTCCACGCCAGCTCGCATCTGGCGTATTCACCCACAGGAACATCTTGTACGCCTCAATGATCTTATTTGCATCAAACGCAAATATGACCCAGAACGCCCCGGCTTATGGACTCACGGCGATCACATTCCATCGAACCTGGAAGGTCAGGTCAAAGCCTATCTTGGTTTGGATAGCTATATTGGAAGTTTTGATGATGCCTATGACTTTGGTGTAAGCGGTTTTCAATCCAGCTTGACGATGATCAGGGATCACGGTTTGCGTAACTACCCTTTCCTTTACTCAGTCAACAGTTCTGAGGCGACACAAATAGCGGGCATTGCAGAGACTATCCTGCGTTTCATGGCCCACGGCCCTGCTGGCGAACCCTATCAGTTTGCTGAAAACATCAAAGACATACCCGGAAAATATCGGAATCTAAATTTGCTTTTCTATAGCAAGGAAATCAAACGACCTTTGACACCAGTGTATGAGTTGATGAAAACGCCGGGAGTTAGCGATGAACGCCTTAAAGAAGTTATTAATTTCCTGTTTGAAGCCCTAACATTGCGCCCGCCTAGTACGGAAGAGACAGCCAGTTACTTAAAAATTGTGAATAAATCCATTAAGGAACTCGGTAAAGAAGAGGGAACCTTTGTGGGGCTGACACCTATCTTCCTTGATCGTGATGCTCTTTTTCGCCCGGAACTATGCGAGACCGGAAAACCCGACAAGCATGGCCGCGTAATGCTGCAAGGGCAGGAACTCGTGCTCGCTATCAATGCAGCCTTCTCTTACATCCGCCCAGATAAAGACCATTTATGGACCGCACTCGCCGAGGGAAAACTAAAGTCACGCGAAGAAGTAAAACAAGAAGTTGCCCGCATTCTCAATGACGACAGCATCAGAAAACCCCGCATACTTCAATTCTTCAGGGAATATTTTGATTACGATCGTGCCGCAAGTGTCTGCAAAGATCGAAAGGCACTGGAACGAGACGGCGGCCATTTTGATACGATCTACGCAGCCATGAACAGCATGACCGCCAATACAGATAGCTTGGTAGAATTGATCCTGCGTGAAGATAAAAATATTCTAAAGGAGTTGCTGACTACCGACCGGGTGATCTATCAACCTTACACATCCGGAGCGAATTTTAGAGATGGCATCTTGTTCAAAACCGATATCAATTACTTCATGAATAGGGGCAAGAAGTTCGTCGAATTCAAAAAGTATGAGAAAATCGAACCCACCAAAGATAACAAACTGGTCATCGAAAGAGCACAAAGAGAAGTTTATGATCAGAACATGCTTCATCATATTTTTCCGAATCCTGTGCATCCAATCCATGTGCGTCAATCACAATTCGATAAAGGCCGTTTCCCCCCAGCTACTAATGCCTTAAAAGCAATAACCACTGTTGATACAAACGAGCGCTTAGGCATTCTCACCCATCCCGCCTGGTTGGTCGCTCATTCAGATGCCATGGACAATCATGCAATTTTGCGCGGACGCTGGATCCGGGAACGCCTTTTGGGTGATGCCGTTCCAGATATCCCGATCACCGTTGATGCCAAATTACCCGATGAACCACAGTCAACCCTGCGCCATCGGATGCGGGTTACCCAAGAAAAGGAATGCTGGCGCTGTCATCAGAAAATGGATCCACTCGGCCTGCCCTTTGAAATGTATAATCAACTGGGAATTATTCGTGATAGAAACCCTAGTAATAATTGGGGGCAAAAGGTAGACACCAGTGGCGATATTATTCTGAGTGGCGACCCTGCTTTAGATGGGCCGGTGCAGAGCCCGATGGAGATGGTTAAAAAGCTCGCTGCCAGTGATCGCGTAAACCAGGTTTTTGTGCGCCATGTTTTTCGCTTCTGGATGGGCCGCAACGAAACTATCAATGACGCGCCTATTCTTCAGGATGCTTATAAAGCCTATCGCGAAAGCAATGGCAGTATGAAAGCATTGCTAACATCGTTGCTAACATCCGATGCCTTTCTTTATCGTAGTGTGGTAAAGAAATAGTTTTCCCAGTGGCACGAGAAAGACTGGAATTTGAGTTACGATGTCAACCCGATGGTTTTCTTTCATTTATAAATTTAACTGCCACGGAGAAAACGAAAGCTTTAACAACCTACTTAGGGTATCGATCACCTGTCGCTCGGTTAACAAGAATACGCAATCGGCTTTGGTCTGATGATATTTTACCATCCATAACTTCTTGTTCTTTAAAGACGGCCATCAAAATCTCTCTAGCACCTTTGCGTTCACGATCATAAATCAAATAGACGGACCCATCGCCCGCTTGCACCAGATCAGGGTAGGAAACCTGGTCGCGTTCATCGATCAACAAACCACCTTTCCAAGTGGCGCCATCATCTTCGGACAGGAATGCGGTTAGGTGCGAACGCGTTTTCCCATCGGGTGGATTGTTCCGAATCAGGAGCAACTTACCACTCGCCAACCTGCGAATGCAAAATCGGGCGACAGGGTGGGGAATCGTGGAGGGGGTTACATCAGTCCAACTTTTCCCGCCATCCTTTGATACGCTTTCACCAATGTAAGAAGCTGGCTTTTGTTCTCGTTGAAAATTGCCTCGAACTAGCATCCATAATGAACCATCCTTGCGTTCGATGATGATATGTTCATCTGCGGCACGGGCATTGACATCGGGTGTTCCCGTTGCGCCCAGTTCAGTAAAGGTGGCGCCCTTATCAGAAGAAGTCAAGACTCGGTCGCTCAAACGATTTCCCCATGTCGCAATAGGCATCAGCCACTGGCCCTTGGTTGTAACCGTCGGTTTGTTTAGCATTACGCCATGGCTTATTAAGCGTGGTTTGGTCCACTCTGGAGAAGCTTTACCCGAATCAGTGGTAGTTATGGCAAAGGTTGCAATGGTAGCAATACCTCGTTTATTATTATCTCCCATCGTAATCGGGCCCATGCGCTCCTGAGACCAGAAAACCCATAACTTGCCAGTGGGATCGTGCCACAAGCAAGGATCCCACGCACGCAGTGGGCCATCGCCATCGGGATCAAGCACCAATACGGTTTGCCAAGATTTTCCATCATCGCTGCTGGTGGTGAGAATGACATAATTTTGTCGATCTTCGTCGCGGCCACCGGTGTACCAAGCGGCCCACAAGCGACCATTTGCGGCTCGCTCCAATCCGGGCACACCTTGATACTTCCGTACTTTGTCTGCATATTCTTGGCCTGGAGAAAGGTTCGGTAAGGCGGGTGGGGTAGCAAGATCTTTTGCCGATCCGGTAATTGGTTTGGGAAGTAAAGATTCAATATGTTGCGCAACCTGCTTCGATTGAAGGGCAGTTCCTTCTGCGGTGAAATGAACGCCACCTCCATCCCATAATTCTTTAGCGTGACTAGCTACCAAATCATAAAGATTGTCAGTGGAAATACCTGCCTTTGCGATATGTTCGGCTGCTATCTTATTGCGATCCTGAACGCCCTTATCCGGAAGACCATCTTTTTGCCTGCGAGGGGTGGTGGTCCCCCAAATAAGTTTCGAATTGGGTGCGTAACTGCGAAGCATTGCGATCACATCTGAAAATCCATTACGAAAACCCTCGATGCCTCCGTGCAAGCCGTAGTTGAAATGTATCACAGCATATTTATTTTGCCTGAGCACCAATTTGATTTCGTCAAGCAATGCTGGATCGCCTACAGCCTTGGAAGTGCCCAGCAATGAAACATACGCTTTATTTCTGAGGGCGGCACCCACCTCGCCGGAATATCGTACGGTAATCGAATCACCAATCAGCAACACGAGAGGCAGATCCGGACCATCGGAAGGCTTAGTTTTGATAGAGATAGTGCACCAGTCCTGAGATTCGCGCGGGGTTTTGTAATCATAAAGTTCTTGGGACCAAGCTTGGGCCATCATCCCAGCCATCAAGATTGCAAATGTAATTGTCTTCATAATCAACTCAGCCTTGTCAAAAGATTATTTAAGTTTCTAAAAAAGTTCAGATCTACAATCGGGCCTTCGTTAAATCAATGCAGGAGGGGCTCGCAAAATAGAATAAAATCGAAGGTATAAGCAGCAAACAACCGTAAAGGTAGTTTGAGCATTTCATGAAAGTTGAACCTCAAATCGCTTCTGCGTTTATATGCTTAACGAGCCGGTGAGGCCACCGAATGAATTGGTCTCGACGCCAAGCCTCTGCAAGATGGTGACGAAGAGTTTCGTCAGTGGTAATTCTTCCACTTCCACTTTGCCCTGCCAACCAGAATCGGTATCGATCCCTGCGCCTGCTTGATTGTCTTCATTTCCCTTACCAAACTTAAGATACCGGCCGTTGTTGAAGCCGAGGTTCTTACCGCCCGCAGAAATAATCGGATAGTTGCGAGAAAGGTGGAAACTACTGGAAGCAGAGCCATGCATTGCAAAAGTGTTATCCAGCATATTGCCTTTACCGGTAGGCTCTGGAGTATCCTTCAACCGCTGCACAAAACGACCAAACTCTTGAGCCTGGTAGCGATTATAGGTGCCAAGGTTCTTCCAGCCGCCGGGCTTCTTGACTTCATGCGTCAGGTGATGAGCTGCACCAAGGCCAACAGCGAGAGAAAGCAGATCATGTGGGCCTTCGCCATTTTCTCTGCCCAGTTGAAATGTCGCAACGCGGGTTGAATCACTCAAAAATGCAAGATAGATCAGTTCATACATCGTCTGAAAATAAAGCTTTGCTTCCTTGGGTTCGGCATTAAGATGCAGATTGCGGATATCCACTTGGGGAATGGGCGTATCGATCCATTTCTGGGCCTTAACAAGCTTCAACTCCGTATCACGCACTGCATCAAGATATTGCTTAAGGGTTTCTTGATCTCGTTTGGAAAGTTGGTTACCCAATGATCGAGTATTTTCAATCAGCAGATCTAGCGCGCTCTTGCTTCTCGCAAGTCTTGCAGCAGCATCTTTATTACTAGTTACAAAAAGCATGTCGAAAATCTGCTTGGGCTTATTCATCGCGGGGATCGCCCTGCCTTCACGATTGAAGGATTGGGTCTGCGCACCACGAGGGCCGCCAACGCCACCATTGGTCGACATCACCAAGGAAGAATGCCGGGTGAGGGAATCTATTGTCTCCGCATAGGCCTGATCAAGAGAGATCGTATTTTGATAGGCGCCATGACCGCCAATGGGTGCGCCCGTCAAATACTGATCCGCATTGGAATGGCCATGAACCTTTCTGGCAACGGGATGCGACAACCCGGAATAAATCGTGATATCACTACGCAAGGGTTCGAGCACATCGAGAACTTTAGTCAACTGAAAATCTTTTTCGCCACCTTGAGGAAACCAGCTCCAATCCTTCCATGCAGGATCCTTCTTGAGCGGAAGACCAACACCATCAGGGTGGTAGATACTTACAAATCGTTTTGGTGTGTCGTTCGCATTTGGTTTACCCAACGCAAAGGTTTCAAACCAAGGCAAAGCCAAGGCAACTCCGGTACCCTGAAGATATGTCCTACGACTCAGTAATGCAGATTTGTTGTTCATCATTATTCCTGAAACTTAATTAGAATTAAAGAGGTTGCTGCTGATGATCAGGGAGATCAAGTCGCCAAGTTTATCATCATGCTGCCTAAGTTGTGCAGTCAAGTTATCAATGTCTGCACGATCGCCAAATGATAATGGCCTGCCAAGCGCATACGCAGTCA
>CALARU010000024.1 GCA_937888715.1 uncultured Planctomycetaceae bacterium | reverse complement strand
TAAGCAATACAGAAGTTAGTTCTGACTTAGCTCAAGCCAAATTATCTAATTCTGCAATTGCTGAAAAGAAACCCAGACAGATCCCGATTAACTTGGACACGGTTTTAAGACTTGCGGAAGAACAAAACCCCCAGATCATGATTATGCGGGAAAAAGTTGAAGAAAGTAATGCTGAAAATGCTCTCGCGGCTAAGTCTTGGCTGCCTTCCATTTATGGTGGTATTGCCTACTACAGGCATGAGGGTGGTATCCAGAATTTCAATGGCGATTTGATCAAATCCAGCACCGGTGCACTGTATCCAAATATTGAAATAAGAACCGAGTTGGATTTACGGGAAGCAACTTATAAACAAATCGTTTCCGAGCGTAACAGTTGGCAAACTAGAGGCGAACTTACCAAGATTACAGTCGAGTTATGCCTTGAAGCTGCTACTGCTTATATCGATCTGCTTACAGCAAGGCGAGGCGAAGCTATTGCTCGCGAATTGGAAAAATACCATCTCGAGCAGTTGAAGCGCGCCGAGAAAATGAAAGAAAATCATCCCGATGCAACGGTCCTTGTAGAAGCTGTTTATGCGGAGTTGAATGGTCGTAAACAAGCCATTCTTAAGCTTAAGCAACAAGGTGATTCTTCAGCGGTGAAGTTGGCGTTCTTGTTGGGAGTTGATCCAGATAGTGAGTTGGTTCCTGTCGAAGAAAACTTTGTGCCTTTGGATTTGGTTGATGTTTCGGTGGGCATGAGAGACATGGTTGCAAAATCTTTGTCGTATGGTCCGGGAATTCGCGAGCTTGAACGCATGCTTGAAAATGTTCAAGATGGTATTGCTAGGATGGAAGGCCCGACAAGATTGATGCCGATTTTACAAGTGAACATGGCGGAAGGTGGGTTTGGTGCAGGTGCTAATTCAAGTTTGTACTGGGCAAATCGTTGGGATATGGGCTTGGCTGCCAAGTGGAACCTGACGGAATGGCACACTTCACGTGAAAAAAGGCGTATCGCGGAAGTGAAGTTAAATCAGGTTCATCTGACCTTTAAAGAATTACAGGCGAAGCTATCTGCTGGTGTTCAAGATGCTCGAGATTCGATTATCAATGGGCGTGAGCAGATAAAATATTGCACCAAGCAGATTCAACATTCTGCTGAAACCTATCGTTTGAATACATTGAGGCTTGAGCAAAACGCGCCCAACGCCACTATGAGTGATGTACTTTTAAGTATTCGCGGGCTGGAAATGGCGCATGCGAATTATGTTGGTTCGATCAATGCGTACAACAGATCGCAGGTTCGGTTGATGTTGTTGCTTGGGCCAAATAATGCAACAGGAAGTGAAAACACGGCGGTTTCGAATCAAAAGAACAACCGTAAGTATGAAATTCCTAAGGAAGGCGAAGCACCGTTGCGACTTTCTTTGGACAAAAGCACAATCGAAAATAGATAAAGAATAGAGTGTTATAAAGGTTATTGATCGGTAGTTAGGGTTGAAGAAACCCTGCCTATATCAGGGATATTGCATTCTTTTTGGTACCAAAGTCTTCAAATCTGCTAGAATAAGCCTGCTAGAATAAGCCATGGGTCATCGAACCATATTTCTTGGGAATAGGCAGGTATTTTGTGCGTACTGAAGTTAGGGTTGTAGCTGGAATACTCCGGGGCAGGAAAATCGAATTTGAAGTAAACCCATTGATGAGGCCTACGCCCCAACGGGTGCGTGAAGCCCTGTTTAGCATTCTGGGTGTCAGCTTCAAAGGCATTAGTTTTTACGATGTTTTTGCAGGCACCGGAGTGAATGGCTTTGAGGCCATAAGCAGGGGGGCTTCGAAAACAACATTCATCGAGCGGGATTTTCAGCTTGCCCAAGTCATCGAACGGTACATCAAAAAATTCAATGTTGGTGCCTTGGGGCATGTTGTTTGCACCGATGCCTATCGCTGGGCTGCCCGGTGGATTCCTGCAAAAGATTCTTCCATTATATTTATCAGCCCACCATTTATTGATTACAAGAATCAGTTGGAAGAGCTTTTTTCCATGATCCGATCTTTTCAGGAAAAAGTTCAACCTGGAAGTGTCGTTGTTGTGCAGACTGAAAGCGAAATCCCGATTGGGGACCTCCCCGATGAAGCAGGGGCTGGTTGGGATATAAGAAAGTACGGCAGAAACGAATTGCAATTCTGGGTAAAGAACGACCCGAATGCCCCACCTGCGGTTTCTGAGCCAGTGAACGATGATGAATCACCAGCTTGAAAAAGCATTTGCCAGAGAAGTAGTGCAGAGGCTTGTTGACGCAGGCTTTGAAGCATTGTGGGCTGGTGGATGCGTGCGCGATGAATTACTTGGGCTAATACCTGCTGATTACGATATTGCAACATCTGCCCGACCCGAACAAGTACGAAAAATTTTCCCTAGAACTGTTGCGGTTGGCGCCAGCTTTGGTGTCATTGAAGTTATTGGGCCACCTCTTGCCAATGGCAAACCCATCATGATTCAAGTAGCCACTTTTCGTGCGGACTTGGGTTATACCGATGGGCGCAGGCCTGACGCCGTTCGTTATTGTAGTGCTCAGGAAGATGCGCTCCGCAGGGATTTTACCATCAATGGAATGTTTTTTGATCCTATTGCAAACAAGTTGGTTGATTATGTTGAGGGGCAAAAAGATTTAAACAGTAAAATTCTTCGGGCGATTGGGGATGCTAATGTTAGGTTTGAAGAAGATCGTTTAAGAATGTTACGGGCTGCAAGGTTGGTTCCCAGATTTGATTTAAAGCTTGATGAAACTACAAAAGCAGCAATTCTCGCCAACGCTTCGGCAATAGGAATGGTTAGCCCAGAGCGGATTGCAGATGAGTTACGAAAGATTTTTCAACACACAAGCAGGGTGGCAGGAATAGGCTTATTTATCGAGCTTGGTCTGGCGAGGCAGGTTTTTCCTGAAGTTTTTTCAACTGAAACAGTTGGCATGTATGGCGATATTCTTGCGGTTATCCAGCATTTGCCTAAGGTGGCCTCTTTTTCTTTGGTGCTAGCATCAGTTTTGCAAAAGCTTTCCAGTAAACAGGCAGAGGAAACTTGCAGAAGGTTTAAAATGTCGAATGTGGAAATAGATGCAACTCGAAGTTTGGTGCAGTTTAAAGATTCTTTACAAAGCCCAGATCAATTGAGGCTTTGCCAACTAAAAAAAATATTAGTGCTAAATGTTATTGATGATTTGTTAAGCCTTATGAGGGCAAATTGCTTGTCTTTGGGGCAGGATACTAACGCGGTTGAATATTGTTTGGGAAAACTTGCAGAATGGCCCAGAGAAATTCTTGACCCGATGCCTTTGGTTGGGGGAGAAGATTTGAAGGCACTGGGGCTGAAACCGGGGCCGAAGTTCAAGCAAATTTTAGATTCTATTCGGGATGAGCAGTTGGATGGGGTTTTAAAAATCCGAGCTCATGGGCTGTTAAGGGCGCAAGAATTGTCGAAATTGCTTTAAGCTGAACAATTTGGGATATTTCAAGAATTTTTACTGCTGGGCTTGTGACTGAAAAACCCTCGGTTATACTCACATCCGTACAGTTAACAGGTGCCCATTTTTTTAGGAGTCCGGTAATGGCTGAATCAGCTCAGGATAAAGAACTCAAACAAACCCTTTCCCAGATTGAAAAACAATTTGGTAAGGGAGCCATCATGCAATTGGGGGAAGTTGCTTCCAGTGATGTACAAGGTATTTCAACCGGCGCACTTAGCCTAGATATTGCTTTGGGCGGTCATGGTATTCCCCGAGGCCGTATCACGGAAATCTTTGGTAATGAAGCTAGCGGTAAAACCACGATAGCGCTTCACGCAGTGGCATCGGCACAGAAAAAAGGTGGCGTTGCTGCCTTTATTGATGCAGAACACGCTTTGGATCCAGGTTGGGCCAAGCGTATTGGTGTGAATTTGGAATCATTGCTTGTAAGTCAGCCTTCTTGTGCTGAAGAAGCTTTGAAAATTGCAGAGATGCTGATCAAATCCAATGCGGTTGATATTATCGTTATCGATTCGGTTGCGGCCTTGGTACCTCGTGCAGAAGTCGAAGGAGAAATCGGCGATTCGCACATGGGGCTTCAAGCCAGGTTGATGAGTCAGGCGTTGCGAATTTTGAACCCCACCATTTCGCGCACAAAAACCAGCATGGTTTTTATCAATCAGATTCGTCTGAAAATTGGTATGGTGTTTGGAAATCCTGAAACTACTTCAGGCGGGCTTGCAATGAAGTTTTATAGCTCCGTCAGGATGGAATCTCGCAAAGTTACCACCATTAAAGAAGGGGATGAAACCGTTGGCGCCCGCATTCGAGTCAGGGTGGTTAAAAATAAAGTTGCACCTCCATTCCGACAAGCCGAGTTTGATCTGATGCACGATTTTGGCATTAGTCGTGAGGGTGATTTGCTGGATCTTTCCATCGATGAAAAGATCGTGGATAAATCCGGTGCTTGGATTAACTATGGCGACATGCGATTGGGCCAGGGGCGTGAAAATGCCAAAAATTATCTCCGTGATAACCCCGCTGTCATGGAAGAAATTACTCGCAAGTTGCTGCAAAAGAAAGGTTTGGTCCTTACTGCTGATGGTGGTTATGCCACCGATGTTTCTGCACCTTTGCAAATCCCTGCTCCTGTGATGAGCAAGGCAGCGAAAAAGGCAGCAGCGGCAGCAGCGGCGGCGGCAGATTAGTTTGTTACACTTCTAATCTGGCAGAACTGCCCAGTCTACCAATATCCTCCGGGGAATCTCTTTCTCCGGAGGTTTTTTATTAGACACCCTTTTGTTTTTCTTTATCATCGAGGTAGGGTATTTACTACAGTCGTTTTTTCTCAAGGGCTTTTCATTGTTGAAAAATGTTGCATTGATGTTCTTTCTGGTTTGCTCTTTTTTGCTTTTAATGGTGCCTAATTCGCATGCTTTTGAAGAAAACATTATTGGGCAACTCGAAAATGCAGTTAAGAAAGTAGTAGCATCCGCAGAACCTTCCGTGGGTTGCATTCTTGTTTCGCGTAGCCCACTATATAAAGAACTTGGTGCGGTTCCCTTGGATAACATTCCGGGAAAGTTGGGCGGGTTCGTTCCGCCTACCGAGCCTCAAAAACGCCTACGCAAACCTCTTGATAAATCCAAGTCTTCTTTGGATCTTTCTGATCCTGAAACTTTTCCTGATTCGTTTGGCACAGGCGTTGTGGTTGACCCTAGTGGTTTAATTTTAACCATGGCGCACGTTGTCAAAGATGCGGTGAAAGTTTATGTCCGATTCCCTGGCGGAAAAGGTAGTTATGCGGATATTCATGCGTTAGATGGCAGGAGTGATCTTGCTGTTCTTCGTTTGATCGAGAAAATCCCAGATCTTAAAGCTTTAAAAATCGGGGATGCTTCCAACCTTAAAAAAGGTCAGTTCTTGATTCATATTTCCAATCCCTATGCCTCCGGATTTTATGATGGCAGCCCCTCTGTTGGTTGGGGCATGCTTTCCAACCTTAGGCGTAAATGGAATAACCAAACTGCTGAGACTGATCGAACTCAGGTTCCGCTTTATCAATATGGCACTTTGCTACAGCTAAACACCGTAGTTAAACCCGGAGCGAGTGGCGGGGCTTTATTAACCATGGATGGCAGTTGGGTGGGAATTCTTTCCTCGATTACTGGATGGCCTGGGGCGGATTCTTCTGAAGGTTATGCTGTTCCTTTAGATATCAACCATCGGAAAATTATTGAGGTTTTAATCAAGGGAGAAGAAGTTGAATACGGGTTTTTAGGCGTGCAGATGGCGGCTGGGGTCAGAAATGTAAAAGTCGCTCAGGTTTCCGAAAGGTCGCCTGCTTTTCGTGCTGGAATTTATCAGGGCGATACCATCATTTCAATCAATGGGCAACCGGTTGATAATCCAGACGATTTATTTCTTCACATCGGTTCCACTCTTGCTGGAAATATTGCCCAAGTGGAAGTCGTTGGAGTTATTGGGAATAAAACCCGGGTGGTTCAGGTAAAACTTGCCAAGTATTTATCGTCTTTGCCTGTTATTGCCTCAAATCAAAGGCCCCCTGTTTTTGGCATTACCGTTGATTATTCAAGCCTTTTGGCGCAAAGGCCTTTTGGCATTGGTCAGTGGGGCAGAGGCGTTCCAGATTCTGTTCTAATTAAGGATGTGCTACCAGGTTCGCCTGGCGACATTGCCAAATTGCAATCTGGTAAATTGATTTCCCGAGTTGATAACACTCCCGTTTCTAACCCTGCGGAATTTTACAAAGCCATGGCAAAGGCAATCGATTCGGTTGCTCTCACGATTATTCAAACCGATGGTGTGCAGCAAGAAGTTGTTGTTTTAAAAAAGAATTAGTTAAGGATTTTTAAAATGAAATATGCAATTTGTAATGAAACCTTTGAGAATTGGGAACACGATCGCATTTGTGGATTTGTGCGAGCAGCAGGCTATCAGGGATTAGAGTTGGCTCCTTTTACCCTGGCGGATCGCATCACCAATGTTTCCACTGCTATGCGGGCAAAACTTAAAAAAGAAGCTGACGCGGAAGGTGTAAAGATTATTGGGCTGCATTGGCTTTTGGCAAAAACAGAGGGGTTTTGCCTGACTTCTCCCGATTTGCAAATTCGCACCGCTACCGCTAATTATTTAGTCGAACTGGCAAAAGCCTGCCAAGAGCTTGGGGGGACTATTTTGGTACTTGGGTCACCTGCCCAGAGGCGCATTCCTGAAGGATTTACCAAAGAGCAAGCAACGGGATTTGCGGTGGACACATTAAAAAGAACGATTGATGGCATAAGTAAAGCGGGTGTCATGCTTTGCCTTGAGCCTTTATCTCCACCAGATGCGGATTTTATAAACACTGCAAGCGAGGGGTTGGAGATTTTAGAAAAGATCAATCATCCAAATTATTGTCTGCATTTGGATGTGAAGGCGATGTCAACAGAGCCAGAACCAACCACGGAGGTGATAAGAAAATATATCGGGAAAACAGGGCATTTTCATGCGAATGACTCTAACTTGCGCGGCCCTGGTTTTGGAGATGTCGATTTTGTCCCAATTTTTCAGGCCTTGCTGGGAAAAAAATATGAGGGATGGGTTTCTGTCGAAGTTTTTGATTATAAGCCAGATCCGGAAACCATTGCAATCCAAAGCATCGCTTACATGAAAAATTGTGAAATGAAGGCCCGGAATTTATTGCCTAATTCCTTGAGATAATTCTTATTTCAACCAAGATTCTATTGTGATACTTCATCAATAAGCTTTATGATTATATAGGCTTTTAGTTAAGTATGAATATTTCTAGGAGATATGTTGATGTTAAGGAAATTACTTTTTTCGACACTATTTGTAGCATTGAACCTGAGTTTTTGTTTTGCAGCAGATAAAACCTCGGATACCAATAAGGAAGCTTTGCAAAAGCTTCAAGATTTCATCGGCGAATGGAAAGGTAATGGTGGGCCACCCCAAAATTCAAAGGCTAGCAAGCTTTTATGGACAGAAACGTTTCAGTGGGGCTGGCGCTTTAAAGGCGATGATTCTTGGCTTACTTTGGAAGTCAAAGATGGTAAGTTCTTTAAAAATGGTGAACTTAAGTGGGTTCCCGAAAAAAAGATGTACCAATTCACGGTTTCTGATCTAAAAGACAACAAAATGGTTTTTGATGGTAAGTTAAACAAGGATATTCTTACCTTGGAGCGCATTGATTCTAAAACCAAGGAAACCCAAAAATTGGAAATGAACAACGCTGCTGAAGGCGTTCGATTTATTTACAATTATTCCCACAAGGAACAGGGTAAAACCTTTTTTATCAAGGATTACATGGTTGCAGCGACCAAGTTTGGTATGAGTTTGGGGGCTAAAGAAAAGAAAACGGAATGCGTGGTCAGCGGTGGCTTAGGAACCATGCCTGTTTCCTATAAAGGCGAAACTTTTTATGTATGCTGTTCTGGTTGCAAGGATGCATTTGTAGAAAATCCTGAAAAGTTTATCAAAGAATTCAAGGCAAAGAAAGCCGCTGGGCGTTAGTAGTATTTTCCTATTTAAATTGCACATAGGTATAAGCCCGGGAGTATTTCCGGGCTTTATCTTTTAAATTTCTTGGAGTTTATAAAAACTAATCAGGAAAACACTTGATCCTGATTTTTATGCCTTTATTATTAATATGCCTAACTTGTTTATTCGTTTAAATAAATCAAGGGAAACAATGCTTTATTGAAATGTAAGCGCAAGCCAAGACGTTTCATTAGTTTTGTTTTTAGTGGGGCATTCAGACTTTACTGGGACATTTATTTTGGAGATTTGCATGAACATTGTTAAGAAGATTGGTGTTTTTGGTTCCTTATTTGCTTTGGGGCTTTTCGCTTTGGTTACTCCCGAAGCTAAAACCGCTTTTTATTTTGAAGATGCTAAGGAAGTTAATGCTGCTGTTTCTAAAATGGTGGGCAAAAATCCTGATGCCAAGGCTATTGCAGAACTTGCCAAGAATTATTCCTTGGATGAATTGATGCATGTATTCAAGTTTCGAGCCAAGGGCGGCTTGGGCGTAGGTGAAACTGCTGGCGCAATTACTCCAGATGGGATTGAAGCTAAGCTTCAGGGCCTTCAGAAAAAAGAAGCTGATAAAGCCGACCTTGCAAAGAATGGCAAAGCATACGCAACCATTGGTGAAGTCTCGCTGGTTCTTGCTGAAATTTCTGAAGCTTTTACCCCAAAAGATAAAAAAGGCGAAAAGGATCCTAAGAAATGGAAAGAATTTGTTGAAAAGATGCGCAAAGGTTCCAAAGACCTTATCGTAGCTTCCAACAAAAGTGATGCTAAAGGCTTAAAAGTTGCAGCTAAGGTTTTGAATGATAGCTGTATAGAATGCCATAGCATTTTCCGTGACTAGATTTCTTGACATAGAATTATAAAAGCCTCGATGAGTTATTTCATCGGGGCTTTATTTATTTAGCTACGATCAACTTGGATTGGTTTTAACTTCAGGAAAAAAATCATGAAGGCTGCAAGAAATGAGGTGCTTGCGTAAAGAATTAATCCCCAAGAAAGGCTTCCTGTTTGGTCTTTTAAAAAGCCAGTGAGTGAAGGGCCCATAAACCCTCCTAGATTTCCCATCGAATTAATAAGTGCTATTCCTATCGCAGCAATTCCTGGCGCTAGCAATGTTGTTTTTAAAGCCCAAAACGGGCCAAAGGTTGCATGCACTCCCATGCTTGCAATGGTGATCCCTAATAATGCTACCGGTAGGCTATCAGGTTTAAGGCCTGCTATTACAAACCCTACCGATCCCAATAAATTCCCTAATAATAGGTGCCATTTTCTTTCTTTTAACCGATCCGAATTCCATCCCCAAATTGCCATGCTGATTGCGCCAGCTAAAAATGGAATCGCAGTCAAAAATCCGGTCTGAATATTTCCAAGATGAGAGGCGTTTCGAAGTAAATCAGGAAGCCATAAACCGATTCCATACAAACCTGTAACTTGGAAAAAGTAAATCAAGCACATGTACCATACAGGCAGGGAAAAAAATGCGAGGTATGGATTGGGCTTGATTGCGGAGGAATGGAGTTTAGATTCTTCTTCAGCAATTATCGAGGATATAATGTCTTTTTCTTCTTCATTTAGCCACTTTGCATCTGCGGGCTTATCTGGAAGAAAACAAAAAATATAGACGCCCATTAAAAGTGATGGTAATGCTTCAAGGAGAAATAGCCATTGCCAACCGTGTAAAGTTGCAATGCCATCCATGTTAAGTAACATGCCTGAAAGTGGTGCCCCGATTAAGCCAGAGAGGGGTATTGCAGTCATGAATCTGGAAATGGATTTCCCCCGCTGACTGGGTGGGAACCAGTAGGTCAGATAGAGGATGATGCCAGGGAAAAACCCAGCTTCAGCAATGCCAAGTAAAAATCGCAAAATGTAGAAGGAGTTAGGGGAATTGACGAAAGCCATTGCGCCTGAAATAATCCCCCAAGAAATCATGATTCGAGCTATCCAGCGCCTTGCCCCCACTTTTTCCATGATTACATTACTGGGTATTTCAAAGAGAGCGTAACCTAGAAAAAATATGCCCGCTCCCAAGCCGTACACTGAGTCACTAAAGTGTAGTTCTTCTTTCAAATTCTTAGATGCAAAGCCTATGTTGATGCGATCTAGGTATGCACAAATATAACTGCAAAAAAGTAGTGGGATCAGGCGCCAAGATACTTTCATAAGCAACTTGTTGGTGAGTGCGTTAAAAGTGGCTGGTTCTGTCATAAGAATAGTTCCTCTTTCAAATAATTAAAGCACACCATATTTTTTAAAGGCTGCGGTTGCACTTAGTCCGTTTTTAATTGCATCGCGAACCGTGTTTTCTGCAGCAACTTTTTCCAGTGCCAAAGAAATCGCTTCCGCTTCCAATTCCTGTGGGATGATCACTATACCGTCAATGTCTGCTATAACGATGTCGCCTGGGGAAATCAGGCAGTTTCCAATCTCCACTTTTACATCGATTTCGATTACTTTTTGCCTATTTTTGCTATCAAGTGGGCTGGCACCCTTGGCGAATACCGGGAAATTCATCGCGTTCATTTTCAATTGATCCCGCACCAAACCATCTACAATTGCTCCAACACATCCGGTTCTTATACACGCTGTTGAAAGTAGTTCCCCCCAGAGGGCAGACCTAAACGAACCATTGGCAGCGGCAATCAATACTTCGTCGGGTTGGCAAGAATCCACCGCCTTAAGTTCTAATTCATAGGGGTTTGGATCGATATGCGCCATATCCGCCCAAAGAGTAGTCTTGCATCTTCCTATAAGAACTTTATCGGTTCGCCCTGTAACTTGGGGCAATTGGCATTTGATTACATGATTGGTGGAGTCCAACCCATCCAATACATCGCTGACTACGGCGCTGTAAAGTTTTTCTCTTAGAAGTTCGAAGGAATGGCTGGTTTTCATGGTAGATAAATTCTCCTTGCGCTTGAAGGTTTTTCAATTCAGACTGCAACCATGGTGATTGGAAATTTAATCATTGAGGCTTGCTTAACATGCGTGTAGGTATTATCAGCATACTTCAAGAATCGAATACTTTTATACAAGGTAAAACAACTCTTCAAGATTTTCAAAATGATATTCTTTCAGAGGGGAACAGTATATGCCAGAAGTTTCAAGATTCGCATCATGAAATAGGAGGTTTTTTCAAGGGACTTCAAAAACAAGGCATCGAAGCCGTACCCTTGCTGGCTGCTAGGGCCTTACCTTATGGTGTTATTGAATCTGATTGCTGGAATTATTTGATGGGCAGACTGGATAAAGTGCTTGAAGGTGCGGGCCAATTAGATGGCATTCTTGCTGCTCCCCATGGCGCAACGGTTGCTGAAAATGAATCTGATGCGGATGGCTTTTGGCTTCGAAAATTAAGAAATGCAATGGGAGATAAGCCCATTGTTGCTACTGCGGATCCGCATGGCAATCTTTCTCCGATACAATCTGATTCGGTAAATGCAATTTTGAGTTATCGAACCAACCCGCACATGGATCAGTATGATCGCGGTTTAGAAGCCGCTGAACTGATGGGAAATATTTTAAACCATAAAGTAATTCCAACCAAGGCGACCGTTTATCTGCCTTTTGCGGTTAATATCTTTTGTCAAAATTCCAGTGAAGATCCGTTTAAAGGATTTATAGCCGTTGTTGAAAGTATCCGAAACAAACCAAAGGTTTTGGCTGTTTCAGTTTTTGTAGGTTTCCCTTACGCTGATGTTCCGCAAATGGGGGCTGCAATTTGCGTAATGACCAATAATGATTTTGCATTGGCTAAGAACTATGCAGATGAACTTTCCTTGCATTGGTTGGGCCTGAAAAAGCTATTCGATCCGATTTTGCCTTCTGTTGCTGATTCGGTGACGCAGATGAAAAATCTTCCCGGGCCTATTTGTGCATTGGATATGGGCGACAATGTTGGCGGGGGTTCTCCGGGGGATAGTACTATTCTTGTGCACGAGTTGATTGCGCAAAATGCTTTCCCGTTTTTTACTGTTATTGCTGATCCGGAAATAGTTGATCAAGCTACATCAATTGGACTGGGAAATTCCGGATCATTTTCCATCGGAGGAAAACATGATTGTTTTCATGGGTTGCCTCTGTTTCTAAACGCCAAAGTTTCCTTTTTGGGTGAAGGAAAATTCTCAGAAAGCAATCCAACGCATGGCGGATTCACTCAATTTGATCAGGGAAAGACCGCAATCCTTCATACCGAAGAAGGAAATACCCTGATGATCACCTCGAGAAGAATGGTTCCGTTCAGTTTGAATCAGTTGCTTTCATTTGGCATTGATCCAAAACAATACAAGGTATTGGTGGTAAAAGGCGTGCATGCCCCGCTGGCGGCATATAAAGCGGTTTGCAATAGTATTGTGCGGGTTGATACGCCAGGTGTAACTAGTGCGAGTTTACACCGTTTGCCCTATAAAATGCGTAGGAAACCGATGTTTCCTTTCGAATTGGGATGATATTAAGGTTAATTGAAGATTGAAAAGTGGTTAGAGTTTGTCAGCAGGTAAAATTTAAAGACCACGCCTAAGAATACTTGGGCGTGGTCTTGTTGAATTATAAACAAATAGGATTAAATCTTTGGGCTGGATTCGGAAGGGCTGCTGATGTCTTCAAATTTAGGAGCAGATGAAGTCATCTTTTGTGGTGCCTTGGGTTGTTCGACCTGTTGGCTAGACGAAGAGGACGACGAACCTATATCAACATCATCTTCAATTCCCTTGATTCCTTTTTTGAATTCGACGATACCTTTACCAAGGTAACGGCCAACTTCAGGAAGTTTACGCCCGAAAATAAGCACCCCGATAACTGCAAGAACAATCATTTCGGGCATTCCCAGACCAATAAAACCAAATAAGGGGCTCATGTTAAAACTCCTAAATATAATCGCCTTAAATTCCTTTGATTTCAAATCGAGGAAGGCTAGTATCTATTGATTAAGTATATCAGCAAAATTCCTGTATCAACAAGGATAATGAGGTTAATTTTTTTTAACCTGCTAGTTTTTATAATACTAGGTCGGGGAATCAGCGGAAACCCTTAATTGGAATAACTTTAGGTAAATAGGTTGTGAGGATTAGAATGGCATTTCTTTTGAGAAACAGTGCGGTTTTTTCTTTGCTATTGCTTACTTTTACGCAAGTTAGCTTTGCCAACGATTTTTATCCTTTAGAGGATGGTTCACTCTGGAAGTACAAAGATTCTAACAAGAAAACCATTGTTAAAAAAGCGGTTCGAGAAGAAAAACTTGGCTATTACCCCTCTGTTTTACTTGAAGTTTCTGAAGGTAAAACCCTCCTATCTTCTGAACATATTGGTGTTACTAACGAAGGGGTTTTTAGATTTGCACTGGATGGCAAAAGGTTTGATCAGGGGGCATTACTTTTAAAAGAAAAGCCTAAAGCTGGCGATAAATGGATCATCAACCTAGCTCTTGATATGGGCAAGATTAGTACCGAAGTTAAGGTTTCGGAAGAAGAAGTAACCGTGCCTTTTGGGAAATTCAAGTGCTTTGTTACCACAACGGTAAGTAAGGACGAAAAAGGAACTGAATATCAATTAAAGAATTACTATGCTCAAAAAGTTGGTGTGGTTAAAGTCACAATCGAAAAAGCAGGAAAGAAACATTATGAGCTTGAACTTTTAGAGTTCAAGCTTGGAAGTAGTAACAATTCAGATGCCAAGGGTGTTGAAAAAAAATAGCGCTTGCATCCTTAATTAG
>CALARU010000023.1 GCA_937888715.1 uncultured Planctomycetaceae bacterium | reverse complement strand
TTAATGGTGCCTACCAAATCGCCTCGGGCATCCGTAATGGTTTTGCCACAGTTGTAAGATTCGAGAACAGCGAGTTCTTCGGCATTTTTTTCGATGAGATCTGCAAGCTTGAACATGAGTTTGCCACGATCTGCTGCATCCATCTTGGCCCAAGGGCCAGATTCAAGCGCCTTGCGCGCTGCTTTTACTGCAAGATCAACATCCTTGGCGGAAGCCTCAGCAACTTTTGCGATGACTTCGCCTGTTGCGGGGTTATAGGTTTTGAAGTTTCCGCCTTCAACCGGATCAACCCATTTGTTGTTAATCAAAAGCTTCGTTAGCTTGATTTTTGGAGTCGAGACCTTTTTTCCTGCCTTTTTTCCTGTCACAGCCATGCTAAACACCTCAAATTAAAACGGGAGAATACGATACCTTGGTAGTTTACCTTGAAAAACTAGCCTTGGTAAGCATGATAATTACATAAAATCAGAATGCAAGAGTATGCTTTTTACATTTCAAGGTCTCTTCCCTAGTCGGTATTGCTTCTCATGTCCAAAAAAAGTTATAAATATTTATTCGGGGGAATGGACGCTCCCAAATTTAGACCATTGCACGGAGGCAAGACCCATGAATAGTGAATCAAATTTTTCCTCGAAAACTGATTGGCAAAAACGCATCGGCTTAGGTGTGTTAACCCTTGGTGTTGCCCTTACCGCAATGCTTGTATTACGAAAAGTTCCCCAGCCAAAAGTTGCTGCGGAAACACCCCAGGTAAAAACCGAGGCAAAGCAAACAACTTCGCCCGCTTCCCTGCCCAAATCACTTCAAACTTCAAACATACCTTCCACCAACTCCGACTATTCCAGCAGAGTTGTTGCTTATGTTTACGACAATATGCCAATTACTAGGGAAGAGCTGGGCGAATATTTGATCGCCCGTTACGGTACCGAAAGGCTCGACTTGCTTTGCAATAAAAAGATTATCGACAACGAATGCCGTAAGGCTGGTATTGAAGTCACCGCAGCGGAAGTTGAAAACTCCCTTTCAGAAGATTTGAAGGGCCTGAATGTTGATCGCAAGATTTTCGTTGACAAGGTGCTTAAAAATTATCGCAAAAACCTTTATGAATGGAAAGAAGATGTGATTCGCCCAAAATTGATGTTAAGCAAGTTAGTTCGTTCCAGAGTCAAGGTAACCGATGAAGATATTAAGAAAGCCTTTGATGCCTACTATGGTGAAAAAGTCGAATGCAGGATTGTGATGTATGAAAAAGGTTATGAAAGGGCGGTGCTCAATGATTACCCAAAGCTCAGAGATTCTGAAGAAGAATTCCACAAGGCAGCCAAGAATCAGAAAAGTTCTTCCCTTGCTGCAACTGCTGGAAAAATCAGGCCCATTGCAAGAAACACCACGGGCAATGATGAGCTTGAAAAAGCTGCCTTCGCTCTTCAACCAAATGAAGTTAGCCCTGTGATTGGTACCCCCGAAGGATTGATCGTTGTGAAATGCGACAAGCGCATCCCCGCAGATACCACGGTTAATTTGGAATCAGTTCGCGAGAAGATTACCGCAGAAATCATCGAGAAGAAGATTGCGGCCGAGATCCCCGTTGCTTTTGCAGAAATGCGCAAGCGAGCCAACCCAAAGCTCATCCTTCAAGGTGTTAATCAAATGGATGATCTTACCAAAACCATCGCTCCTCTTATTAAAGAAGTGGACGATGCTTTAAAAGCAATTAGTGGTGGCAAATAAGCCCGATTCTGTTTGATTTATATTTAAGCTGTCATGCATCTCCTAGGCATGGCAGCTTTTTTTATGCCTACCTTTTTAATTTCTAGCATTACTATCTTGCCAAGACCTCTTTTTTGTAAGAAGATATTTATCTGTGGTCCTACCTTTTGTTCAACAAAATCAGGAGTAGTAAATGAGGAGATTTTTGTTATCCCTCGCAGGGATTTTAGGAGTAACCGTGATGGCAATCGCAGCAGATAAAGTGGAAGAAGGCAAGCCTGCCCCACTTGTAGAATTATCCGCAGCTTCCAAAACCAAGGGTGCTAAAGTTAATTTGGCTGATTTTAAAGGTAAGAAGAATGTCGTTCTTTTCTTCTATCCCAAAGCCATGACTGGTGGCTGAACCAAGGAATCGTGCGGTTTCAGCGGTCTTGCTGAAAAATTTGCCGCACTTGATACTGTTGTTTTTGGTATCAGCACTGATACCCTAGAACTGCAGCAGAAGTTTGTTGAAAAAGAGAAGCTTGAAATCCCATTGCTTGCGGATCCTGAAAAGAAAGTGACCACAGCTTTCGGTGCACTCAGTAAATTCGGCATGGCTTCACGTTACACTTATGTGATCGATAAGGAAGGCGTAGTAAAGAAAATCTACACCACGGTTAAGGTTGATGCTCATCCTCAGGAAGTTCTTGATTACATTAAGGCCAACCTGAAGTAATTCAAAACCATCTTATAAATAAGCAAGAGGCCCGGGTTTCCCCGAGCCTCTTGTTTTTTACTACTCACACTTTCGATGTTAGTATCGTAAGATCACATCGATTGCGAAGGTGAACAAACCATTGGATGGGTCACCATCATTGTTGTAAGCCTTCGAGGATGAGTTGTTGTCATACCTGAACTCTGGACGAACCCACAGTTGTTCTTCGTACATCTTGTAGGTGATACCTTGGGTAAGGGTGGTGTAGAGGCCTTGGTAGCCAGTCTTCACGCCTTCGGTATCCTTAAAGAACTCAACACGGCTGGTGGTAGAAAGCTTGTCAGTTACATTGTAAGTCAAGTAGTTGACAAAGCCGTACCAGTTAGCCCAGCCTTGGTAAGCTTTGGGGATACCATCTCTATCAACAATCGGGGAACCAGAAGCGTTCGTATCCCAGTTGTTGATGAAGGAGTACATGTTATCCGAGGTATAAGACCACTTCTCATTGATTTGGTGGTTGAATTGAATTTCAAACACATCATAAGTGTTGGCAGTACCTTGGGTCTGGTTGAAGCTAGGGTCGGTAAGCTGTGTGTTCAAGCTGAAGTTTGTTCCACCATCTTCAGATTCCCACTTCAAACCACCAAGGTAGGAAGCCTTGCCTGAAGGGCCAAAGAACACATCTGCACCACAAGTTAAACCGTTGTACATTGTCCAACGATCATCCAATTTGGTTGCAGTAAGAACACCGGTGTGGGTGAAGGGATTATTCATGAAAGTAAGTGCGCGACTCACCAGTTTATTCTGGGTGGGATCGATACTTTCGTTGAATAGGATGGTATAGAAGCGGCCTACCTTCGTGTCCAAACCTTTGGCAAAGTTAGGATTGTAGGTTTCGACAAAGAACTGGGGAGCATCAACGCCATAGGTATTGGGCTGCCCGTCATTATCGGTAAGTTGGCTATCCATAAGGTTATTCTGCACGGTGAAGCGATAATCGCTACCTGGAAGAAGACCCATCATTGTAAAGCCCCAAGTCATTTCCTTGGCTTCGGTATCAACAGCTTTTTCGATGATGATCGAGTTTTGTTCAAGCAAGAACTGGTTGGCTTTATAGTTCATCGCCATTGGAGTGTTTAATCCCTTGGCAGTAGATGCAGTATAGTTCATATCTGCATAACCTTTGATAGTGATCCCTGATTTATCCAGGAATTCGCCACCAGTACGGCCTTCAAGAAGCTTCATCAAGAAGAACTTTTGGGCTTCTTCTTCTTGCTTTTCTTCTTCAGCTATGGGTTGTTGGCCAGGGGCCAAAGGAGCCATAGGAGCTGCGCTTTTAGGTGCTGCTGGGGCTTGAACAATGGAAATAGGGGCAACTGGAATCGCTAGTTTTTCTAGCGGGGTTTGCGCAGTTGCTAATAATCCACTAACAAATAAAGATGTCCACATGATAAAATCCTCTCGTAATCCTTACGTTTTCAAAACAAATTCACACAAAAAGTAGAGAGCAGAATAAAATCAGGAGAGTATATTTTATTCCCACTTTTAGCAAACACATCCATGCGCTTGCGTGATATTCATATCGATCCATAGAGGCAGAACAATTGAATGAAAGATAGCAAATAGAACTACCCAACCAAGCGAAGGCACAGGCACAATAATCATAATTATTATAATCGGAATAACTTAACGCAAATGTTGTGAATCTAGGTAAAACAGGAAGGCATAAACGAACAAATGCAGGGCTTTCACCCTGCATTTGATTGAACTATCGATTTAAAAATTAACGGCTTACGAGCTTCATCGTCTGAAGTTCGGAGGATTTCACTTCGATCTGCTTTTGAAAAACAGCTCTGCCATCAACATCAGCAAGATAAACCAACCAGTTGCCTGGTTCAACAGTGGTGGAAAACAGGCCATTAGCATCGGTGCTAACATTTACTTTTAATCCACGCACAGTTTCGTGAACCAGAAAAAGCTTTGCGTTATTGGCGGGAAGATGATTGGCGGTAACCACGCTGCCTTGAAGATTGGAAGCTGCCTTTAAGGAAACAATGCGATCCAACCTAACAGAAGAAGGAACCTGAGGAGCAGGCATAACAGGGGAAACAGTTTTCCCGGGGATTACAGAAGATCTGCTGCTATTGGTGGGATTAGGAGCAAGTTCCCTGTTTTCATTGATACCTGGGGCTACTGCTGCGGGTGCAGGGGAAGGCGTTGCACGTTGCTCATTTACGCCAGGTGCAATATTGGGATTCGGCACAGGAGCCATTGGCGCAACAGGCGTTGTGCATGGGGCTGCAACTTGGGGCATTACAGGTACACCCACGGAAGTATTACAGCAAGTGGTTTGCGGCTCGTAATAATAAGATTGTTTATAGCTTGTCACAGGCTTTAAAGCGGTTCTAAGCATGTAGGAATTTACAGGGCAATTTTGCGCCTTCAACTGATAACTAGTGACAGGTGTTGCCATCTGCTGATAACCACACTGGGAAGGATCGTAGTAATAGCTGGTTTTGTAAGAAGTAACGGGTTCGTAGTAATAGCTGGTTTTGTAGGAAGTTACAGGTTCGTAGTACGAAGTAGATTCGTAGGAGGTTACAGGCTCGTAATAGAATTTTTGCACATAGCGGGTAGCGCAATTTTGCTGTTGGCAAATTTGTTGGGTGCAACCAGGCAGATTGCAGGGGGTTGGCGCAGGTTGATAATTAGAGGTTGAATTGGTCGCCTTCGCAGTATTGCAGCTTACCTGATAAACATTATTCCAAGCAGCAGAAGCCGGGTTTTGCCCAAGGGCTAGGAATGCCAAGGTTGAAAAAGCAATCTTTGAGCGCAAATTATTCATCATCGTAATCTCCAAATGACCAACTTCAAAAACCATTTCATTATAGGAGGGGCCACTTTGCCAAGCCCTTAAAGTCAGAATCAATCATGACTTTTTTACCTATCTTTTTCCGATTTACTCAAGTTAATCGAGTTTAAAACCGGTGCAACAAAAATGCTTTGCGATCAGATGAAATTCTAATCCTATACGCTGGCATAATTGATATTACAGGAATAATCCCCTTGCTCTGCCAAAGGCCACAATCGTTACCCGCCTTAACCCACCCTAAAAAACTAAAAGCACCCGGAAAACCAGGTGCTTTAGCTCTAAACCATTGAAGTATATATAGTTACAAGCACTTCTTAAGCGCTGCAATTGCTGCATCATAGTTTGGATGATTGGTTACTTCAGGCACATATTCTGCGTGTACTATTTTGCCTTGGGCGTCGACCACAAAAACGGCTCGGGTTAACAATGGCAAAGGCAGCCCTTCCAACAAAACACCATAATTCTTGCCAAAAGAATGGTTATGGCAATCCGAAAGGGTTTGCATATGGCTGATACCCTCTGCGCCACAAAAACGTTTCTGGGCAAAAGGAAGGTCCAAGCTTACGGTGTAAGCAGAGATTTTATCCCTCACATCTTCTAGTTCTGATTCGAATTTTTTGGTCTGCATGCTGCAAACGCCGGTATCCAAAGATGGAACCACGCTAAATAACCTTGGCTTTGTACCAGTATTGGCCAAAGTGCACAAATCGAGGCCAATTAAGCAGCTAAAATCTGGGGCCTTATCGCCCACTTTGATTTCTGTGCCTACTAAGTTTTTTGCTTCATTCTTAAAAGTTACCGTTCGACCCATTATAAAATCCCCTATTCACTTGAGTAATAATTAAAACAAAAAAGAAACTATTCCAACACCGAAGCTTCAGGGACCCTTCGTGGGTAGCCATAGCGATCAATAACCTTGCCCCAGCGTTCGTTGATCAATTCAAGCAAGCGGGGCTCAAGGGGCTTGTACTTGTTGGTTTTGTAATCTTTCCGATTATCAAGATAGCGCTGAACATGCGGGGCTGCCATCGAAAAGTCGCCTAGTTCTAATTGTTGATACATATTTTCGATAATGGGAAAGGGGTTTTGGATCAAATCTTCGTAGCGCAATTCAATGAATCGATTGGGTTTCAGCAGCGATTTATCCCTATCCACACAGTTGTACAGAATATTAAATTCCGATAAAACTTTCTCTTCTATGCCCTTATAGTTAGGGGTTTGCATGCCATGCGTATCATAAAGCGATTTCCACAAGTTCACGGTCGAGGGGAAAACCACATAAGGATCACGCACGATATGAATGAACCGGGCATCAGGAAACAACTCTAATAAAGTCGGAATCCTGGCGGTATGCGTGGGGGATTTTAGCACCAACCTACGGTTGTCGTTGTAAGTCAATTCAGAAAGAAAACGCTTGAAATTCTGTTTCCATCCCTCTCTTTTATGCTTTGGCAAATTAGCTATTTCAAAAGCATCTTTATCGATTGGCCTATTATTTGGGAATGCTACATCAAGATAAGGCGAAGGCTGGCCCATCATGCAAAGGGCGAATTCATCTTCCTGGGGCTTATCCCAACCGGCTTCCATGTTGTCCATCGGCCTGCGTGATGGCAGTAGAAAATTGAAATAACTTTTGAAAAACTTTTCAGTCAAAAGAAAATGATTGGGCTCTAGGCATTGATAAGTATTCGGGAAATTATGCCTAGGATCCAAGATTAGCAGTTCATGCAGTAAAGTAGTACCGGTTCGCCAATGCCCAATGATAAAAACAGGCGGTTGTTTGAGTTGAGTATTCTCGGGAATTGTGCCGTACAACCCTTTTTGCAACAACCTTAGCCCTAAATGAAGCGTGCTGATAGCAGTAATATTGCAGCCAATATAAAGCTTGCTGGGATGCATGAGGAAGTGGTTTTTGGCAAGCATCCGGATCCAAGAATGAAAGATACAACCCTGCCACATGCGGGGTGTCCATTCTTTGGATACCTTTTGTTCTTTGCCTGAAGATGCCGAACTCATGAAATTAACTCTTGAGAAACTACCAACACTATTCTCAATAAAAGGCAGTATTCTTCAAGTTAAAAGTGGCTAAACAATAACAATTAAAACAATTCTTGGATGGGTTATTCATGGTCAAGGATAAATCGTGGTCTGTGCTCGAATTAAGATAATTTGCCTCCAAAGGCGCTTGCAAATGCTGGGTAATGGTCGCAAAAGATGGCCTGAAAGCCCTGAGCACTCTTTAATGGAGCCCAAATACCTTAACCTTTTACGATTCTTGCAATTGATTTTGCAAATAACATTGCAGAAGGGGGGTGTTTTCGCAGCCACAATTCAGGCTCGATCATTTCCAATTCCATCAGCGCTAATTTTCCCTGATTATCCCGCACTATATCTACTCTCCCATAGCTGGGCAGTGGGTTGCAAACAGCCATCGCTTTTTCTGCAAACTCAATTTGCTCGGTATCGGGTTGGTAGTCATGTACTGTTCCGCCATGATCATCCTGAACTCGAAAATCCCCGGGTTTTGCAAGTTTCCGAATCGCATGAGAATATTTTCCATCAAAAAGCATCAGCGTATCTTCACCTTGGGTTAAAATGCTTTCCAAAAAAGGTTGGTACACAAACGATTCCTGCACTAGAAGTTCATTCACCACGGATTCAACCTCTTTGGCGTTCAACTTATTCGCCCGGTAAGTGTGCCTTGCAGCTCCAGATACGCATGGCTTGATCACCAATTCATGCCACCCCGACTTTGAAATCTCATCCTCAATGTTCATCGTGCTACCTTTTTCGATAAACCGTGAAGGTGCCACAGGAATCCCTTTTAATTCAAGATTTTTAAGATAGTGCTTATCCATGTTCCATTTGATAATGGAATACGGATTACATAATTTGGTTTGGCTGCTTATGGCGTTAAGCCATTGAGAGAATTCTTCAAAGCGATCGAAGTAATCCCATGTAGTGCGAAAAACTACGCACTTGAACTGCGACCAATCCATATCTTTACGAGCCCAATCCACCCTTACAGATGAAAACCCTTGTTTTTTCAGTGCCTTTTGAAGCAACCCATCATCTTCAAGGATGTTGCCGAGATACCAATCGCCAGTTAAAGCCATCATGGCTTCATACCTGTGATCCGTTAAAAGCGCCACATCTGCTTTGTATTTTGCATCCAACTTCTTGTCTCTTTAATCAATTCATTGATACGATTTATATTGTATATAATTCTTCCCGTCCCCCTTATCAATGCCCTTAAGCCCACCCACTGCGCTGCAACTTTTGTTTTATTGAGCGGCGGATGTAAATCCGCTGGTGCTTCCCCTGCGCCTTTCTCTTTTGCTTTTGCTTTTTTTTCTTCCCCCTACTCCCAACCCTCTTCCCTCCGGGAAAAGGGCCCTTCGCTT
>CALARU010000022.1 GCA_937888715.1 uncultured Planctomycetaceae bacterium | reverse complement strand
CGGCACCATTTCCGTTTTGATTATTTAGTAAGGTTGGATTATTTTTAACTAAAGTGTTAGTTGAGTTTTTGATAACTGGGAAACCAGGAAGCGAAGTTATCGGGCGTATATTTTGAGCAGTTGCACCATAACTAATCGATTTTGTATTTCCGGTAGAACCATTTCTTTTTTCATTTCCATTCTGATTAATCCCGTTGTTTGTTGAAGCTTTATTTTGTTGAGGAATATTGCTATTTCCATTGTTTATTCCACCTAGGATATTTCCTGGGGCAGGAATTGGTTTAGGGATTTTCATGGGTTTGATCATTGAAACAAGTTTTGAAGGCGAGGGAGCAGATTGTTCGGTTGGAATATCTAAAACCCAAATTTTATCAACTAATTCGTAGCCGAAATCGATATCCAAAGGTTTTATAATAGATTGAAGTTTCCAATAATTGGTGATACCGCCAGGCCTTACAAGTAGCATTAAATAAGGAGTTGACTCATTGGGGCCAAGGGTTTGTTGAAGGTATTCTCTAAGTAGAGAGGTTCGGTTTAGAATTTCATTTTTAAGATTGTCGGATTCATCATTGGAAGGAATAAGAGTTTTATCAGGAAAAAATAAAATACCGGATTCATTGCATTCGATATATAAAGGTTTTCTATTAAGCCCATTTTTTCCAAAATAAGGGACAATAGAAAAAGCGAATTTATCTTTATCAATTGAAAATTTCATTTCTTTTAAAATCAATTCCATTAAAACAATTTTTTCAGTTAAATCTTTTGTTTCTTTTAAATTTTTATCTGCATTGGCTTTTTCGAGTTCTAATTTTATAGCAAGCATGTGCAATTTTGATTTTTCATTTGTTAATGCGATTTCTTTTTTAAGTAGATCCTCCGAAGGAGTTTCAGATTTAGATTTTTTGTGATTTTTATCAAGTTGAGAAAGTTCGATTTTTAATAAAGCAATTTCTTTTTCTAAAGTTGCTTCTTTTTTTAAAAGTTCTTCATGTTGCTCAGATTTTAACTTGATCCAAGCACTTTTTTCTGATTCCAGGTTTTGTTTTTCAATATCTGTTTTAGCTTGTAAATTTTTTGATTGAGCCCACGCAGCTTCATATGCTTGTTCTAAGGAAGCCTTTTTTGCTTTTTTATCCATTATTAAAAGTAAAAGAATCAACGCCCCCATGGTGCAAAGTAGCACCGCAAGGAAAGGGAAAGTTGAGACTTCTAGCTTCTTGCGCTTTCTCATGCAACCTTTCCGGAAGGATTACTGCGTGGGCTTTGATTCGCATTATTAAAAAATGGTTCGTTGCTTCTACCTTGCAATTTTGAAGTTAATAAATGCACTGCAGCCGTAAGGCAGTGAACAGCTTCCTGAAAATCGCCTGTAGAGTGGATCTGGTTAAGGTTTTCTTGCATAAGATTTTGAATTTGAATCAAATGTTTTTCACCTTGCTGTAATTCAACTAAAGAATTTGTTTGCCTAGTAAGGCTTTCGACAACTTTTTGCAGAGATTGTTGTTGTTGAATGCTTGAGTCATGCAATGAGGATGCCAGTTTGCCTACCTGCTCCGTAAATTTTCTTCCAAGATCAGAAGAGTTGAGTTCGTATTTTTCCATTTGTTGTTGATGTGAAAATAGGGTTTTTGTTAAAGCTTCCTCAAGTGCATTTCGCATTCGATTTTGTGATTCGAATCCTGAACCTTCTGCCTGAGCGGTAATTTTTTCGAAGGAATTGGCCCAAAGATCGACTTGTTTTGTAACTAATGTTTCTGTTGATTTAATTAAATCCTTGGTGTGTCGTGATAGGATTTCAACAATTGGATTTTGATCTGACTGAACTCTTAAAAATCTGTGAGCAAGATTTTTATCGATAGAGTGTTCCAAGTTTTCTAAAAATTGATCGCCAGATTTTTCTACCAAGAAACTGAAGAACATACAAACCATGGTTAACGCGAGGGCAAGAGCTGTCGCATCGAATGATAGTGCTAAACCATCAGTTACGGTACTCATCGATTTTTCGAGCATTTCAGGAGTAACACCAGAAATGGCCCCTGTGATACCTAGAACTGTTCCCAAAAAGCCGAGAATCGGGATAGCCCAGGTGATAAACCGGGTTAAGCCAAAACTTCCTTCAAATTCAATACTATCAGCATCTGTAAAATTTCGAAGTTGATCATCAAGATCTTCAGCACTACCCCGTTGTTTGACGAATTGCAGAACATTTAAAAATCTGCGAAATACAATTGTTTTTTTTGTTTGTAGTGTCGCGGTATTTAGATTTTCGAGAAGAGTTTTTGTTTCTAATGGATGAACTTGGATGTTATCCCAAACTGGAATAAGCGTATGACGCAGTGCGCTTTTCTCTTTTATTATTTTTGACAACTTAAATATTAGTGCTGTGACAGCGCAAGAAAACATTACAATTTCAACAAATTCTACAGGATGGCCCAGGTACCGTTTCATGATCGGGACATCAATTGGTCCAAACATTACCAAGGACCAAAATCCAATTGCTATGGGCACGCCTATGATTAATGAAATTGATGTTCCAGCCATTGAAGTCGTTTTAGGGTTGAAATTGGCGGTCATAAAAAATCCTCAGTATGATAAAAGCAAATAAACAATCGAAGAATTAAATAAGGAGTAAGAATATAAAATTCGATAATCTCCTTATAAACATCGACATAATGAGTGGGGAATAATACCGATAATCTTAAATAGTGCTAGTCAAATTTAACATAAAATGAAGGGCAAATTGGTGAAAAGAAGGGGCCAAGGGGGGCAGGGGAGGATAACTGATCATTGTTTTTTAAAGGGAGAAAGCGTAAGCGCACAAATAGGGCGAGTTGGGTGCTGGGGCGCTTTTTGCAAGAGGGGTTGTTTTAGTCGAGTAGGTGCTTTTTTAATTTTAATAGTGTATCGGGTGATGTAAGAGCGTTTTTGCCAAATCCTAAATCAGCGCCTAGTTTAAGAGCATCATTTTGCGATTGTTCAAAATTACTAACCAGCATGGTAGGGGAGGCGGATGCCTTCTTAGAATAATATTTTTCGATAAAATCCAATCCCGATTCTGCATTAGAATCAAAAATTCGATTAACTAAGATAAGGGAAAAAGTTTTAGAATCAATTAATGAAAAGGCTTCAGTCGAAGAATCAGCATTAATTATTTCGACTTGAAAATTTTGATTGATAAGACGGCTAATACTTGAATGATCCGCACAGCATTGGCCGATACTCAGGACTGATTTATGAGGCATATTAGTTATCCTTGGAATTGGAGGACTTCTTAAGAAGAAGCTGTTTAAACTCATTTAATTTTTCGGAATCTAGTTCTTTAGGGCCTTTTAGAAGAAGGTAATCGATATCAGCAATTGCTTTTTGTATCTGATTATTTTGTGCAAGAAGAATAATACGATTGCCCCTTTCTTCGTGAGAATTTTCATCAATGGTAATAATAGCGTCAAGATAACGAATCAGCCCAATATTATCTTTTTCTTTTTTAGCGATGCCTGAGAGATTGGTAAGTATTCGAATTAGAATTTGTTTGTTTTTCATGGGAAGAAAATCGTTGTCAACAAGAGTTCTTCCATTGATTTCCAAAATTTTCTTTGAAGCTTGATCTTTAGAAAGAATTTTTCCGCCTTCAAAAACATCAATCAAAACAAAATCATCTTTGTTTTTATTAATACCTGCCATGAATTGGCCAGGCAATCCAACGCCATAAATATCAAGCCCGATGCTTTTGCCTAATTCAACAAAAAGAAGGGATAAAGTAATGGGCAACCCTTCCCTATCGTCCATAACTTCAGAAAGGTAACTATTGGAGCGATGGTAGTAATCCTGCCTGCTGCCGTGAAATCCCTTTTCAAGGAAAAAGAAGTCGGAAAGCACTTTAATTTTTTGATCGATGTTAGAATCTGGTTGAATTTTAGAACCAAGTTTAAGTTTCATTTTATTGATTTCATCTAAATAAAAAGAAGTTTCGATTTCGGTGTTGTCGATTTTTGCAATAAGGAAAGCTGCTTCGAGGATGGAGAAATCTGGAGTAGCAGAAATGGTTTTATTTAGTTTCGAAAGAGTGCTTCGATGGAAAATATCTGCTTGGAGAACTTTGAGGTCAGATGTTTTTTTTTCGAGTAATTTGATTTTATCATTGATGATTGTTTTGGTGAGGTTTTCATTCTTTAATATTTTTTCTACAAGAGACGGGTCTTCTTTTTTGTCATCTTCAAGATTGGTAAAAAAAGTATTGAAGGTCGTGGAAAAATCTTTGTCAGGGAAGACGGGCCTAAGTTTTTTAGAGACATGAAAGCCTTTAAATTCAGCAATAGTGTTTCTGAATTTTGCCAGACCAACATTCTTGGAGGCGGAGAAATCTTCCATGTGTTCGTAGGCAAGTTGGCCGTTCAAAAAAGTAGAAAATCCTTTAGAATGGATGCTAACTTTAAGATGGTTCCAATCCCCCGGAAGATAAGAATTAAGGTTGTCCTGGCGTAATACTTGCCAAGAATAGACATCCGGCCCATTGAATTTGGTAAGCCGCATTTGACCATTGGAAGGGTAAAACCCAAAATGTTTATCTTTACCATCTGAATCGAAAATTAAACCTGCTGCGCCAGTTTCATCTTTAAGTTTAACCCAAACTTCAGCTTCGAAAGGAAGGGTGGGAGGAACAATTTTTGAAAGCAATAAAGCCCTTCCCCCGATGCCATTGCCTGCCCCTTCTGAAATAATTCTGCCGGCCCGTTGTCTCCAGTTACCTTGGAAAATGGGTTCCCATAAATCTTCGTTAAGTGCCCCGATGGTGGCCCAAGCTTTCATGGGAATAGAAACAGGGCTGGTTTTAAGGAGTTTGTTTAATTGTTCTGCGGGTATAGCAAAGCCAAGATTGTTGGTAACCAGAGATTTGATGGTGAGGATACCTAAAACTTTTCCTTCTAAATTAACGATGGGCCCACCGCTATTGCCAGGTTCAATGGGAATAGCAACTTGAAGCATTTCCCTGCCTTCTATCTCACGTTTTCCTGAAATGACTCCAGTGACGACGCTATGTTTTAGCCCTTGAGGATTTCCAACTGCAACAACACTGGTACCATCTTGGAATGTGCTGGAATCTGAGATAGTTAAGAAAGAACCACTTGGGTTAACCGCTTTAAGGATCGCTAAGTCATTCTCGCGATCGAAAGCATAAACAGATGCGATATCGATTTCTTTGCCATCAGACGTTTCGAGAGTAATTTTTTTACCTTCGCCGATTACATGGTAATTGGTTGCGAGCAGGCCATCTTTTGAAATAAAGAAACCCGTGCCTAAAGCTTCTTTACCGTCCGATCTGCCCTTACTTTTGATGACAACAATCGAAGGTTTAGTTTTCTTTGCGATAATTTCGATATCGCCTTCTTTGGCATTGATAGCTAGTGGGAGTGAAAGATAGAAACAAAGAAAAGCGAAATATTTGCCCATGGCTCACCTGTGAGGTAACAGTTTGCAGAAAGAAATTTCAAACCTAAATTGATGATAACAAATTTTTGAATAAGTAGAAGAATTGAGTTGGATTTAACGATTATAATTAATAAAAGGGAAATAAGCTGGCGAAACAGTAGGGTTTGTAGGGTGAGTTGAGATGTAGATAGTGAATTAAGATGTTTTCTTGTTAAAGTTCATCTGGATTATTTGCTTTCCGGGCTTTCTGGTTTAGAATCTAGCTAGAATCGTTCAGTTGCGGTTCAGTAATGTTTTTTCCATCCAATTCAGGTTAACGCCATGTCTCAATTTTATACCTTGGAAGAAGCTGCATCAAAACTCAGCATGAGTATTGATGAGTTAAGAGAACTTGCGAAAAAACGCGAGGTTCGATCTTTTCAAGATCGAGGTGTGTTGCGATTTAAAAGCGAAGATATTGATGCCCGATTAAGCGCACCTGTGGTATCCAACCCGGACACAGATTCAGAAGATTACACATTAAATCTAGAAGATACTCCAACTACCAATCCTAATGATGATAATGCGCCATTAGTTCTAGATACTGGCGATTCAGAAGAATTTACACTTTCACTCGATGACAGTGGCACTACGCCGCCTGTGTTTAATGAGCCTATTTTTAGTAGCACTGATTCCGATGGTTTGCTAGGGATTCAAGATACGCCGGATATTTTAGGTTCAGATTTTAGCCTTTCAACAGAATTACATAGCAATGGGCCTGAATCTAATTCGACATCATCCAGTGTGATTCTTCCGCAAGATTCCCCGTTTGAAATTTCTGAACCTAATATTGATTTAGATGGAAGTTCGGATGTTCAGCTTTCTGGAAATGAGTTGGATTTTATACCCACGGTTGATGATTTGCACATCGATGGTGAGCCAAGCCTTCAGCTTGATGATAGTAATGCTGTTGATCTTGGTTTAAGCAGTTCTATTGAATTGCAATCGGAAGCCGGTGGCGATTCGAGCGAATTTGAGCTATCTGCGGATGCATCGGGTTCTGATATTTTATCGTTAGATGGTTCGATGTCTGGTGAAGGTGAAGGGACACAAGTTGCTGATGATTCAAGTTCTGACAGCGAGTTTGAACTGAATCTTGACGAGGAAGCTGGAAATAACTCGGATGTTGAAGCTAGTTCAGAAGGTGGCTTAGATAGTAGTTTTGAACTCGAGCCTAGCGATAGTGATTCAGGTTCCCAAGTGGTGGAAGTGGACGATGGTAACGATGCTGACCCGATGGGTGCGACTGCCGAATTTAATGAGCTGGAAGTTGTGGAAGATGGCAGTTCAAGTCAGGTTGTTGCAATTGATGAAGTTGAAGAAGTGGAAGAGATTGTAGAAGAAGTATCTGAAGTTAGTGAAGATGTTGAAGAAGAAGAAGTAGAAGCGAATCGGCCTCTAGTTTATGCAGGTGAGGCGCCATGGGGGCCATTACCTACCATATTTCTTATCCCTGGGGTATTGATTTTATTTGTAGTTAGTTTAATGAGCCTTGAATTGATGAGGGGAATGTACGGTTTTAATAAGGGAACAGGATTTACAAGTATAATCATCAAACCAATTGCAGAGATGTTCACTGATTTTCCCAAGAACTGATTTTGTGTTAATTAACTTATTTTAAAGATCGTTTCAGAATTGCCACGAAGTAGAAGTTTTCCCAGAGCGACTCCTTCGCTGATACTATTACGCTTAGTTTGAACAAAATCTTTGGACAAAATATTTGAAAGTATCTTTCGATACATATTGAATTTAGGCAATCCAAATTCAAGTTTATACATATCGCTGTAATAACCAATCTGCTTTGTTTTTGGTACTGCCTGAAGTCTTGCGCGCGTATCTTGTTCAATATGGGTGGGAATATTCGAATACCACCAATGCCCATGGGTGACCACATTTGGGAAAATCCAACTATAGCTAGCTAATTCTTGGTTTTGGTTGCTGGTTAAAACTGAAACACAAAAGGTAACTTTGGGAAAGTTATTAAACAACGGCGCATATTGGATTAATGAAGTACGCTGGTCGTAAAGGTCTTTACCTTGAAAAACACCATCTTGATAAACATTGCGGTTAACGCCAATCATTAGATCGAAAGGTAATTTCCAATCATTACAGGCTTCAGCTAGTTTCCAAAAGACACCATTTTTCCAGGTAGGGGAATCAAAATCTGAAGATTTGAAGCATAGGTCAATAGCTTCATCTGAAACTTTGATTGGGGAGAAATCAGGGGGAAGAGAAATCGCGCAAGCGCGTGCGCCTTTCTGTGTGAAATGTTTGAATAGATTGTTTATGGCTTTATTAAGTTCCGTGGCGTTGCCTGGATTAATACCTGATATTTTATTAAGTCTGGACCGGACATTATTTCTTGCGAAATGAAAAACAAGTTCATCCGTTCGCAGGCAAGGGATATAAAAGCTGGTGTCAAAACCTTCAAGGGGGTCATCAAAATCATTGGTGAGGAAGATTTTTTCTAGGTTTGATGTTTTTAAGACATGAGATTCCCAAGAGGGAGAAGACATTTTTTTCTGAGCAGTTTCCCAGAGGTAATCTGTATCCTTGGGTAAAATTCTATCGCCTTGGAAGTCTAAAAAAGTTTGGGCAATTTCGAGAAACCAAGAGTATTGTGCGGTGTTGTCGAATTGATTCATATGACGGATGATTTCGCGGACTTTATCTTGCCCGGGGATTTCAGGTGCGAGGAATTTTTTGTCCATTCCACAAGAGTGAGCCAATTCTGTGTAGTAATGATACCCCAATATATCTTCCAAAGATTTCGAAGCTGCGGCATGAGGATTAATATGGGAATGCGGGTCTAATATCGGAATTTCCATCAAGGCATCATAAATCTCTTTGCTTGTGTTGTCTGTCAGCATTTTATATCTACCTATCGAATTAGAATTTAAAAATCATAACCCGTTTGAAGTTGAAGAATTGGAGTTAGGAATTTCCAAAACGAATTCTTCCAAGAGTAATCCAAGTAATACTAATTAATATAAATCCCATTGAAGTAAGTACCAAGGTTGATTTCCAAATAAGTTGAAAATCTGTGGTGGTATCAAAAGAGGATGGCATGATTTCTCTGAAAGCCTCCAAGGCCCAGCCTTGAGGTGTAAGAAAAGCCAAGGTTTTGGCATTATCTGGCATCATTTCCCAAGGGAAGATACACCCGCCTATCAAAGCAAAAAGGCAAACAGGTACCGAACTGAAAAGCGCAAGTTGGGTTTCATTTTTTGATAATAATCCGATGAGCAGAGAAAAAGATGCAACGCAAAACGAAGTAGCGAGTGGAAGGATAATCAAAGCGATCATCCAATCTGAAAGTGTCCAAGATGGAAGGCCGATTTTTAAGCCGAGCAAAACCTTCCCCAAACCCAAAAGGAAGAAAATCTGGAATAAGGAAATAATGATGGTTGGAAGAAATTTGCCTAGAAGAATATTAGGTGTGGAAACAGGGGTGGAAAGTAAACGATTAAATGTTCCCTGCCTTTTTTCTGCGACAAATATCCATCCTGAAATTAGAATAAGGCTGAATGTAAACATCACGGTAAAAGAAGGGACTAGAATTTGATAACGAATAGCCCCGCGTTTGAGAATGCCGGTGCCATCTTCATTTTTAAAGGTTGTTAAAGTGTTGACAGTTTCCGAATTATTGACAGATCGGGTAAGTGAAGCCCAAGATTTACCTGTAAGATTGTAGTTTTTGAATTGCCCGGTGAGTGCTGTTTGTATTCCTGCGCCTACTTTTTCACGATAGTTTTTTGCTAGAACAACATCTTTTCCTGAAGCCAGTTCAAGTAGTTCCCCCAGAGGGATTTTGTCTTTTGGAATTAACAAGCGTAAAGATGGGGGAATTGGTAGCGAAACTTCTTTTCCCAATAGTTCGATAAATTCCGGGTCCCCAAGCTTTTCAAATGCTTTTCCGATCATCCAAGGCATGACAATTCTTAATAACGCAATCTGGCATACGCTTTCAATAATTGCAGAAGTCGCAGGTTGTTTGTTGTCTTTGACGATTGAAACTTGGAGTTTTTCAAGATAGATGCCGTCTCGGTGAAAAGGATTGACTCCCGTTGAAAGAAAAGAGCATTCGTTGACTCGATCGCTAAAATCTGGATTAAAGATGATAACGGCAGCCCTCTTCCCGGTTTTTACCAGTTGTTCTGCAAGTTCTTTGTTTTGAATGATTTCAACTTTGATATTAGGAGTTGAAACCATATCTTCGATGGCATGCTGAGCCCAAGGCTTATTGTTTAACCCGAATCCTTTATCAAGATTTAAAACACTAATACGCATTAGATCATCAGTTTTCTGTCCAAATCCTTCACCTAGAAGTAGGCCAAGGATGAGAATCATAGCAAATGGCAGAACGAATAAAACGGTAGCAGTGAGTTTATCTCTGATTAGTAGCGTCAATTCTTTTTTCGCAATGATAAAGCTTTGCATGGTTGGTAAATTAATCTCTAAGATGTCGCCCGGTAAGGCTTAGAAAAACCTTTTCCAGATTAGGTGAATCTAGATGAAGGTTTATTATCTGGATTTTTTCATTTACTAAAAGATTTATAATGTCGGGAGTTGAGTTTTTGTGTGAAGTTAATGAGTAACTTCCCTGGAGAGGCTCTGATTTAAGTTCAGGAAGTTTATTTTGCAATATCCCTGATTTTGTCTGGTCGTTTTCATGGATACTGAAGTTTATTGTGGTTTGAGTCAGTGAAAGTAGATTTTGCAGAGTATCGCAAGCGATAATTTCGCCATGATTAAGAATTGCAATCCTATTGCAAAGGGATTCCGCTTCTTCCATGTAATGCGTGGTGTAAATAACAGTAGTGCCCATTGCGTTAATGATTTTTATAGCTTCAAAAATTCTATTTCTTGATTGGGGATCAACCCCAACGGTTGGCTCATCGAGCATCAGAATATCGGGCGAATGAACCAGTGCAATGCCCAAGTTTAGTCTTCTTTTCATACCCCCAGAAAAATACTTCGAGTATTGGTGGGCTTTTTCATCATCAAGTCCGATGATCTCAAGTATTTCGTTGACCTTGTTGGTTAGGACTTGGCCTTGCATCCCAAAGAGTTGGCCAAAAAACAAAAGGTTTTCTTTAGCAGTTAAATCTTCGTAGAAAGCGAAGTCTTGTGGTACCAGGCCGATGCGGGCTCTTAATTTGAGATTGTTTGGCTGGATTTCCATGCCATCGAGCCATGCAAAACCAGAAGAGGGCTTACTAGCGCCTGCAAGAATGGAAAGGAGGGTGGATTTGCCTGCGCCGTTAGGGCCCAGCAGGCCGAAAATTTCTGCACGATTGATTTCAAGAGAAATCGTATTTAAGGCTTTGAATTGCCCGTGCAATTTGGTGATGTTTTCAATTTTAAGAATTACCGAATGAGTTTGCGTCATTGAGTCTCTCAAAATAAAAAAAGCGGAGGGCTAAATAGCCTGCCGCTTTTTGCAAATGAAACTGACAAGACTAACTTACTTCTTGTCGCCCTTCTTTTCTGGGGCAGCTTTTTTGTCCCCAGCGGCCTTTTTGTCTCCAGCGGCAGGAGCGGCGCCAGCAGCAGCAGCTTCTTTAGTTGGTTTCTTCACTTTTTTGCCAACCTTCAATATCCGAACTTTAGGCAGATTAAACGGGCCCATGCCCTCTACCCAACGGTCTTCGGATTTCAATACTGCGATTCTTTCGGCTCTATTCAGCACATTTCGTGAACGAGCCAAGGTGTTTTTGCGCTTTAAACTTTTATCAATTGACATATTAACCTCTTATTCAATATCCCTTTTGCCATTACTTAAATATAATGATATTTGTCTATATTGACAAGGTATTTGCATAGCAAAAAATATTTATCTCATTACCTGACAAAGGGTTAACATGCGTATAAAGATGGATTATGGTAAAACGGGCCTTCTGGTTGATCTTCCAAGTGATAAGGTTATTGGCCCTTTGGAGATTAAAAACGCAATTCCGCTAGCTAATCAGTCTCAGGCTATTTCCGATGCTTTAGCGAATCCAATAGGTTCTAAACCCTTGGCGGAGATTGCCAAAGGGAAAAAAACTGCATGCATCTTAATCTGTGATATTACCCGGCCTGTACCAAATAAGGTGATTTTGCCGCAAATACTCAAAACCATTGAAGAAGCAGGGGTTCCCCGCAGTGGTATCACCATTCTTATTGCAACTGGATTGCATCGACCCAATGAAGGGGAGGAGCTGGTTGAATTGGTGGGCGAAGATATTGCCAACAATTACCGGGTAGAAAATCATCACGGGAAAGAAACTTCCGAACATGATTACCTTGGCATTACCCCCAAGGGCGTCCCTGTTTACATTGATTCCCGCTACATTAGGGCGGAACTTAAAATTACAACCGGGCTAATCGAGCCTCATTTGATGGCTGGATACAGCGGGGGTAGAAAAGTTATTTGCCCGGGCATTGCGGGCATCGAAACCGTCAAGGTTTGGCACGGGCCTAAATTCCTTGAACACCCTAACGCTGATAGTGGAATTGTCGAAGGGAATCCTGTTCATGAAGAAAACACTTACATTGCCTTAATGAGTGGCTGCGATTTTATTGTTAATGTTTGCGTAGATGGAAACAGGCAGATTACCTGGGCTGGTGCAGGCGACATGATCAAAGCTTGGGAAGCAGGGGTTTCCTTTGTCAGACAAGTTGTTCGGGTCGCAATTAAAGAACCCGTGGATATCGTTCTTACTAGTTGCGCTGGTTACCCGCTAGATATTACTTGGTATCAAGCTGTTAAAGGTTTGATGGGGGCATTGCCCATTATTAAAAAGGGTGGAACAATCATCCTCGTTGCAAGCTTGACCGAAGGCCTTGGAAGCCCAGAGTTCCAACAGGTGCTAAGGGAAAACCCTGACATTAAAGCATTTAAAAAACGGATCCTTGAAACCGATTATTTTGTCATGGATCAATGGCAGTTAGAAGAATTCGCCAAGGTTATTGAAAAATGTAAAGTCAAAGTTTATTCCAAGGGTTTAGAGCACTCAGTTCTAAATAAATGCCATGTAACTCCGATTGATTCGGTTGAACAGGCAATTGCTGAAAGCTTGCAAGAGTATGGCCCCTTAGCGCGTATTGCGGTCATACCCAAGGGGCCTTATGTGCTTGCTTGCGTTGAGTAGCAAGCTTACCAGCTATTGGATTCTGCAGGTTCTGCGCATCCAAGGATTCCGGTAAGTTGGTTGAACTGATCTTCGTATTCATCGCTGGTGGAATGAAAATGTTCGAAATCGTTGACCACGGGAAGGGTGTCATTCCTGCGAATGTGGTTTAATTGCAGAACTCTTTCGAAATCAGCGATGTTTTGTGCGTAAACCACAATAACTTTATGTTCATCGAATTGAACTTCCATGGGTTTGCCCTTGGCCATTACTGCAATTCCCGAGCAACCATCATTGGAAATCGCTTGCTCATATTCTTGCAAATAGCTTTGCAGAATGGGCAGGTCGATTTCTTCCCTATGTAAATCGATATGCTTCGAAACTTTCGAACCATGGCTCGATTCGAGGATAACATCAACCGTGTTACCCAAGAGGTCGGTTAGTTGCAGGAAAATGTCAAAAACATGCTCCTTGGAGACACTAACAGCCAGCATCGGGATATCTTGCTGGGTCAGGGAGTCTGTGAAAACGGTTTTACGGTATCCATTGGAGAAAGAAACATTTAATTCCTCTGCAGGATAAGCTGCCTGAGAAAAAGCAAAGCGGTTAGACATGATTCTGCTTTCTTCTTAAAACTACACGGGATCCAATTCAACAAGTTCCAGGTCAGATGGGAATTTAGGAACTCACTGAACACACAAACATAGGATGCAAACACTACGAATGCCAGAAACCAAAGGTTCAATTTATTATTAATATTTTTTTCTTGAATGCATTTTCATTAAACAGAGAAAAGAAGATAAATCGGGTTGAATAAAAGCTAATAATCCTAAATATTTACTTGTATTTCCTAAACCATCAAAAGGCCAATCGCCCCATCCTTCCCAGTTTGCTTTTTGGGCCGTTTTTAACTGATCCGATTAACCATTTAACTTGGTAAATGATTCAGTATTAATCAAGTAAAACTCAAAAAAATCAATTCCTATCGCAAGGCATTTCCTTAGATATTCGATGCAGAAAGGGTGATGTTTTTTCATGAAAGAAACCGCTTATGAACACCAGCTTGGTTTTAACCTTTACGCTCCTATTATCTCTACAAAATGCAAAACCAGAACCCCTGCCATTAGTCAGCATGATTCCTAATGGGTACCGGGAAGAGGTATACAAGGCAGAGAGTCAACTTGGCTTTGTGGCTGTTTCTTCCCAGCCTATTGAGAAAAATGGCAAAAAAATCGGTACCAGATTGCAAAAAGAGACCAATCTTACTCTTCAACGGTTTGGCTCGATTGTTTCCCTGCGCATGATCGAATCGCAAGAAATGGATTTAATTGGAACCGTACAGCGTATCTCCATGAAGCAATTTCAGGGACCTAAGCAAACTTTGGAATTATCTGGTCTAAGAGATGGCACCACCTTTCGCATTTGGGTCGAAAATAACAGCGAAAGAACGATACCCTGGGATATCGATGGCTTTGGCCCCTTAGGTAAAGAACAAATGATAAGCGGAAAAAAATGGACTCATGATGAACATCTTCAATTTGATTGTTATCAAGCATTAGTTAATAGGTTTGTTACTTATGATGTTGTCGCGACAAAAAAAACGGCTAATGATTCAAAAGATCCCGTTGCTTGGACTGTTCTTATGTCTCCCAAAAAAATAATTGCAGGCAATCTTTCCTTGCAATTGCCTAAAACTCTTTATTTTCTTGATCAAAATCAGAAGGTGTTGTTTTCTGAAACTGAAATGGATGGCATAGGCGATATCAGTCTGGTTCGCTCTAAATCTGCTTTTGTTCCGAATCGTTCGCCCAAGCAGATGTTTGATATTGGTAAAGCTTCTTTTATTCCGATCAATAGGCGTCTACCCGCTGCCAGGTCTTCGTTAAGTACTTCTTATTTAATAACTGTCCTTGGCTTGCAGGGTGAAAACCCTTTAGTCGAGGATGAAAGGCAAAAGATTGTAAAAAAAACAAATGACGCTTTTATGCTTGAGGTCAGGGCGTTTCGCTTACCTGACGATGTCCCTGCAAGTGTTGCCCCGAGTGCTGAAGAAATGGCCCCGTCCAAGTACATCGATTGGGATAATCCTGCGATCAAGAATTATTCTCGCGAAGTTAATTTTTTGGAAATTGACCCTTGGCGAAAAGCGGTGCTTTTGGAAAGATTGGTTAGGCGCAGAATAATGTTTGATAATCAGGCTCCTTTTACATGCGCATCCGAAATCGCCAAGAATCCCCGTGGGGATTGCAGGCATGCCGCCATTCTTTTGGCTGCATTATGTAGGTCTGAAGGAATACCCAGCAGGATTGCTCATGGCTTGCTTTATGTCGAAAAAAATGGTGAGCCAATGTTCGGCTTTCACATGTGGACTGAGGCACATGTTCGTGGCAGATGGGTTGCGCTGGATGGCACCATGGGTTTCGGATTTGTTGGGGCAGATCACATCAAAATTTCGCACCACACATACAACGAGATTGAATCTCTGGCGCCAATTGCAAGCTTGCAGAATTTTATAGGGAAAGCGAAAATCCAAGTTGATTAAGGTGTAGGAATTCCCTTAGCTTTGCCGGTTCCTAGATTTGAATTTGCATCTTGATTTAGAAAGAACATTAGGCCCATGCCTTCAAGAGTGTCGTTAGAATCGGGCATTTTTGCAGGTGAAGACCAGGTTTGGACGCCTTGGTTTTGGATCATCCTACCAAAGTTCATGGCCCAAGATTTTCCAGATGTTGCAGACGAACTTGAGATCATTCCCATTGGAATGGCAGCTTCGAATGTCCAGCCTGTTTCCGTGTTTTCGGTTGCAAAGAACCACTTTGGGTTCCAAGAAAGATCCCCCCAGCAATCGTCAATTACATTCCCTAAAGAATCAATCTGAAATTGATAGCAAGTTGTGTAATCCCGATCTAAATCGATTTGGAAATAAATCTGATCTTTGCTTTTTAATGGCAGGTCTCTTGTAATTGATGCCTTGTTTTTGATTGGGGTTGTGTTTTTAGAAGTGCAGATTGCGCTTATATACAAGAACTCGGCATCATATAGAGTTTTGAATTCTGTGTAATTTTCTTTCGCAGAAATTCCCGACCAATCAATTAGTTTGACCGCCTTGGCTGTTTTCCAACATTCATCATTGAGCTTGCCGTCAAGAATTGGTTTTGAATCGGTAAGTTTGCAGGTAAGTACATCTTTGGGCGGTGTTCCCCTTCTTTCCATGATCCATAATTCCGCAAGTGCGTTTTGTTTCCATGTCCCTGGAGGTGCAGAACTAACGAACTCTTCAAGGGAGGTTTTAGCCTCTTCTATTTTTCCTAGATTTCTTTTTGCTGCTTGAGAGGAGAAAAAAAGTCTTGGGTCTTTTGCTGCCAACGGCCCAAATGCAGCAAGTGTATTTTCAAGGCTTAAGCTATATTCAAACCAGGCTTTAGCTTCGGCGGGGTTATTTAATGTTTGAACTTCGCCTGAATGAGTGGTTGTCATCACGGGTATTTCTGGGGTTTTTACAGTGACTTTTTTAGAGTCATTGGGCCTGTTACCATTTACTGGTTGATTCGAAGGTGTTAGGTTGAGTGGGGCAAATTTGTCCACAAAAATAGCAGGTTTTAGTGTTTCAGTTCCTGGCTTTCCTATTTCATGTTTAAGTAAGGAAATGAACTGGCCTAGTTCGTGTCTTCTTCTTGTTTCCGTGCTACTGTCATGGAATATCAGCCATTTAGTTGCATCCGCTGCGGATTGAGATGCAGGATAATTAGTGATGATTAATTTGAAGATTTCTCTCGAGGCACTCCATTGACCGTTTTTAAAAAACAAGATACCTATGTTAGACAAAAGCCTTGCAGCTTGTTCGTCTTCCAATCCCGCAACCATGGCCTGCATTTTAGAAAGTAGGATGGAAGGGTCAGAGTTTGGATCCAAAGGCGATTGGGATATTTTTCTTAACAGGGTGCTTGATCTGATTGCAGCTAATTTTTCTTTGCTTAATTCGGCGTTTGTTCTTTCAGATCTTTTGTTGATACCAGTCAGGCCTTCTTCGAAATCTTGGAGATAATTTCTTGGTGTTTCTTTCGGGTTTACGGGTGAGAAACTGCACATGGTGTTAGTGTTTGGTTCGATCTTTAATGAAAATCTTAAAGGGTCTGCGTAATCCATGAGGCTGCTTTCAAGCGATGCGAGCGGTTCGCTTAGATTCAAATTGCATAGGCTTTTCCCCTGAAATTCTTGATGGATAATTTGTTTTGCTTTCCATGGCGAGAGAGCAAGCGTGGTGGTTTGTTCTTCAAAAGAAGTTGCAGTATTTGCCATTTCATTTGCCTGAATGACTGCATGTTTTAGCACCTGATAAAGGGCTTCTTTTTGTGTTTGTTCCTGAGAACAAAGAACGATAAGGTCTGGTTTTGTGGATCGAATGGTGAGAGAAAGCATACGGAGGAGCTGGTCCCCTGCCTTGTTGTTGTTGTAACGATCCCAGTTTTCCAAGACTTTTTGTGGAGTATCGTTTGCTTCAATAAGGACGAGTGGGAACTGCCAGTAGTTTTCTATGGTTGCTGTACCAGCTTTTCTTAAGTGGAATGCGAGGCTGTCTTCTTGTGAGGGGTAGGCATGGTTGTTGGGGTTTAGAATAGAAGTGATGTTGAGGTTGGAAACAATGTTTTTTTTATCAAGTCCGAGGAATGCAGAAATTTCTGGAGAGACATCTTTTAATCCTGTTTGAATGACAAGAGTTTTTGCCTGAGAAGCTCCACGCTTTTGGATTTCCCATGTTTTTCCGCCATCCTTAGTTGCAAGGATGGTTCCGAATTCTCCTGCCGTCCAGCCGTTCATTTTATCGATGAAAAAGACTGCATTTAAAGTTGCATTATTATTGGTTTTAATGATTTCCCATGTCTTGCCTGCATCTTTGCTGTGAAATAAAACAGTTCCAGGTTTACCTGCAACCCATAGATGGTCTCCTGTTCCATGGATTGAATTGAAATCAATGCAGGATGCTAATTCAGTACTAAGGCCGGTGTTTAAACTTGTCCAGGAGTTACTTACCAAGTTGTCGTTTGCGAGTATTTGAGAACCTTGCCCAACAAGGAAAATAGTTTTAAGGTTGTTATATGATGATTTAAAAGAGCGATTAGAGATTTCAGAATTTTCAGTGATCAGGGATTTGAAATTAGCAAGGTTTGCAAGCGAGTTGTGGTTACCAGCTAAGAACCCGGATCCTTTGCCAGTTAATGCAGCAGTGTACCAGGTCCCATTTTTAGCCCCATCGCCTTTTTTCCAGCTTTTTCCGCCATCGGTGGTGAAGAAAAAACCAGCAGGGTAAGCGTCGGTAGAAGCGCCAGCAAGTATTCCATGTTCAGCATCAGAGAACTTTACGAAGTTAAGGCCGGGGAGGGAGTTGTGCAAAAATTTTGTCCATTTGATTCCTCCATCTTTGGTGAAAAGAATCACCCCAACGGAATCTAATGTGGGGTGGTATTCTGTTCCAACTGCCCAACCGAAATACGGGCTGAGAAAATGCAAAGATTTTAAGGATGCACGGGTTCCTGTAGGTTGGCGCTCCCAATCTTTTCCACTGTTGATTGTGTGCCAAATCGCTCCTTCATCACCTACGGCCCAGCCTTCTTTTGCATCTACAAACTGAATAGCCCGAATTGCTGCGTCATCAAAAAAAGGTAGCTGAGATTGAGCGGTAGAAAAATGCGGGGTAAAAGAAAGCGCTCCGAAAAGTAGAACCACGTTGACAAATAATTTTAGCATATCAATCCTTACAGCAATCAAAAAAGTTGAATTACAATCAACAGCATGATTCTGCAATGAAAGGGATGTTTTGGTCAACCCGTAAAGAAGCTGCTTTTGCCTATCTTGCCTATTTGCGTTCTTGCCAGATTTCTTTGGGAGATGTAAATTCTGAGCTTGCAGGCGTAGAAATACCAATTCCTTCTGCAATGATGGAGGCCGCAAGTTGGGGTGATACTTTGTCTTTGATTAGCAAGTTTTTAATTCCCCCACCAAACGCAATTAATGGAACATGTGTGTCATAGTAGTGTGGGCTGCCATGGGTGGTTCCGGTGAGGTAGGCGCCTGGAATGTAGTAGGGTTTCAAAATAAAACATATGTCCCCGCTTCTTCCTTTGAACCAACTTTTAGAAACACTAACCAACAAAGGGTCAGAAGAAGTTGATGCTAAGCTTATTTCTTTGGAAGTGTAAGCTTTAAGAATTGCAGGCTGTGACGATGCCCAAGTTTTAATATGAGCGGTGGCATCATCAAGGTTAATCGAATTTGCTTTAAGTGTGGCGTAGTTCAGGTAGGCGGAGGTGTCTGAAAATGCTTCAAGATACTTTGCAGGGGCAGTGGGTTTGCCAAATTCTACCTGCAACGCTGCTTCAATTTCTTTGGCAAATTTATCGGTTGCAAGTCTGCCTGCATCCAACCCCTTTGTTTTGGAAACTTCAGGCAAAGGGCATATCCCATGATCTGCAGAAAGAGCGATTATATAATTTTTTTTGCCAACTTCCTTATCGAGATAAAGCAAAAGATTACGAATCAACAAGTCGGTGCGTAAGGTAGTGTCAAAAACTTCCTGTGAATCAGGCCCCCAGGAATGCCCTACTGAATCGTTGCTGGAAAACGAAATAAGCAACAAATCAGGCTGCGCGTTTTTACCAAGGTTCTCTGCCTTGATTGCCTTCATAGCGAGTTCTAGGAGAACATCATTTCCGAAGGGTGAATTGTAAAGCGCATCGTAATAATCCTTCTCGGTTTTTCCAAATGGATGGGGATAAAACTTACCCTGATTTTTGCCATTCCCTTCGCCAGTTTGTTCGTCAATACCTGAAAAAGGCTTGTAATCTTTATTTGGGTACAGTTTTTTCCAAGATTTATTTCTCCATTGGTCAATGAATTTGGATTCATTGAAGTCTGACAACCAAGGGGCTATTTTATTAATGTAATAGGTGGAAGTATGAAACTTCCCTGAAGAGGAGTCAAACCAATAGCAATAATCAGGCTTCATTCCGCCAGGCAATACCGAGGAACGATCTTTGAAAGATAATGAGACGACTTTGCCTTGATTATTGGTGGAGCGTTTTAAGGCATCGCCAAGTGTTTCAGCCCGAAGTTTTTCAGGCGTTCCGCTACTGCGTTTTTTTACCATAGTCCCAGGTGCAGCAATGACTTCAGGAATCGGAGGAATACTTGTCCATCTTGAACTTCCTGCACAATAAGAACTTTTTCCTTCTTTACGATCGTACCAATCATTTCCAACTATTCCATGAATCGATGGCGTTGCGCCTGTGGTTAAAGTCGCATGCCCTGCGCCAGTAACTGTTCCAGAGTATGGGTAATGGCAATTTTCAAACCAAGTGCCTTCCGAAGTAAGCCTTAAAAATCCATCCTTTACAAAATGATCCTGCCATCTGGAAATGTAATCTCCACGAAGTTGATCAAAAACAAGAAGAATACCAAGCTTGGGTTTTTGTTGCTCTGTTTGTGAAAGCAGAGTGTTGCCGTTAAATAAGAATCCGAGAGCGAATAAAGCAACAAATAAATTTCGCATCAAAAACCTTTTTATTAGTTAAAAGGGATTTCAATGAATCCCATTTCAAATTAGAATTTAAGTTATTGTACTGCAAATAACAAATGAAAGTTTATTGAAAAAATGGTTAAGAATTGGGGCGGTCTATTATTGTTGATGATTACCCTAACGGTTTGCATCTGTTGGCCAACTCGTTTATTTGCGACAGAGAATACGGAATTTTTGGATGATGTAATGCCGCTTTTAAGCCGGGCCGGGTGCAATCAAGGGCCTTGCCATGGTAGTTTGCATGGCAGAGGAGGGTTTCGGCTTTCATTGCGTGGCGAAGATTCTGCGTTTGATTATCTTGCAATTGTAAAGAATGCAGGGATGAGGCGGGTGGATACCGTGAATCCCGAGGCAAGTTTATTACTTAAAAAAGCAATTGGTGAAATTCCACATGAAGGCGGTAAAAGATTCGATCGGAATTCCCAAAGTTTTCTGCTGATTCGGAAATGGATTGAAGATGGTGCCTTGCCTCCCGCACATTTTAAAAGCACAACAACCAAACTTGAAATTATTCCAGCCGAGATTTTTCTCGAAGGTGAAACGAATTCTTTCCCCATAAAAGTTTTAGCAACTGGAAAGTTTAAAAACCAAAGTGATGTTTCCTCTTTTGCAAGCTTTGAAACAAGCAGCCCTTTAATATCCTTGTCCAATGAAGGTAAGGCGGTTTGCGATGATTTTCTTGAAGGAAGTATAACTGCTCGCTATCAGGATCAGCAGGTTTCAGCAAGGATTATTCGGATTCCAATACGCAGCCCAATTCTTGCAAAAGAATTTCCTAAGCCTTTAAATTATGTTGATCTTCATGTGAATAAAAAGCTGGAGAAATTGAAGTTTATTCCGGGTTCTATTTGCTCAGACGAGGTTTTTTTGAGAAGGGTAACTCTGGATCTTAATGGCAGGTTACCAGATGCAGAAGAGGCCCAGATGTTTCTTTCAGATACTTCCTTAGATAAAAGAATAAGGTTGGTCAACTCCTTATTAGAACGAACTGAATTTTCTGATTTATGGGCGTTAAAGTGGTCGGATATTTTGCGTAATGACGAAAAAGTTTTAGATGCCAAGGGTGTTCGGGTGTTTCATGGTTGGATCAAAAGATCCATCGCAGAAGATAAACCTTTGAATGAGTTTGCCCGGGAAATCATCGAGGCTAAGGGCAGTAGCTACAGCCAGCCTGAAACGAATTTTTATCGTGCCCTTCGTGCTCCTGATGTTCGTGCGGAAGCTGTAGCACAAGTTTTTCTTGGGCTAAGGTTGCAATGTGCTAAATGCCATAACCATCCATTTGATCAGTGGACGCAGGAAGATTATCATCGATTTGCTGGCTTTTTTTCTAGGCTTGACTACCGGATTTTTGAAAACAATAAGAAGGACAAATTAGACAAGAATGAATTCGTGGGTGAACAAATCATTTTGGTGAACCGTGCTGGTGCTGTTCTTGATCCAAAAGATGGCAAACCTCTTGAACCACGGTTCTTGGGCAGCAAAGATTTAATTCTCGAAAAAAATGGTGAATGGCTCACACAACTTTCAGGTTGGTTGGCTGATCCCCAGAACCCTTACTTTGCTAAAGCCCAAGCTAATCGCATTTGGTTCCACCTTTTTGGCCGTGGTATTGTTGATCCTATTGATGATTTTCGGGAAACCAATTTACCTGCTAACAATGAATTACTTCAAGCTCTTACTGCAGATTTTCAAAAATCAGGCTTCAGTTTGAAATACATGATTCGTGTTATTACCTCATCTGCAACTTATCAACGAAGTGCTCCATCTTTGAACTCACCTGATGATTTTGGTAATTTTGCTTATTTCAAATCTCGTCCGTTGCAGGCCGAGGAGTTGCTTGACGCAATATGCAAAATTGTGGATAAAAAAATTGTGCCACAAAGTTTTACAGGAGCACCAACAGCCGTGTCGATTCCGAGTCCGGGGATCCGTTCTGGTTCTAAGGACAAAGGCCTAGCGATTGGCAGATTTCTAGCTTCGTTCGGGAAACCTAGTCGTTCTCTTACCTGTGAATGTGAAAGGGGTGAAGATAACACGCTGGGGCAGGCTTTTCTAATGATTTCTGGAGAGGTTGTTTTAGATTTATTGTCTGCTCAGGGAAATCGGATCGAGAAGTTTTTAAAGGATGATATGAAACCCGAGGTTGCACTTAAAGAAGTTTTTTTAATAGCTTTTGCCAGACAACCATCCTCCCTCGAAACTGCAAAAGCCAAAGCTATTTTACTTAAATCTAAAAACCCTAGAGATGGCTGGGAAGATATTCTTTGGGGGATAGTCAATTCTAAGGAATTCTTATTAAGGCAATGATGAAAAATATCTATGTTTACTCTGCTGTTTTGGTGTTTGTTTTTTTACAAACTCCTGTTGCTTTTTGTTTTCAAGCCGACTTGAAGCAATCGCAGATCAATAATGAACTCCTTGGGTTTATCAAGGAGCATTTGGGTGTGTCTTCTTACGGGAATTACATGGGTGGAAAAAAAGTTGGCTGGGATACTGATGAGATTAAACTTACCAAGCTTAATGGGATTGAAGTAGTTTTGCAAGTTTCAGAGTCATATTTCAAAGCGCTTTTTGGCGGTAATAAAACTGAAGTTATCGATAGGACAGAAGTTTTTTACAGTCTTGTGGGTAAAGGTGAAATTCTTCTTGTCAAATCGTTTCATCTTGAGAATGGTGCCAAAAAAACTAGAGAACTTAGCTTGGAAAAAGGTGGTTTCACTTTGGTCACCACAACTCAAAACCGTTTAGACGAAAAGAAGGTTTCCAAACCCAAAGAAAATCTTTCGATGCAAATGGATCTAGCATCATGGCTTAAAAGTAAACGCATCAAAGGGGATGGTTTTGATTGTTTTTCCACATCCGTAGAAGAAGACGATCTTAATGTTCCCACCCGCTATATCTACAAAAGTAAAAAAAACATCCAAGTAACTGGTGGAGAGTTGGTGGTTCATGAAGTGGATCAAGAAACGCATGGTGCCCTTTTTTATTCCCTTTTAGAAAACAATGGCAGGCTTCATTATGGCCGTATGGGGAAAATTATCGAATACCGCCTTGAAAGTAATGATGTTGCTAAAAAGCTTGATAATGATCTTGTGGATCTTATTCAAATATCTGCAGTCACATTGGACAAAAAGCTGGGTGATCCCGTTAAAATTAAATCACTCAAATTGAGTTTTGTTCCTGATGATGATTTTGATGTCCCTCAATCGCATAGGCAAATAATCAGCAAGGGTAAAGACAATAATTTGGTGATGGAGATCAAGCGTGATTTTATTAGTAAAAATGGGAAGGCTCTTCTTCCTGATGAACGAAAGCGTTTGCTTGCTTCCAGTATTAGCGCTCCTTCCGATAATCCCAAAATTATAGCTTTAGCTGCTAAAATTGTTGGTGATGCCCCTACGGATTTCGAAAAGGCTTCTCGGATTGTTAAATGGATTTTTACAAATCTTGAAAAAACCATGGCTAAAAACAGTGACAATGCACTTGATATTCTTGATAAAAAAGCAGGCGATTGCACCGAACATACACTCCTTTTTGTAACTTTGGCCCGCGCTGTTGGTATACCAGCCAGAGAAGTTGGCGGTATTGCTTATATGGCTGGTGAAAAAGTTCCTAAAATGGCTTGGCATGCTTGGGCCGAATTTCATGATGGCAAACAATGGCTTACTGCAGACCCTACTTGGAATCAAACTCTTGTTGATGGTACTCATATCAAGTTTAGCGAAGGTTCCACCGATTTAAAATGGCTCAATATTCTTGGCGGTTTGACTTTGCAAGTTATTGATTTTCAAAAAGATTAGTACCGTGTTATTGGTTTTAGTTTTAACACAGCTCACGAGGTTACGGTATGTTTTCGCGAAGAAGTTTTATCAGGCAAGGCGCTGCTCTTTCTGTCGTCGGCTCTGCTTTGCCTAGTACCCTTCTAGCTGCAAACCCCAAGGCGAAAGCTAAATCAATTATTTTTTTGCACCAATTTGGTGGCCCAAGCCAGATGGATACTTTTGATTTGAAACCCAATGCGCCTGATGCCTACCGCGGGCCTCTCAAAGGGATTTCTTCCATTGTTCCTTCCATGCCCATCGGGGAAATGCTTCCTAATATGGCTAAGGTAATGGATCGAGTAACTATCGTTCGAAGTGTGCATCATGAGATGAAGAATCATAATTCTGCAGCTTATTACAGCCTTACTGGTTATTCGCCTGCAACCGATGATCAAAGGTTGCGTGATACACTTGATTTGTTTCCTGCTTATGGCTCGATTGTCAGTAAATTTAAGCCGAAATCTGGAGGTGTGCCGCCCTTTATTTCTTTTCCTCATGTAATCAGGGATGGGTCGGTTACCCCTGGGCAACATGCTAGTTTTATGGGGAAAACCTACGATCCTTTTTTCATTGGCCAAGATCCCAACTCTACAGATTTCAATCTTCCCGAACTTGTCCTTCCTTCTGGTATCAACCCTGAAAGAATTGCAAACCGGAAAGAAATGATGTCTATCATTGATGCTGAAACCAAGATCCTTGAGAAATCTTCCAAGGCTAAGGGCATCCAGGATAATTATGATCGGGCTCATGATATGCTTACTTCCAAATCTATTCGAACTGCATTTGATATTTCCGCAGAACCCCTTGCGGTGCGGGAACGCTATGGCAGAACCACCTATGGGCAATCTTGCCTTCTTGCAAGAAGATTGGTGGAGGCAGGTGCTGCATTTATTAATGTTTATTTTTCTTCGCAGATTGGTGGTTGCGAAGGTGGGTGGGATACCCATGGATTCCGTGATAAACCCATGTATCCGGTAATGAAAAATCATCTTCTGCCCATCACGGATAAAACTTTACCAACCTTGATTTTGGATTTGGAAGAGCGGGGCTTGCTTGATTCAACTTTGATATTCTGGGCGGGTGAATTTGGTAGAACACCAAAAATAAATAATCTTTCGGGTCGTGATCATTGGCCTCAATGTTACACGGTTCTTTTTGCAGGCGGTGGTGTTAAAAAAGGTTTTGTGTTCGGTTCATCAGATTCCAAAGGGGCATTTCCTGCAACAGACCCTGTTCGTCCGGAAGATCTTTCTGCAACCCTATTTCATTTGATGGGTATTAGCCCCAGCACGGAAATAAAAAACAACTTTAACCGACCCTTTCCGATAAGTACGGGCAAAGTGATTGATCAAATCATTGCCTAGGGTTATGGGCTATTTTGTTTAGATTGATGGAAGTTGGGTTTTAGCTTCATTGGGTTCAAGGAAGGTTTTCCAAATCGTTTAAGTCTTTAAACCTGCCTGCAGCTTTTTTGTTTGCCTTTAAGTGTTCTAAACTAATGCAGGTAACTTTGATATCTTCAAAGTTACCAATCACTCGCATTGCATAACAGTCTGAAAATTCGACTCCGGAAATACCGGTTGCTATTTCAATTCTGAGTGGAGGT
>CALARU010000021.1 GCA_937888715.1 uncultured Planctomycetaceae bacterium | reverse complement strand
AGGGGCATGAACAAGGCAATAACGATGCCGCCGATGACTCCCCCAAGGAACACGATCATGATCGGTTCGAGCAAGCTAAGCAAGCTTTCGACAAGAATATTCACTTCCTCTTCATAAATGTCTGCAACTTTATTAAGCATGGTATCGAGGTCGCCAGTTTCCTCGCCGACATCGATCATGTTAACCACCATGTCATCCACGAGCTTGCTTTCTCTGAGTGGCTGAACGATGGTATCGCCCTCACGGATGGATTCGTAAACGCGCTGGTAAAGGCGCTCGAAAACCTGATTGGTGCAGGTAGCCTTAACGATGGCCAAGCCTTCAAGAATGGGCACGCCTGAAGAAACCAAAGTCCCCAGGGTGCGGGTGGATTGGGCAATCGCAGTTTTTTCGATAAGGCCGCCAACCACGGGAATCCAAAGATACATTCGATCGAGCACATACCCCCCCGTTCTACTCATGCGTAGCAGCTTAAGCAGCAGCCAGAAGGTAAGCGGAATCAGAGGAAGCACATACCAGTAGGTAGAAACCCAACGCGAGGTGGCCATCAGAAATAGGGTAAGCGTGGGCAGCTTCATACCGAAATCTTTGAAGATTTTCTCAAATTTGGGGATGATGAAAATCATAATGAAAACGAGGATGGAGATAGCGACAAAGATAACCACGGCTGGGTAGATCATTGCGCCTGTGATTTTGCGTTTGAGTGTCTGGGCTTTTTCTTTAAAATCTGCAAGGCGCTGAAGGATAACTTCGAGTGCGCCACCCGCTTCCCCAGCTTTTACCATGTTCACATAAAGGCGATCGAAGCATTTGGGGTGTTTACCAAAAGCTTCGGAGAGAGTGGAACCGGATTCGACATCTTCGATAACATCTGCGATAGCGTATTTAAGGATACCGTTTTTCATCTGTCCTTCGAGAATACGAAGCGAACGAAGGATGGGGAGGCCTGCATCTTGCAGGGTAGAGAACTGCCTGGTGAAGGTACAAAGGGCTTTGCCCGAGACACCACCGATGGTGAAGCCTCGTTTTTTCTTACCGCCCTTCTTTTTATCTTTGCCTTTTTTCGCCGCCACCTGGGTTATCTTGGTAACAAAGTACCCCATTTGGCGGATTTTTTGTTGGGCTTCTTCTTCGGTAGCGGCATCGACGGAATCTTTGACTTCGGTGCCTGTGGTATCCATTGCTTCGAATTTAAAACTAGCCATATCAAAACTCCTGAAGAGGGAATCGTGAAAGATTATTCCTCGGTAACGGTCTCGCGAATGATTTCTTCCATAGTGGTAAGGCCTTGATGAATGGCATTAACACCGGACCAGCGTAAAGTTTTCATACCTGATTTAACACAAAGATCGCGAAGTTCATCGGTAGAAGCTTCTTTAGAGATTAAATCGCGAAGTTCATCGGTCATGACAAGAAGTTCGTGGATGCCCATACGGCCTTTATAGCCTGTATTGTTGCAAGTATCGCAACCTTTGCCGTAGAAGAATTTTTTGCCTGCGACCATTTCCGGGGTCAGGTTGAGCTCCAAAAGTTGATCGGGGCCGGGTTGGAATTCTTCACGACAATTGATGCAGATTTTTCGAACGAGCCTTTGCGCAAGCACCCCTTCAACGCAGGCGTTGATGAGGTAGGATTGCAAACCCATATCGCGCATACGGGTAATGGTGCTGGGCGCATCGTTGGTATGCAGGGTGCTAAAAACGATATGGCCAGTAAGGGCGGCTTGCACAGCAATCTGTGCGGTTTCGAGATCGCGGATTTCACCCACGAGGATTTTATCAGGGTCTTGGCGAAGAATGCTACGAAGGGCTGCAGCGAAAGTCATGCCTACTTCGTGATTGATCGGGCACTGAACCAGGCCTTCGATTTCGTATTCCACTGGGTCTTCGGTGGTGATGATTTTATCTTCGATAACATTTAGTTCGTTGAGTGCAGAATAAAGGGTGGTGGTTTTGCCTGACCCGGTTGGGCCGGTAACCAGAACCACGCCGTTAGGCTTATTGATAAGCTCGCGAAATGTTGCAAGAACGGTAGCATCAATACCAAGCTTGTTGATATCGAGGGCAACAACGGATTTATCGAGTAAACGAATAACAGCGCTTTCGCCAAAGAGAGTGGGCAAGGTGCTAACGCGCATATCCACACGGTTGCCACCGATGGTTAATTCGATACGCCCATCTTGGGGGAGCCTGCGTTCAGCGATATCGAGATTCGCCATAACTTTAATACGGCTAGCGATAGCGTTTGCTAAATACTTAGGTGGCGGTGGAAGTTCGAAAAGAACGCCATCGCATTTATACCGCATTTTGTAATCTTCTTCGAAGGGTTCGAAGTGGATGTCGGAAGCTTGATCGCGGATAGCCATGAGGAAAACCATATTGATCAGCCTGCGAACAGGGGCTGAATCGGCTTGTTCCATAAGGGATTCGAGATCGATACTGGTTTCGGTTTTGCGCCTACCCTTGGTGCCATCGGCTTCGAGTTCTTGGATAAGATCAGCGATACTATCTTCTTTACCAGCGTAGGATTTTTTCTGCGCTTCTTCGAAAGCGGTAGGGGTAACGAGGTAAGGGATAACTTCATTAAGGCCTAAGAGGTTACGAAGATCATCGACTGAAGTAAGATTATTGGGATCGACAATAGCGACGGAAAGGATTTTGTCTTTAAAAGTAAGGGGGATAACCTTGTACATGGAAGCCATGGTTTCAGAAACCAGGAGCAGAGCTTCGGGCTGAGATTTTTGTTCGTTGAGGTTACCGATCTTGATGTTGGATTGCTCTGCAAGGGCTTTAACGAGTTGATCTTCGTTAACGAGGCCACGGGCGACGGCGACAGCGCCTAGTTTTTTACCAGAGCTGCGGGCTTCGTCAAGCATTTCGAAAAGTTGCTGTTCATCGATGAGGCCGAGGCCGACGAGGATTTCGCCTATTTTGGGCCTGCCACCGGAGGACTTGGGCTTGGGCTTGGCTTCGACAGGTTTTTTAACAGCGACGGGGGCAGCGGGTTTAGGAGTTGGAGCAGCGGGTTTAGGAGCGACGGGTGCTGCTGGTGCTGCGCCTGCTGGCCTTGGGGCGACGGCCACGGGAGTTGCACCTGCTGGTCTGGGGGCGCCGGGTGCTGGTGCTGGAACTGCTGGCCTTGGTGCGCCGGGTGCTGGTGCTGGAACTGCTGCTGCGCCTGCTGGTCTTGGGGCGCCGGGTACTGCTGCAGCGCCTGCTGGCCTTGGTGCGCCTGGCACTGCCCCTGAGACCGGTGTTGGGCCTGCTGGCCTTGGTGCGCCGGGCACGGGAGCTGGTGCTGCGCCTGCTGGTCTGGGTGCGCCGGGTACTGGTGCTGCGCCTGCTGGCCTTGGTGCGCCGGGCACTGGTGCTGCGCCTGCTGGCCTTGGTGCGGTCGGATTAGCGCCCTGCCCTGTGTTAGCAGGGTTTTGCGGGGGCTTAGGGTTTTCGGGAGGAGTCGTGCTCATAATTTAGTTGCTCGTAATCCTCTGCTTAGCGCTTTGCGCCACGCGCTGGTGGTGCATCATCGTCGTCATCATCGTCGTCATCATCGTCATCGCCGCCATCGTCATCGGACAATTTCCCAGCTTCAGCTTGGGCAATTTTCTCTGCGAGCTCGGTAGGCTTATTGGATTTACCCAAGGCTTCTTCTTTATCGACTTGGCCGGAGCGCCAAAGTTTGAAAAGGCTATCATCCATAAGAAACATGCCATGTTTACGGCCGGTCTGAATGGAAGAATCGATACGATAGGTTTTATTTTCACGAATAAGGTTGGAGATAGCGGGTGTCACCACCATAAGTTCGTAGGCAGCGCACATGCCGCTGGGCTTTCTGGGCAACAACGTTTGGGAAAGCACACCGATAAGGGCGGTGGAAAGCTGGGTTCGAATTTGATCCTGTTGTTCTTGTGGGAACACATCGATAATACGGTTAACGGTACTCGAAGCGCCATTGGTATGGAGTGTACCGAAGACCACATGCCCTGTTTCAGCGGCTTCGATAGCAGCATGAATGGTTTCGAGGTCGCGCATTTCACCGACGAGGATGATATCTGGATCCATACGAAGGGCCCTACGAAGGCCTTCTTTAAAGCTACCGACATCGGTGCCGATTTCTCGTTGGCAGAAGGTGGACTTATCGTGTTTATGGTAATACTCGATTGGATCTTCGAGAGTGATCACATGCTTATCGTAATTATGATTGATGAAGTCGAGCATGGATGCGAGAGAGGTGGTTTTGCCTGAACCGGTTGGGCCGGTAACGAGCAGAAGCCCTCTGGGTTTAACGATAAGGCGTTTGATGGCTTCGGGCATACCCATTTGTTCGAAGGTAAGGAAACCGCTGGGGATACGGCGCATAACCATGCCGATATGGCCACGCTGGCGAAATACCGCAACACGGAAACGATAGCCATCCACAAACTCGATGGCAAAGTCGGTGCCACCTTTTTCTTGAAGTTCCTGCTGGCAGCGATCTGGAGTGATACTTTTCATGAGAGCGACAGTATCTTCGTTATCGAGGATTTTAGTGTCGAGTTTTTTCATACGGCCTTGATGCCGAATAACCGGAGGTTGGCCGGTTGTGATATGCAAGTCATTAGCTTTTAGCTGGATTACGCTGTGTAAAAGCTTATCGATTTGTACTGAAGCCACAGAAAAGACCTCCACCAAACATTCGAGAACGGAAAAAAACCATTAGCGTCTAAGAACTTGCAAGAGAGAAATCTACCCCAAGAGAAAAAGAATCGCAACAAAAAAATGAAGCGTTCAAATCATCTGGGAAACTTAATGCAAGACTCCGAATATTATTGTTACAGTTATAACCTAAGTAAGAAACAACCGAGATGAAAAACCAATTTATTCCCCAATCTATTTTAGGGTGAGAAGGGAGCAAAAGGTTAAACGAGCCAATTAATGATCAAGAGCACTATCATGATGACAGGTGCTAAGCACTTCTTCGAAGGTGGTCATGCCTTTGCAAACCTTGAGCATGCCATCATCAAGAAGATTGCGCATTCCCTTAGATTTGGCATGTCGCCTCATTTCTTGAGCAGAAGCCCCCTTGAAAGCCATTTCGCGCAATTTCCCATCGAGGCGCAACATTTCATAAATTCCCTGACGGCCTCGATAGCCTGTTTTATTGCAGTTTGAGCAACCTTTGCCATGCATGAACTTGCCGTTGCCTAATTGCTCTGCGGTAATGCCAGAAGCCTTGATTTCGGCAGGTGTGGGGGTGTAGGGTTCTTTGCATTTAGGGCAAATCCTGCGGACCAAGCGCTGTGCCATAACTGCAATAATACTAGATGCCACAAGGAAAGGTTGCACCCCAATATCGATTAGGCGAGTAATTGCACTTGGTGCATCGTTGGTATGAAGGGTGCTAAAAACCAAGTGTCCAGTGAGAGAAGCTTCGATGGCGATCTTGGCAGTTTCGGCATCGCGGATTTCCCCAACGAGAATAACATTGGGCGCCTGCCTAAGCATGGCTCGAATGATACGGGCGAAATCAAGCCCGATAGTGTGCTTAACTTCGCACTGGTTAATGCCAGGCAAATAATACTCCACAGGGTCTTCTGCGGTGATGATTTTTCGTTCGGTGGTATTGAGCTCATTAATTGCGGAGTAGAGGGTTGTGGTTTTGCCTGAACCGGTGGGGCCGGTAACAAGAAAGATACCGTTAGGGCGCTTAATCAGGTTTTGAAAGCGGGCAAAATCGTCTTCAGCTAAACCAAGATCACGAATATTCACCTTAATATTGCTACGATCGAGAATACGCATAACCGCAGATTGGCCATAAACCGTGGGTAAAAGACTAAGTCGAAGATCAAAATCTCTGCCCTTAAGCGAAGTTTTGATACGACCATCTTGAGGCCTGCGCTTTTCAGAGATATCAATACCCGCCATGATTTTTAAACGCGAAAGAATGGGCAGAAGGTATCTGTAAGGGGGGTTCTCTTTTTCCACCAGTACCCCATCGACCCGATAACGAATGCGAACGCGGGTTGCAAAAGGCTCGATATGGATATCGCTGGCGCGAAGCTCGACCCCTTCCGAAAGGATTTTATTAACCAGCTTGATAACACCACCTTCGCCACCATCATCGCCCGCTCTACCAGCATCGGCTTGGGCAAATTCGTTTTCGATTTCGGAAAAATCGATCAGGGGCGCGGTATCATCGACCTCTTCCTGAGGGTAAACCTTGTTGATGAGTTCGCG
>CALARU010000020.1 GCA_937888715.1 uncultured Planctomycetaceae bacterium | reverse complement strand
CGCCTTACTAAAGATGCAGGCGGGGATTATGCTTATTCCCTCGGTTACAATAACGAAGGCTCTCTCACTGGCCTTACCAACAAATCCGCAGGCGATGTACCGATTTTGGCAGATAAAACAAATCCGTCCACATCCAAAATGGCAATGAATCATGGTGGCATGGGAAACAATGTGCTGTTTGTAGGAGGCCATGTTCGCTGGTTGCCTGCTCGAAAACAAAACGGTATAGGTGACGATATTTTTTTGAACGAAGACCACAAAATCCTTGCAGGCAAACATCTTCAAGATCATGTGCTTGCACCCAGCCATTCCCGACCCTACGGCGATTCAGGATCCCCAGATTAATCTTTCTATTTTTCCACAAAACTCTTTGCTTTAAAAAAACATCTCTTTTATGATAAAGTTCTTCAATTGAAGGCTATATTTTAAAAAGTATGATGGTCATACTTTCTATTTTAGCCCCTGATTATTAATGCCCTCCTAGAAATTATAAAACCATGCGAAAAAACATCTCGACGATTGCTCTTTGCTTTTTCATAACTGCCGTCAATCCAGCCCAAATATTGGCAGCAGATGCTTCCAAAAGGCCGATTGTTCCCGGCTTCGAACGGTTCTCTCAAGGTAAGGAAATAGACCAAGCCCAATTAGGCTTACTGTTACTGGGAGAATTAAATTGCACCAGTTGCCATGCCCCAACCGCTACTACCAAACGATTAATTCAAGCAAAGCAAGCACCCTTGCTTGATAAGGTTGCAGGAAGAATCAAGCCAGAGTATTTTGAAAGCTTTATTGCGAAAACGCATGAGATAAAACCTGGTTCAACTATGCCCCAAGTATCCTTGGGAAATACCGAGGAAGAAAAACAAGCCGCTGCCAAAGCCTTGGCGCACTATCTGGCCCAACAAGCCGGGGCTACAGAAAAACTGATATTCGATCCTAAACAAGTTGCATTGGGAAAAACCCTTTTTGCGCAATCGGGCTGCGTATCCTGCCATGCTGGAAGAGATCAAGCTGCGAAAGAAATTCTTAATGTTAATAATTCAGTTCCCCTAGGTGCGCTTGAAAACAAATACACGGTTGGCTCGCTTACCAACTTTCTAGAAAATCCGCATCAAGTTCGGCCTTCAGGAAGAATGCCCGCGGTGCTTAAAGATAAAAAAGAGGCTCATGCAGTTGCGTGTTATTTGCTTCAAAGTGCAAAAGCATCACCCAAATCTGCAGGTGTTTTAAAGTTCGAATACTTTGAAGGCTCTTGGACTAAGCTTCCTGATTTCACCAAGCTTAAGGCAATCGCAAAAGGTATCGCATCCGATTTCGATGTTGAAGTTGCAAAAAAAGCCAACAATAACGCTCTCCGTTTCGAAGGCTGGTTCAAATTGCAAAGCGCAGGCAAATATACCCTTCATCTGGGAAGTGATGATGGTTCAAAAATCTGGATCGATGGTAAACTCATTATTGATAACGATGGCATTCATCCGCACACCATAATCAGCAAAACAGTCGAACTATACAAAGGCGAACACAAAGTTGAAGTAGGTGTTTTTGATGGCGGAGGTGAGTACTCCTTAACCGTTGAAATTGAAAGTAATAATTTACCTAGACAACCTTTATCGGGGATTTGCTCGCTCGATGAAAAAACCGCTGAAGGATCGGCTACGGTTGCAAATGTTGTTGTTGCCGCTGCCTCTGGCCAGCCAGAAGTTTTCAAATTGGATGCAGCACTGGCAACCAAAGGTAGAGCCCTCTTTGCTTCTGTTGGGTGTGCGAATTGCCACGGCATGAATGAAAATAACAAGCGAATTGCCGCTTTGGTTCAAGGTCCGGAATTATTAAAGTTGCGCCCAGAAACCGGGTGCCTTTCCGAAAATCCACAAGGCAAATCACCCGACTTCGCCCTTGATGCAAAACAAAAAGCTGCTATCGCTTTGGCCCTCAAAAACTTGGCCAGCATGCCCCCTTCCCCAGATAGCAAAGCATTTATCAATCAAACCTTTCTATCTTTGAATTGCTACGCTTGTCACCAGCGTGACAAAATCGGTGGACCAGAAGATT
>CALARU010000019.1 GCA_937888715.1 uncultured Planctomycetaceae bacterium | reverse complement strand
ATTCATCCCAAAATCCTTGATGGTTTTGGCGAAACAATGAGTAAGAGCAAAGGCAATGGTATCGATCCGCTTGATATTATTTCCCGGTATGGTGCCGATGCCTTGAGGTATCAGATGGCGCACCTTGCAACCGAAACGCAGGATAGCAGAATGCCCGTGGGCAACATCTGCCCTCATTGCGAAACTTTGGTAACGGTGAAGCAAGAGCATATGTACATGCGGACCAAGAAAATCACTTGTCCGAGTTGCAAGAAAATCTTCAGGCCAGGTGGGCCTTGGCCTGCGCCTGATCCAGAATTGCCCACAGCTACACAGGGATCTGAACGCTTCGAGCAAGGTCGTAATTTCGCAACCAAGCTTTGGAATGCAGCACGCTTTCTATTCATGAACCTTGAGGGTTATCAGCCTGCGCCGGTTGATATTGCTTCTCTTCCTTTGGAAGATCAATGGTTACTAAGCAGGTTGCAGCGAACCACCGAAGAACTAACCAACCATCTTGAATCGTTTCGCTTTAGTGAATCTATTCGAACTTTGTATGAGTTCATTTGGACAGAGTTCTGTGATTGGTATGTCGAGATGAGTAAGGGCAGGTTGAAAGATGAATCGAAACCTGTGGCTCAAAGAGTTCTTGCAGGAGTATTGGATGCAATCTTGCGTTTGATTCATCCTTTTATGCCATTTCTTGCTGAAACGATTTGGAAGGCGCTCGGAGAATTTGCACCTTTGCGTGGTCTGCCTGTGCCTGAGAAAGCGGAAATAAGCGTGGTTATTGCCGCATGGCCAAATTATCCCAAAGCTTGGCATCAACCCGCAATCGAAGCTCGAATTGCACGCATGCAGGAACTAGTTCGAGCCATCAGGGATGTTCGAAATCGTTACCTTCTTGATGCTAAAAAGATGCTAGATATAAAGGTGCGATGCTCAGATGCAATTGCTTCCGATCTTAGGTCCTTAAAGCCATTTTTAGCATACCTAGGCGGCGTTGGTGAATTAGAGTGCGGGCCTCAAGTTACTCGCCCTTCGCAATCTGCATCCCATGTGCATCCAGATTTCGAGGCTTACATTAGTCTTGCAGGCTTGATTGATGTAAATGCTGAGATTGCTCGCCTAGAAAAAATGATGGCGGAAAAGCAAAAACAGATTCAAGCCATCGAGTCCAAACTTTCTAATGAAAGCTTTGTTCAACGGGCCCCTGTTGAGGTTGTTGCGCAGCAAAGGGAAACCCAGGCAGACTTGGTCTCTCAAGTTAAATTGCTTGCCGAAAATATGGTTTCTTTGAAACAGGGTACCTAGCATCACCAACTTTTATAAAGGTCTTTTTTGCTTGATCAATCATGGATTATTGGCAATAATGAAATACCAGATAGGTGTACCCCACGATGCATTTGATTGCTTTTCTAATCACTCTGAATTTTAACCTTACTCCAGACTTTGATCGGGAGATTAAACCCTTCGTTGTTCGTTCCTGCGTAAGTTGCCATAACGCTGAAAGTAAGCGTGGCGGATTTCGTATGGATAGTGCCCGTGCGATTCTCAAGGGCGGGAATAGTGGCCCTGCGGTATTACCTGGTAAGAGTAGTGATAGCCTTATCATTCATGCAGTAACAGGTAAAGAAAATGTGGAGCAGATGCCTCCCAAAGGGGCGAAACTATCCAAGGATGAAATCTCGCTCCTTAGTAGTTGGATTGATTCCGGTGCCAAGCTTCCCGCTTCCGAAGCTCTCGCAGTCGAGGACGTTCGAAAAACCACGCACTGGTCCTTTTTGCCTATAACCAAACCAACGCTTCCCATTGTTGCCGATAAAGACTGGTGCAAAAATCCCATCGATTATTTCGTCATGGCTAGGCTTGCTAAAGATAAAATGACGCCATCGGTGCAAGCAGATCGTTCTACTCTTATTCGCAGGGTTTCTTTAGATCTTACTGGAATACCCCCTACGCCCTTAGAAGTCGAAAACTTCCTGAATGATAAATCTCCCAACGCCTATGAGAGGGTGGTAACCCGCTTGCTGGATTCTCCGCAATATGGCGAGCGATGGGGTAGACTTTGGCTAGATCAGGCACGCTATGCGGATTCAAATGGCTACAGTATTGATGGCCCGCGCTCGATCTGGAAATATCGCGATTGGGTTATCTCTGCATTGAATTCGGATATGCCGTTTGATCGTTTTTCTACCTTGCAACTTGCGGGTGATTTGGTTGCAGGGGCCACATTTAATGATAAGGTTGCAACAGGCTTTCATCGCAATACATCGATCAACCAAGAGGGTGGAATCGACAAGGAGCAATTTCGGGTTGAATCGGTTGTAGATAGGGTGAATACCACTGGCACGGTTTGGCTTGGCCTTACGGTTGGGTGTTGCCAGTGCCATGATCATAAGTTTGATCCCTTATCGCAGAAAGAATATTATCAGTTCTTTGCATTCTTCAACACCGTGGATGAACCAAACTTAGAGTTGGCCCCAACGGATGAAATAAAAAAACGAGACAAGTTAAAGCTTCATTTGAAAAAACTTGAAGCATCTCAAAAGCAGTTGGACCCTTTGACTCCTGCTAAGATTGCAACCCTTGAATTGAAGATACAATCCAAAGATCGAGAGTTTTTTCCCCCTTTAATAAATGAAGTTCTTGGCATTGCACCGAATGGCAGAACTCCCTCACAAGAACGTAATATCGACGCTTATTTCAGGCAGATGGATAGGATGCGCCACATTGTTGGAACGGTCTTTGCACCCAATGTTTTCGTTGCTTTAACCCAAGGCATTGTTAATGACAGGCGGGCGATTTTAGATGCGGAAATTTATAAGACCAAAGAAGAAATACCTGAAATTGATTCGACTCTTGTGGTTCAGGAAATGGCCAAGCCAAGATCAACGAACATACACCTCGGAGGCGATTTTACCCGCAAGGGAGCTCCAGTTGCATCAGGTGTGCCTCAAGTTTTGCATGCGCTTCGTAGCCCCAAACCCAACCGCATGGATTTCTCGAACTGGCTATTTGACAAAGATAACCCTCTGACAGCTCGCGTTACCGTAAACAGGTTTTGGCAAGTGTTCTTTGGTGTGGGTATTGTTGAAACTGAAAATGATTTTGGCACTCAGGGCTCCATGCCTACTCATCCAGAATTACTTGATTGTCTGGCTACAGAATTCAGAAATCAAGGCTGGAGCATGAAATCGATGCACCGCTTGATGGTGACTTCTGCAACGTACATGCAAGCTTCGAAAAGCAGGCCCGAATACGAAAAAATTGATGCGCAAAACCGATTGCTCTACCGCCAAAATCGCATTCGTCTTGATGCTGAAATTGTTCGTGATGTGGGGTTAGCTTCTTCGGGGTTGTTATACAGCAAGATTGGTGGCGCCAGTGTTTTCCCACCTCAGGCTGAAGGCGTTTATAGCTTCACGCAAGTCCCTAAAAATTGGAAACCAAACAGCGGGGCAAATCGTTATAGAAGGGGTATGTACACTTATTTCTGGCGTTCTGCGCCTCACCCTAATCTGGTTGTTTTTGATGCGCCTGATGCTGTTTCTTCCTGCACACGCAGAAACCGTTCCAATACTCCTCTTCAGGCTTTGACTCTGCTTAATGATGAAGCCCATGTTGAGTTCGCAAAAGAACTAGGCAACCGGCTTGCATCTTATCCTTCCTCAGATATTGAACGAATCAACCAAGCCTTTTTGATTTGTTTTGCAAGATTGCCCAAGGCTTCTGAAGTTGAGATTGTCACACGCTTGCTTCATCAAAATAGTTCAGCGAATTCGTCACCTTCAGATTGGTTCTTGGTGGCAAGAGCTTTGCTTAACCTCGATGAATTCATTACCAGGGAATAATTTCATGCCTGATCATAACCCTCTTTTAGATCAAACCCGGAGGCATTTCTTCAAGGATTGTGCCATTGGCCTAGGCGGCATTGCATTATCTGAAATGCTCAACAGTTCTAATGCCCAAGCTTCTTCTAGCGGGGGTTTGCACCATAAACCCAAGGCCAAGAATGTTATTTTTCTTTTCATGGCGGGTGGCCCTAGTCAGTTAGATCTCTTTGATGAAAAGCCCGAATTGACTCGCTGGCATGCCAAGCCTATCCCTCAAGAATTTATCAAGGGCAAACGCTTTGCCTTCATGGATTCTTTTTCCAAGGAGACGCCCAAGCTTCTTGCTACCCCGAGGAAGTTTAAAAAGTATGGCCAAAGTGGCGCATCCATCTCTGAACTTTTCCCCTCTCTTGGTACTGTCGCTGATGACATCACCATTGTGCGTTCAATGGCCACCAATGTTTTCAACCATGCCCCTGCAAAAGTGTTTATGAATTCGGGTTCCGCCCAATTTGGCCGACCTAGCATGGGTTCGTGGGTGACTTATGGTATCGGCAGTGAATCGAAAAACCTGCCTGGGTTTGTGGTTCTGCAATCCGGCCCAAGAGGGCCAAGAGGCGGCTCTGCATGTTGGGCGAGTGGCTTCTTGCCCACATCTTTTCAAGGGGTTCCCTTGCGTGGTTCAGGCGAACCAATTCTTAACCTTTTAACTCCTAAAGGTATTACGGAAAAGGATCAACGCCATGTTATTGATGCAGTGAGGGATTTGAATTCAGTCCGGCTTCTTGATTCTGGCGACCCAGAAATCGCAAGTAGGATTGCATCGTATGAAATGGCACACAGGATGCAATCGAGTGCTCCAGAGTTGATTGATCTTTCCAAGGAAGACCAGCGCACACTTGATCTTTATGGACCCAATGTTTCTAAACCTTCTTTTGCCAGAAACTGTTTGCTTGCACGAAGACTGGTGGAAAGAGGGACTCGTTTTGTTCAGCTTTATCATACCGATTGGGATCATCATGGGGGTGGGGATGCGAATTTGGAAACGGGGATTGAAAAGGTTTGTGCGGATGTGGATCGACCCTGCGCAGCATTGATCACCGATTTAAAACAGCGGGGGTTGCTGGATGATACTTTGGTGATTTGGGGCGGGGAGTTTGGTAGAACGCCGATGTCCGAATTACGCGAAACCACGGGTAGAAATCATCATATCGATGCTTTTTCGATGTGGCTTGCTGGCGGGGGCATCAAGCCTGGCGCTCATTTTGGAAAGACCGATGATTTTGGTTTTTCGCCTGTTGAAGACCGAGTGCATGTTCATGATCTTCATGCCACCATTTTGCATTTGCTTGGAATTGATCATTTGAAATTAACATATAAGTTTCAGGGTAGGAATTTTCGCCTAACAGATGTTCATGGCGAAGTGGTCCAGAAGTTACTTGCTTGAAAATTGGGGATTTAATGACTAATAAACTTAATACTTTTGTTCAGTTGGATCCAGGTCATTTTCATTCTGCTCTTGTTTTGAAAGAACCTTTGGAAGGAGTTTCTTCAACCATTCATATTTATGCTGAGTTGGATCAGGTGTTGCTAAATCATTTGACTTTGGTCTCTGGGTTTAATCAGAAGGTTGAAAACCCTAGCAATTGGAAATTGGAAGTTCATACCGGGCCCGATTCTCTTGCTCGGATGATTAAAGAAAAAACAGGTGAAGCAGTTATCATTGCAGGCCATAATCGTACTAAGATTAAAACTATTCTTGTCTGTCTGGAAAACGGTTTTCATGTGCTTGCGGATAAACCCTGGGTTATTGAGGCTGTAGATTTCCCGATTTTGGAAAAAGCTTTGAAGGTTGCGCAGGAAAAAAATCTGGTCGTGATGGACATCATGACGGAAAGATGGGAAGTGGTCTCCCTGCTGCAAAGGGAGTTAAGCAATTCTCTTGACATCATGGGCCCCTTTTTAAAGACCGGTAGACCAGCTCTCTCGCTTCGCAGTAGTCATTCCTTATGTAAGAAAGTTAACGGTTTGCAGTTGAAGAGGCCGGTTTCTTTCTTTGATATTGCAGGCCAGGGCGAGGGGCTTACCGATGTCGGGATTCATCTAGTGGATCTTTCCATGTGGCTGTTATTTCCCGATAAGGGGATATGCCATAAAAATGATATCCGCATTAAAAGTGCGACACGCTGGCCAACCATCCTTGATTTATCTCAATTTCAGGCTGCCACCGGGCAGGAGAAATACCCTTCCAGCCTTGATGAGTATATTGAAGGGGATTGTCTAACTTATTTTGGAAACAACACGGTTGATTATGAAATTCATGGGCTTTCTATTCATGTGGATACCCGTTGGGATTTCATGGCGGGGCCCGATGGGCTTGATACCTATAGTGCAATCACTCGGGGTGAAAAAGCTAGGATTGAACTCAGGCAAAACGAAGCGACGAATTTTGAATCCGAGATATTTGTAAAGCCAGTGTCGCATTCCATGGATCAATTGCAGCTTTTACTTGAAGCTAAGGTAAGGGATCTTTCCGGAAAATATGAAGGATTGGGATTAGTCCGGCATGAAGGGGAATTCCAGTTGAGTATTCCCAAAAAATTGAGAACCGGGCATGAGTCTCACTTTGGCATGATTACAAGGCAGTTTCTGAGCCATTTACGCAAAGAATCACCGATTCCAGCGTGGGAATTTGCCAATCATCTTTCCCGCTATTTCATTACCGTCGAAGGGGTAAAAATATCCCGCGGAGCCGTTTAACTCACGCCTAACATGCATCACCCTTACAATCGGTTCTGCCTGTAAACTTTGCCTGTTTGATTTTCTCGCCTTCATTGTTCGATTTGAACAATATACTTTTTTTAAACCTTTCAAATTCATGCCCCCTCTTATGGCAGCCTCTTTGATTAACCGATTGATAAATTAGTAATGCTTTTGTTTCACACAGATGTTGTTCAGTATTGTTCAACGAATTGGAAACGAACCGTATACCATGGATAATCTCAAACAATTACTTATTAAGTATTTCAAGGAATTGCCCGAAGAGCGTCAGCAATGGCTACCTCGGGTGATGGAGGTTTCCGGGGTGGAGCAAAAAGAGCTAACCCACCTCCATGGAATGCTTATTGCGCATGGTTGGATCGAACAAAATAGCGGCTATGCAGAACAGTTGGAAAGTGTAGAAAAGTTTGTGGGTTGTTACCGGATCACTTCGCTGGGTACGCGGGAAGTCCGTGGTTTTCAGGATTCATTGGAAGAGGCGTGATCCTTGGGCAATGGGTTTTTGGTAATCACCAGATCTTCCAGAGGCATGCCATCTACAAGATGGTTTTTTACAAAAGCGCCAATATTTGATTTAGACATATTAGCGTACCAAATGCCTTCAGGGTAAACGGTAGCGATGGGACCGGACTCGCACAGGCGTAAACATCCAACCTTGGTTCGATAGCAGGCGTTGTCACCCGAAGTCAGGCCTTGTTCCTTAATTTGTTTTTTAAGTTCCTCCCAAGCTTCGAGGCCCTCTTTTTCGGTGCAGCAGGTAGGTCCGGTGCATAAAAGCACATGACGGGAGTATTTTCCTATCCCGAGTTTCGCTGCATTTTCCTGCAATTTAGTTTTGTCCATCTCGGTGCTTTCAGTGTGTTAGGCTTGGGCTTTGATTTTAGGAATGCGTCTAAAAAATCTGAATACCTCTGCTTTGATGATAACAATAGACGTTGCTGCAAGGATGATTAGCCAATCTAAAAGCCCCAAGGGTTGCACTTTGAAAATAGATCCACCTGCTTGAATAATAATGATCTGCCCCAAAAGAATTAGAAGCATGACTGCTAGGAAGGTTGGGTTGGTGAACACTCCCTTTAAGCCACTTTCATAAGCAGATAAAGACCTGCAATTAATGATATTCCAGACTTGGAATACGACATAGGTGGTGAAGAAAATGGAAACCTGATGTGCGTTAAGAGGGCTGAACTCCCACTCGGGGTATGGGGGGGGCATACCGCCAGCGAACCAACCGTAGTTCTTCATTCCTAAAAGTAATGTAAGCATTGCGATGACAAAGAAAAACGCTGTGGAGACTATTTCCCACGCCATGGTTTTGGTGATGATACTTTCAGAGCGCATTTTAGGTTTTTGGTGCAAAAGGCCCTTGCGGGGTTCTTCGGAACAAAGTGCAATCGCTGCAAAACTATCCATGATCACATTGATCCAAAGTAGCTGTAATACGGTGAATGGCGGCCTAACGCCGATAAACGGGCCAAGGAATGCTATCACCAATGCGCTCAGGTTTATGGTCAACTGAAATTGGAGAAAGCGCTGGATGTTTTCGTAAAGCGCACGGCCCCATAGAACAGCTTTTACAATTGTCGAAAACGAATCGTCCAGCAAAACAATATTACTTGCTTCCTTTGCGACCTCGGTGCCAGTACCCATGGAAAGGCCCACATCGGCTTTTTTCAGCGCAGGAGCATCGTTGGTCCCATCGCCAGTTACAGCAACCACATGTTGCATTTCCTGAAGCAATTTAACAATCCGGTATTTATCGAGAGGCTTTGCGCGGGCAAGGATGGTGAGTTTTGGTAGTTTTTCTTTTACTTGTTCATCCGTCATTTGGGCCAGCATGTCGCTTGTAATTAATTCGGTTTTTCCTTCGATTGCGAGGCCGGTTTCCAAGCCAATTGCGTTGGCAGTGATCGGGTTATCTCCCGTGATCATAATTACCTGGATTCCTGCGGTTTTGCAATCTGCAATCGCATTCCGAACTTCAGGCCTTAACGGGTCTTGGATGCAAATAAATCCGCATAAGGTAAGCGCATCATCACTATCGGTTGGTTTTTGTTTGATAGCAAAACCAAGAACACGCATGGCTTGCGAAGCGGCTTGCTCCATCGCTTGGCGGATGTTTCCAAGGTCGAGTGCGTCAAGGTTTTGAATGGTGCCATCTTGTTGCATCATAGATTTGCATGAGGCAATTATTATTTCGGGCGCACCTTTAACCAGTGTGATTTCTTCTGAACCATGAATGATGGTGGTCGACATGGTTTTTCGTTCGGGGGAAAAAAGGCTTTTGTGCTTGATGGTGGAATTGGCTCTTATTGCTGCATAATCTTTCTTGTTTTCTTTAAGCCATAACAGCAGGGCGCCCTCGGTGGAATTTCCTACGCTTTCAAGCTTTCCTTCTTTTTCTTCTAGATGTGCAGTGGAGTTAACTGCGGCATTATAGGCGATCCATTCAATCGGGGTTTTGGGAGATTCGATGTTTTCTGATGTAAGGTTCGTCCAGTTGGGATCACTTTTTTCTAGAACTGAATTTTTGGTGATGACCCTGCAAGCAGTCATTTTGTTTTGAGTCATCGTGCCTGTTTTATCCGAGCATATCACCGTTGCAGAACCGATTGTCTCGCATGCAACAAGTTGCCTGACTAATGAGTTGGCCCTTGTCATTTTCTGCATAGCTAGGGCTAATGAAATTGTCACGCTCATGGGCAGTCCTTCAGGAACTGCAACCACGATTATGATTACCATGTAAAGAAAATAGCCCACTAAGGCGTGTGTAAGTCGTAGAAGTTCGTGCATGGAGTTTGGAATGAACACCTCGGGAGGTGTTACAAAGAAAATCCCCCTGATTAGCATCGCAAGGAAGATTAATATTGCTGCGATGTAGCCACCTTGACTGATCCTGTTAGCGAGGACGCTTAATTTTTCCTGAAGAGGAGTTGTTTCTTGTTGGGAGGAAAAGCGTTTTAGGAGTCTTTCATTTTGACTGTCTTGGTTGTCGTCAGAAATGCCAAGTTTTTTGGCGATCTGGCCTATCATGCTATCATCACCCACTTCGGTGATTAAGAAGGATGCGCCCCCTTCGAGGACTTGGGTACCCCGAAAAAGGCAGGATGGATTTTCCGTTCCATCGGTAAATTGGTTGGCTGAGATTATGTGTTTCTCTACAGGTTCGGATTCGCCAGTGAGTAAAGATTGATCGATGGAAAGATTTTTAGAACTTAGGATTCTGCCATCTGCGGGGAGTTCGTCTCCCATTTCAAGAAGGATGAGATCTCCAACCACTAATTCTTCCATAGAAAGCTTTTTAACAGAACCGGAGCGGATGGTTTTAGCTTGAATTTGTTCTTTGGCGGTGTTTAGTTTCTCGAATTCTTTGCTACTTTTCCACTCGCTTAAAAACGCAACGCCTGTTGCGAGAATGACTGCAATCATGACCGCGAATCCTTCGTAGGACGGCTGGCCTGCCGCAATTCCAAGGAAGAATAGAGGGAAGGAAAAGAAAGCAAGGCTTGCAGGGATGAGGGGCCTTAAAGCGGGGATTAAAAAACCAGGAAGCATGATCAATGCAAGTAATGCAAGCCCTGCAAAAGCATACGAAGAAGAGTTGGCCTGAAAGAGTTCGATAAAAAAGGAAAGTATGGCTGCTACAAGTAGAATTCGAATGATTGCGTCGTCAAATTTTCCTAGAAATTTAAGCCAGATTGATTCAGTAAGAATGGGCGAAAGAAGATTTTTACCTAAGGTTGATCGGCTGAGATTTACTTCATCAGGCGAAAGCCCTTTAGTTGCGCAGGAAGGGAATAGGGTTTGGATTTCTTGAATCGTGCGCATTGGAATTGTCTTTAGTAAAAACTATGCCCCGATGAAAACCAGCGGGGCAAGGGGTAAAGACTAAAAAACTTAAGCGTTTGAGATTACTGTTCCAAGATTTCCTTGGTTTTCTTGTCTGCAAACTCGCCCACTTTGTCTTCGTATTTTTTCAGGATACCTTGGACTTCAGTTTTACCATTGGTGCATTCATCTTCGGTCATGGTTTTGTCTTTTTCACCAAGTTCGAAATGTTTGTTGCCATCGCGCCTGATATTTCTGCAAGAGACTTTGGCGTCTTCGCCCATTTTTTTGATGCGAGTCACCATTTTCTGCCTTTGATCACCGCTCATCGAGGGGATTTGCAGCCTGATCACTTTACCATCGTTATTGGGAGCCATTCCCAAATCGCTGGAACGAATAGCCTTTTCGATATCCTTGAGGGCGGTGGCATCAAAAGGCTTGATCATAATTTGCTGTGGATCAGGGGTGCTGATTTGAGCAACTTGTTTCAAAGGGGTTGGCGAGCCATAGTAATCCACTTTGATATTATCGACTAAGGCTGGCGTAGCACGGCCTGTACGCAAACCTTTTAGCTCCTCGATGAAAACATTGAGGGCTTTTTCCATACGGTCTTTGGTGTCTTTAAGAATTTGATCGATGTTCATGATAGTTTTCTTCGTAAGGGTTTAGGGGAATTATTCACTCACTAGAGTTCCGATGGTATGCCCAGCAATTGCGCGTTCGATATTACCATCGCGTTTAAAATTAAAAACAAGGATAGGCATTTTTCCTTCTCTGCACAAACTAATTGCAGACATATCCATGACTCGAAGGTTATCGCGAAGAATCTGGCTGTAGGTCAGATTTTCATAACGAACAGCATGGGGGTTTAATTCAGGATCTTCGCTGTATACCCCATCAACACGAGTTGCTTTGAGCAGAATTTCAGCAGAAAGTTCGCGTGCTCGAAGTGCTGCAGCTGTATCGGTTGTCACAAAAGGATTTCCGGTGCCACCCGCTAGAATCACGATCCGACCTTTTTCAAGATGCCTGATGCAGCGCCTGCGGATATAGGGTTCTGCAAGGGTTTCCATGCGAAGAGCGGTTTGCAATCGGGTTTCGCAGTTTAAGCTTTCTAAAGCTTCTTGAAGAGCTATGCCATTAAGAACGGTGGCAAGCATGCCCATGTAATGTGCGGAAGCTTGTTTGATTACATCGCCCCCTGCACTAAATTGGGCGCCACGCAAGATATTTCCTGCTCCTACAACAATGGCGAGTTGCACCCCACGTTGTACTATTCTTTGCGCTTGCCTAGCTATATTTAGAGTTTCATCAATACTAATGCCCGACTTACCAGCGGGGCAGAATCCCTCACCGCTAATTTTTAAGATAACCCGCTTATACTTTGGGCTTAGTTCTTCTGTTAAAAGATTGTCATCCATGATTGCGTCTCGCTAGTATCAATGTCCCTATTTACAAATCTTAGGTCATTATAGGTTCTCTAGGGCATTTTGGCAGCGAAGAATTTTTAACAACCCAGATCTCGGTCCCGACCTACGATTTCCCATTTTCCGATGACCTGATTATTGGCAATGGCAATCGCATGCCGATGCAGGGCTGTTGTCGGGCAAATATGAACAGGAATCGCAAGAATTGAGTCGCCAAGGTTGAACTTTTCGGGATTAGGATGCTTCAGCATCAAGTGTTCTTCGCTATGGCCCACAAATTCGAATTCGGGATGGTATGGGAAAATGCAGCGTTTCCCGGGTGGCTGATCTCCCGACACAGCTTTATACCCGAGGTCAACAGTAATTCCATTGGTACCTTGCTTGCTAATCACCCGGGTTAATAATCCCGCACCGTATTTGAAGGGTTTTAGTTCGGTGTAGCGATTACCGTAGCCAAAATCATGGAGAGTAAGTGTGCCAGGCGAGCATTCTAACCCAGGGACATTTAATTTGCTGTAAAGGATAAAAGTTGGAGTGCCTCCTGAAATAATTTTTGGAACAGCAATACCACTTTTTTCTAAAGTTGCCCGCATCTCCATAATTTGGCTCCAGACCCTATCAAGCTCGGCCAATCTGTCTGCTTGGTGTTCCAAGTGATTGTGCCCATCGTAGGTGTGAAACCCTGCAGCTTTAATGCCCTTAGTAGATGCGAGTGTGCGGTAAAGATCCAAAGCAGCGGCTTCAACCGGGAAACCCGTTCGTTTAAAACCCATGTCAAAATCGAGCAAAACTTCTAAAGAAAGTCCCTCCTTGCTCATTGCATTTCCCAGCATTGCTGCAGCTTCTGGATGATCTACGCTTACAGAAAATTTAGTGCCTGCATACTTTCGAATGAGGTTGGCAAGCCTTTTCAGATTAGGCCCAACCATAGGGTAGGCGATAAAAACATCTGGGGCTCCGCATATTCCAAGCATTTCGGCTTCTGCAATGGTTGCAGCTTTGTGCTTCGTTAATCCTTTGGCTAGTTGGATTTTCACGACCTCTGGGCATTTGTGGGTTTTTACATGCATGCGCAAGCGCTCTGGTTGGTTGCCAACCCAGCTTAGGCAGGTATCGATGTTGTGTTTGATTTCATCAACAAAAAAAAGAAGCGAAGGGGAGGGGTATTCTGCGAGTTGTTTTAAATCAGTAATCATGATCCACATTCCTAAAGAGTATGTTGATGAGCATAAGATAATCCTTTTTTTTGAGGGATGTAAGTCTATGAATAAACATTTTGTCTTTTAGTTTGCCTGTTTCCTAAAAGCGCCTTAACATCCAGTTTCATTCCTGCCTGAAAAAAGGAGCTATCAAATGAATACAAAGATTCGAGTTTTAGCCTTAATCATTGCTTTGATTGTCGGAAATGCAACCAGAGTTTTTTCGCAGGAAGATACTAAGGATGGGAATAAAACCAGAGATGAATACCTTCGAGATCAGGTCGGTAAAATTAGGGATAACTCCCTTAAAGGGATTGATTCAAAGGCGGATTGGGATGCTAATTCCAAGGAAATGCGTAGGCAATTACTCGAAATGTTGGGGCTTTGGCCTTTGCCTGCAAAAACAGATTTAAAGCCTGTTGTTACTGGGAAAATTGAAGCGGGCGGTATCCGGGTTGAGAAAATTCACTTTCAATCAATGCCTGGTTTGTATGTGACTGCGAACCTTTACCTCCCTCAAAAAGTCGAAGGTAAAATCCCTGCGATCCTTTATGTATGCGGCCATGCCAATGTTGTGATCAAAGAAACGGTGGGCGATAAAACAGTCGCAGTTTCATACGGCAGTAAGGCGCATTATCAATATCACCCGGTTTGGTTTGCACAAAATGGCTATGCCTGCATCGCTCTTGATACCCTGCAGTTAGGGGAAATCCAGGGTATTCATCATGGTACTTACAGCCAGAATATGTGGTGGTGGCAGTGCATGGGGTATACCTCTGCAGGGGTGGAATGCTGGAATGCAATGCGTGCGCTGGATTATCTGCAAACCAGACCAGAGATAGATTCTTCGCGCTTAGGGGTTACCGGGAGAAGTGGTGGCGGTGCAACTTCGTGGTGGATTACTGCTGCAGATGAGCGAATCAAGGCAGCAGTTCCGGTGGCAGGAATTTCAGATTTGCAGGCGCATTTGCTCGAGGGCATCGAACCTCGATTGCGCAAGGGTGTAATAACAGGCCATTGCGATTGCATGTATTTTATCAACCTTTATCGGTGGGATTTTACCCAGTTGATTGCTCTTTGCGCGCCAAGGGCAGTTTTGCTCGGAAATAGCGATGAAGATCCTATTTTTCCCAAGCCGGGGTATCTTCGGATGGTGGAGAAAGTTAGAAAAATCTATGCGATGCTCAATGCTCCCGATGGCTTTGCACTTCTTGAAACCAAGGGCGGGCATGTAGATACCATTGAATTACGCAGAGGCATCAACGCTTGGATGAACAAGTGGCTTAAGGGGGATACAAATCCACCTGCTGCAGAGAAACCAATCAAGTTTGAACCCAAACAATTGAAGGTTTTTGATTCGTTACCAACGGATGAAATCAACACCCAACTGCATGAGCACTTTATCAAGAAAGCGGTTTGGGAAACGCCCAATAGCGATAATCATTTTAAAGAAAGTTGGCAGAAGAAAAGTGGACAGGCCCTTGCTGATCTGAAGCAGAAGGTCTTTCGTAATTGGGCGGATGATCAATTGCCCTTGGAAATAAAGCCTGCAGAGACCAAAGTTTTCGATGGTGTTAAATTGCAGGCGTTTGACTTTGTGAGTGAAAAAGAAATTCCGCTGAGATTGTTTGTTCTTTCTGCAGAGAAAACGGCCAAGCCCAAATTGCTTGTTGCGGAAGCCTTGAATGAAACTGAGTGGCAAAAGTTTGTCGCAATGATGGGGTCAGACTTTTTCACCGTTCTAAAAGATGGCGAGAAAGTTAAGCGAAATGAAGAAGAGTTTCAGCAGCAAAAGCGAATGATGGCGGGTAATGATTGGGCCTTTGCAATGATTGTTCCACGCGGATTTGGTGCAACCCCTTGGACCGATACCGTTACTATTGATGGCAAAACAATGGATTTTCAACTTCGAAGGCGCTATGCGTTGCTAGGGCAAACTTTAGATAGTCAGCGTGTTTGGGATGTTCGTAGAGGAGTGCAGGTTTTAATTGCAAATCCCGATTTTAAAGATGTTCCTTTATGGTTGGTGGGCAAAAACGATATGGCCGGCATTGCTCTTTACGCTGCAATTTTTGAACCTGCAATTCAAAGGTTGGACTTATGGAACCTTTCACCCTCTCATCGTGTTGGTCCTATTTTTCTTGAGGTGTTACGGGTTTTGGATATACCTCAAGCGTTAGCCTTGCTTTACCCCCGAAAGGTTAAACTATATTTTCAAAGCAAGGACGAATCGAAACCGTTCGGCTGGGTTGATGAGTTTCAAAAAGTGATGGGAAAAGAGTTTTTGCAACACCGAGTGATGGCACCGAAATAATGAATTAGATATGTGGTTTGAGCGAGTATGGGACTTCCATGCCGTGGTTTTTTAGGAGTGATTCATCAGCAAGAATGGTTTTAACTGGGCCATCTGCCAGAATTTTGCCTTGATCTAGCAGAATTGCCCGAGTGCAAGTTTCCAGAGCCATTTCGAAATCATGGGTTGCAATCAGTTTGGTATGGCTGTTTTCGTTGAGGATATTGATAAGAGATCTTCTAGAACGATGATCTAAGAATTGCGAGGGTTCATCTAGAAGAAGAATATCTGGGTTCATTGCCAGCAACCCTGCGAGGGCTACACGTCTTTTTTCGCCTCCAGAAAGTTGATGGGGAACCTTGTTTCTTTTTTCGATCAGGCCAACTTCTTCAAGTGCGATTTCCACCCGTTGCTTCACTTCTGCTTTACTTAATCCCTGATTGATTGGGCCAAATGCGATATCTTCTTCGACGGTTGGGCAGAATAATTGATCATCACTGTCTTGAAATAATAAGGCGGCTTTTGAAGGAAGAAGGGCTTTGTTGTTTCCTTCCAATGCATTGATTCCTGAAATGTTGAATGTTGATGCCCGGAAAGAGACAAGCCCTGCGATGCAAAGGAAAAGGCTGGTTTTGCCTGCGCCGTTGGGCCCAATGATCGCAATAGATTCGCCTGGGTTGATCTGGAGGTTGATGTGATGAATAGATTTGGTGCCATCTGCGTAAGCGTGTGAAAGTTCCTGGATGTTGATGATTGGATTGATCATGATTAATTACCCAGCCAAAAATCGAGGGCCAAAAGGGAGGACGGAATAATAAGCATGGCAAAGAAAAAGCCGAATTCGCGCCAGGTTGTTTTAGGTGTATCAAGTGAATTAAAGACGCCATGGAATCCCCGAGCTTTTATTGCCAAGCCTACATGTTCGCTGCGATCTAGTGCCCTTACAAGCATGTTTGCACTAAGCCTTGCAATGGTTTTGTAGGAACCCAAGCTTGAATTTATTTTGTAACCTCTGGCCCGCAGAGCAACGCGCATGCGTTTGAATTCGTGTGAAAGAAGATCGAGGTGCCTGAATCCAAGCCAGAATATAGAGCATATTTTAGAAGGTAGACCGAGGCCGTTTGCGCCCCGAACCAAATCGTAAATGGTCGAACTTCCAATCAAGGCAAGGGCCAGTGTGCTGATTGCAAGGCCTCGTGAAAAAATTAATAGTGAGGTGTCCAGTCCTTCTTTACTTGCTTTTAGTATCCCCCATTCAAAGACGGTTTCACCTGGTGTAAGGAAGGGGGTAGGCAGAATAAAAACGAGAAGTCCCGCAATAATCCAAAAAATCCTAGGCAACCACCAGCCAAAATCCGGCCAAGTGCAAACTAATAACATCAAGGATGCTCCAAAGCCAATCACTGCGATTGTTGATGTTTTTAGAAAAGCTATGCAAAGCATCGCAAAGAAAAAACCTGCGACTTTCCAGCGGGCATCTAGGCTTTTCAGCTTTGAAGTTCGGTGATCTGGGTAGTCAAAAGTTGAAGTCATGCCTTACTTAGTTTCCCTTGGTGGTTTTGATTGCAAGATTGTTGCAACTACAAATAAAACCCTATGCTTATGTTTTATTAACATTGGCGTTCATTTTCTTGCAATGATGTTCAAACAATCTAAAATCTGTGCTTCTGAATGAACCTTTAAACTTGATTGGGAAAATGATGGAAAACTCTCCTGTGCTTTTGGCTGTGTCTTTTACCCAACAGCTCGATCCGCTAGCTGGCTTGGTTTCAGCCTCCGCTTTCTGGTCTACAGTTGTTGCAGCTTTACCTGTAATTGTGCTTTTTTGGTTGCTTGTAATTTCGCGCTGGCCTGCGCCTCTTGCAGGTGCGGGTGCAACAATTGTTGCGGGTATCCTTGCTTATTTTGTTTATGGAACTCCATTGGTCATTGTTTCGATGGCTTTTGTGAATGGAGCACTTTTTGGTTTATTGCCCATTGGGTGGACTGTTTTTAATGCAATGCTGCTTTACAACATGACGGTGAGTACCGGCCAGTTTGAAATTCTAAGGCGCTCGGTTGCAGGCTTGTCGAATGATTGCAGATTGCAGGCTATTCTGATCGCTTTTGCTTTCGGGGCATTTCTTGAAGGCGCTGCTGGCGCTGGGGCACCCGTTGCTATTTGTGCCGCTATTTTAGTCGGACTAGGGTTCCACCCTTTGCAAGCTGCTGTTTTATGTTTGCTTGCTAACACTTCGCCTGTAGCTTATGGCGGATTAGGCACGCCCTTAATCACCCTTACCGGCGTTACGGGAATTCCAACCGAAGTTCTTAGCACCATGGCAGGGCATCAATTACCTTTATTGTCGCTTTTAGTCCCTGCATACATGATTTGCTGCTTATGTACATTAAAACAAGCCTTAGAAGTGTGGCCTGCATTGTTGGTTGCGGGTGGATCTTTCGCACTCTTTCAATACTTCTTTGCGACTATGCATAATTATGTCGAGGGGTTGGTTATTTATCCCATGACAGATATCGGTGGAGGCTTGTTTTCGTTGGTTGTAACCGCATTGTTTTTGAAAGTTTGGAAACCTAAGGTCATACTTCCGGCTACGGGCGGGCACATGATTCCAACTTCTCAAAATCTTGCAGATGAGTTGACTGCAGGCAAAGTTGCTAAAGCTTGGATGCCTTATGTTTTAATGTCGGTGTTATTGCTTCTTGCTGGAATAGTAAAGCAGAAGGAAGGGCAAGGGCCTGTTGAAATCTTTGGGGAATTTAAGGCTAGTTATAAAATCCCTTTGCCTGGATTGCATGAAGAAGTTTTGCGCGATGCCAAGTTGCATGACTTTAGTTTGGGTGAACAGAAAAAAGAAAAAGCAGAGTTCAACTTCATCTGGTTGACTGCACCGGGCTCTAGTGTGTTTCTTGCTGCATTGATTTCCATCCCTTTGCTTGGCATGACTTTTATGCAATTTCTTAAGGTGTTGCGCGAAACGATTGATCAAATGACGGTCCCCATTCTTACCATCATGTTTATGCTAGGGCTTAGTTATCTAACTCGCTATGCAGGAATGGATGCGACCCTTGGGGTCGCCTTTGCCCAAACTGGTTTCATGTATCCTTTTTTCGCTGCAATTTTAGGTTGGCTGGGGGTGTTTCTTACCGGTACTGATGCGGGTAGCAATGCCTTGTTTGGCAGCTTGCAAAAAATCACCGCTGCTGAAATTCATTCCGCTGGTATTTTTCAACATCTTTCTCTGCCTCAAGCGGAGGTGCTAATTTGTACCGCTAATAGCACCGGGGGCGTAATGGGCAAAATGATTGACGCTCAAAGTATAGTTGTTGCAACCTCCGCAACTGGCCAATTGGGTAAAGAAGCAGATATTTTCAGAGCAGTTATCTGGCATAGCATTTTGCTTGCGAGTATCATTGGGGTAATCACACTGTTGCAAGCCTATTTGCCCCCATTTACCTATCTTGTGCCTGGGTATTTGCGGTGAGTGGGAGATATGGAAAAAGGTTTCGATCTTCTATTGGATTTTTCCTGTCCACCACTGTATAAACAATGCTTGCAGATTTAACTTTTTAATAAGGAGGCAGATTGCCATGCGTTGCGCTGCCAAGTTTTCAAAACCAGTTTCTTACCTCATCGCTTTCCTGGTTACTTTTCTAGCATTGGGCGGTTTTGCTTTCGCTGATACGGAAATACGGTTGTTCAAAATTAAAATCGATGGCAAACCTGCCGGTGAAATGACCATGAATATCACCAAGGCAGATGATGGTACCATTACCACTTCCATTGATACAGAACTGTCAGTTAATGCTTATTTGGTATTCACTTATCGCTATAGTTTTCATGGTAAGGAAGTCTGGAAAGATGGTGCACTACAAAAGATCGAATCTTCGACCAATGACAATGGTACGAGACATTCGATGTTAGCTGTAAAAGAGGGGCCTGGGATGAGGGTGCGAGTTAACAATCAAGAAAAGATATCCCGTGGCGAAGCTTGGGCCACTACCTTCTGGTGCTTGCCCGACCCCACAAAGCGCAAAGGTCTTATCCCTCTTATTGATGCTGAATCAGGCAAGGATGTGGATGGAAATTTGCAGTTTCAAGGGCAGCAGCAGACCAGCATCGCAGGGCAAAATGTTAATGTCAACAAGTACAAGGTTTTTAGTAAATCTAATACCGATCTATGGTTTGATGGTACCGATAGGATTGTGAAGCAATCATGGTTGGAGGATGGCCATAAGGTTGAGGTTGAAATGTCTAATTTGAAACGCAATTAAGTTTTGGTGATTTGATGGGGATGATTCCTCAGAAGTTTTTTGCCAAGGAGGGCATTTACAATGGATCGTGATAAAATAAGGTCAACAATAGCGGACATCATTGAAAACGATCTGGGCGTCAGGCATCAGGATTTAAATGATGAAATCACACTCAGGGATGGCTTGGGATTAGATTCTGTTGATATCGTTAGCGTTATTTCGCAGGTTGAACGCCAATTCAAAATAAGGCTTTCACAGGCGGATTTAGAACAAATTTCGACCGTTGGGCAAGTTTTGGATTTGATTGTTTCAAGAACATCAGATCATTTTAAATCAGAAGCAGCTTAAAAGCTTTTAAATCAGAACAGTACAAAAGCATTGGGAATCATGCTGCGTTCTTTAAGCCCGCAGTTGGAAATTCAATTTCTTTTTGAAGCTCTTGAAATGCGTTAACAAGATCCTTTACAGAATCCGGTCTATGGTTTGCATTAACCTGAATTCGAAGCACGCCACCATGATAAGGCACTGCGGGGAAGATCACGGATTGTACATAAAACCCTTTTTGAAACAGAATGTGGCCTGCCTTCAGAGTTTGCTCTTCATCGCCAACTACTACTGAAACAATGGGGGTTGCCCCGCCCAGAACTTGTAATCCCTGGCTTCGTAATCCCTGCACTAAAATATTTAGATTTCGTTTAAGTCTTCCAATGATCAGTTCGTATTCGCCTGAAGACAAAATATCGCAAACAGTGCAAATCGCATCCAGATAAGGAGGGCCTACAGGGCCACCAAAAATGAAGGTGTTGGATTTCCACTTCAGAAGGCTTTTCATTTCTTGAGTGCAGCCGATGAATCCTCCTAGGCAGGAAAATCCTTTGGATAACGATCCCACCAATAGAATGTTTTCGTAATTTCCCACGGCATCAAGAACCGTTCCGCGGCCTTTGGTTCCTACCACCCCAGTCGCATGGGCATCATCAACATAAAGAATTGCGTTATTATCCATGCAAACTTTATTCAATTCTTTGAGGGGCGGAATAACCCCGCTCATGCTGTAAATGCCATCAATTGCGACAAGTGCATGGCGGTATTTGCCTGCAGATTGTAAAACTTTTGCAAGCGAGGATGGGTCGCAATGTTCAAAGAAAAGAACTTGTGATCCGTTGGCCTTGGCTATTTTTGCACCTTCTTGAATCGAATTATGGCAGTGCTGATCGAGTACAATAATATCTTGTTTGCCAACAAGCCCGGGGATTGCGCCTACATTTGCCAAGGTAACTGAGGGGTAAATTAAAACAGCTTCGATGCCAAGCCATTCGGCTAATTTTTCTTCTGCTAGCACATTTGTTTCAACACTAGAGAATGCGCGGGAAGCACCGTTGTGGGAACCCCAGCGTTCGATACCCTTTCTTAGGGCATCTTTAACTCGTTCATCTTGATCCAGCCCGAGGAAACTATCTGAACCGAAGTTCGTTACTGTTTTTCCGAGAAAATCAACTTTGCGATCTTCCCCAATAGAACCCATGGAAAGATCCTTGAGCATGATATCGGAAAATTGTTCAGCAAAGTGACTCAAAAATTTGATCAACCCAGTTTGTTTCAGTGTGGTTGTTAGTTTGTTTAGAGGGGTCATCGAGTTTGAATTCCACCTGTTTACTTGTGCCTGGCCAAAATACTAAATCTAAAACGGACTAAAGTTGTATCGGCATATAGGTGTAAAAACTCAAAGATTAAAGTTAAAATCGGAGAAATAGTAAGAGTTATGCAGGGTAGAAAAGATTTTTTAAAAAGCGGGAAGAATCATTAAAGAAATTGCGTCTAAATGAAGCAATCAGTTTCCTCGTGAGGAAATAGAATCTCTGGGCAATTTTGATGATTTGTTTTGCTTAATTCTGCAGCATGCCCCTTTAGATATGCCAAGATGTTTTCTGTTTCGATATCCGAGCGTCTTGGGTCTCGATGGCCCAGATGCAATGATTTTGCGTTGGCAGCTAAAGCAGTTAATAAACACCATTCCATAGGGGAATGCCCCCACCCAATCCGTTTGGTGGGGAACCCAGATCCAATACCAGACTCGCCCAGATATTCAGAAAGTAGGAATTGTCCATCAAGGTAAATTGCATCGGCATTTTTGCAGAAGTTTGCAAGTCCGGTATCTGTCTCGGTCAATTGCTCATGATCAGATGCGTAAACATAGGACTTTCCCTTGGACTCAATTTTGTAGGCATTTGCACTGCCCGGATGATTAAGCTGGAAGTGAGAGATTTTTGTAGATCCGATGATAAGGGGAGAGTTTTCTTCAAAAGGCATTATTTTCTTGATGGCTTTTATTTTGGACAAAATCGGTGGATAAAGGGAGTTAACCATGTCTGAGTTTTGGCCAAAAAAATCGATTAGATTGCCTGCAACCTTTTCGCACCCATATAGGTCGAAAGAATTGTTTGTATCATAAAATGACTGACACATGGGTAGGCCGAACAAGTGGTCGTAATGCATATGGCTAAATAGTATCAAACCTTTTCTTTTTTCATTTGGTAGGTTTTTCCACTTAGATTCAAGATTGATTCCAAAGTTGATTACGCCGGTGCCGCAATCGATCACAATCATACAGTCTTCCGTGTTGATTTCAACACAAGAGGTGTTTCCACCAAAGGTTGATTTCGAAGAAAAAGGTAGATGATTGTGAACCATTTTTGCAACACTTGATTCAAGATTGTTATGATCAATATCTTTCAGATGCCCACTCTTAACCAGTGTGCAAATTGAATCGATAATTTTATCGGTAACATCGGAAGGTTTTAAAGGTGAGGAAATACTTCCACTTGTCCCCCAGTATTTTACATGGATATTCCAGTTGTTGTTTGAGTTATGGTCATTCATAAAATTTAGTGTCCTGCGAGTCCGCCCTCAATTCGGTGATCTAATCCCGGGTACAATAGTTTTGTTTTGGGATTGATAAGAATTGAATGAGCATCTCCCTGCCTTCTGGATGAAATATTGTGCCCCATGGCGCGGAGCTTTTTCATGTTGACCTCATACTTTGCATTTCCCGCCTCTTCAAAATAAGCTTTATCCGGGAACCATTGGTGATGCAATCGCGCGGCATCAACAGCTTCTTGGGCGGTCATTTCGAAATCGATGACATTGATGATGATATTAAATACGGTGTTAATGATGGTTCTGCTGCCGGGGCTGCCTGTAACAAGGTAGGGGGTGCCATTTTTTGCAACGATGACCGGGGTTTGCGAGCTGAGCATTTTTTTTGAGGGCGCAATCAGGTTTGCTTTAGTGCCAATTCTTCCGGCTTTGGTTGTCTCACCAGGGAACCAGTTAAAATCAAGCATCTCGTTGTTGAGAAGAAATCCTGCGCCTTTTACCATTACTTTGGATCCGTAACTTTGCTCTAGGGTGTAGGTGTTGCTTACTGCCATGCCTTGCCCATCAACGATTGAAAAATGGGTAGTGTCTTCGCTTTCCTTGGAGATGTTGAAATCCTTAGCGAGATCTGCACTGGGGGTTGCTTTTTGCAGGTTAATACCGGCAGCAAGGTTTTTTGCGAACTCTTTATCTAGGAGAGTTGCAGGGATATCCACAAACCCTTGATCTCCAAGATGCCTGGCTCGTTCACAAAAAGCACGCTTCATGGTTTCGATCAGCAGATGAAAAGTTTCAGGCGACCAGCGCCCCATCTTTTTGATGTCTATCGGTTCGATCATGTTAAGCATTAAGCCTAGGGTAATAACCCCTGAACTAGGTGGTGGAGAACCGTAAATTGAATACCCTTTGTATTCCAGCTTGATGAGTTTTCTTTCTCTTGCTTGATAAAGTGCCAAATCGTCTTTGCCTATTAACCCGGCTCCCATTTTCATTTCGTTGCTAATAAGATCAGCGGTGCTGCCTAGATAGAATTCATCAGGGCCAAACTTTGCGATTTTAGTGAGGGTGTTTCCCAAATCTTTTTGAACAAGAATATCGTTCGCTTCCCATCTATTGGTTCTGTTCGTTGGTTTAAAAACCCTCTGGAGTTCTTCGAATTCTTTGGAAGTTGAGAGCAATCCGTTTAAGGAATTAGCCAGTTGCTTGCTAACCGGAAAGCCTTTTTCAGCAAGCTCAATAGCAGGGGCAAGAAGTTGAGCCCAAGGTTTTGAACCAAAGCGCTGGTGTGCCAATGCTAGACCACGAACTGTGCCAGGCACGCCTGAAACTTTGTGAGTGAACATTCCATCATTTTTTTTAAAGACTGTTTCGAAAGCTGCTTTCGGGGCCATTTCTCGATATTCAAAAACAGTAGGTTCGCCTTTGCCAAGGGGCGGGTGAACAACCATGAATCCCCCGCCTCCGATGTTGCCCGCTGCAGGGTGCGTTACTGCTAGTGCAAAGGCGGTTGCAACTGCGGCATCAACAGCATTCCCACCAGATTTAAGGATTTGTAAACCCGCATCAGAACCCG
>CALARU010000018.1 GCA_937888715.1 uncultured Planctomycetaceae bacterium | reverse complement strand
GCCGGGGCCGCCGGCTTTCTTTTCGTCCTTGGGCATATCAGCAACAAGTGCATCGATGGCAAATAAAAAAGGGGAACAGGTTAAACCTGCTCCCCCCTCTTAAATAGCTAAAGCGTTAAAGCTTAGTACATATCATCGTGGCCGGGGCCGCCGGCTTTCTTTTCGTCCTTGGGCATATCAGCAACAAGTGCATCGCTGGTAAGTAGCAAGGTAGAAACGCTGGCACCATTTTGCAAGGCAGATCGAACAACCTTGGTTGGATCGATAATACCTTCCTTAACCATGTCAACATAGCGGTCACTGCGGGCATCATAGCCATAGTTGAAGTCCTTGTTATCAAGAACCTTGTTCATGACTACAGCGCCGTCCATACCAGCATTGTTGGAAATCTGTTGGATAGGGGCTCTGCAAGCGCGAACCACGATGTTGTAACCAATAAGTTCATCGTGTGAAAGGCCCTTGCCTTTGAGGCCATCAGCAGCACGAAGAAGGGCAACTCCGCCGCCTGGAAGGATACCTTCTTGAGCAGCAGCACGGGTAGCGTGCATTGCATCTTCAACGCGGGCTTTCTTTTCTTTCATTTCGCTTTCAGTAGCAGCGCCAACATTGATCTTGGCAACACCACCGGAAAGCTTTGCGATTCGTTCGCTAAGTTTTTCTTTATCGTAATCGCTGGTGGATTTTTCGAGTTCGCGTTGAATGCTTGCAACACGAGCCTTGATTTCATCCTTCTTGCCTGCACCTTCGATGATGATGGTGTTATCTTTGTCGATCTTAACCTTCTTGGCGCGGCCAAGTTGCTTAAGTTCAACAGCTTCGAGTTGGATGCCCAAGTCTTCAAATATAGCTTGCCCACCGGTCAGCTTTGCAATGTCTTCAAGCATTGCTTTTCTGCGGTCGCCATAGCCTGGAGCCTTGACTGCGGAGCACTTGAAGGTGCCACGAAGGCGGTTGATTACCAAAGTTGCAAGGGCTTCGCCTTCAACTTCTTCAGCAATAATCAGGATAGGCTTGTTGGTGCTTAATACTTTTTCAAGCAACGGAACAAGGTCTTTGTTGCTGGAAATCTTCTTTTCGTAGATCAGAATGTAAGGATCATCGAGTTCACATTCCATCTTTTGCTGATCGGTAACAAAGTAAGGGGAGAGGTAACCGCGGTCGAACTGCATGCCTTCAACAAACTCATGAGTGGTTTGAAGTGCTTTGCCTTCTTCGACGGTGATTACGCCATCTTTGCCTACTTTGTCGAATGCTTCAGCAATGATGGTACCGATTTCGTTATCATCGTTGGATGCAACAGTTGCAACATTCTGAAGATCTTTCTTAAGCTTAACAGGCTTGCTGTTTTCTTTGAGGCGTTCGATGATTTCTTCGACAGCTTTTTCAATGCCGCGCTTCATCATCATAGGGTTAACGCCAGCAACAACGGCTTTGAGGCCTTCGTTGAAAATAGCTTCTGCCATTACGGTTGCAGTGGTTGTGCCATCGCCAGCAACATCGCTGGTTTTGCTTGCAACTTCGCGCACCATACGGGCGCCCATGTTTTCATACTTGTCTTCAAGATCGATTTCCTTGGCAACGGTAACACCGTCTTTAGTTACCAATGGTGAGCCAAAGCTCTTTTGGATGATGACATTTCTGCCTTTAGGTCCGAGAGTAACTTTAACTGCTTTGGCAAGCTTGTGGATGCCTCTGCGTAATGCTTCACGAGCTTCTTGATCAAATGCGATTTGCTTTGCTGACATCTGTTGTCCCCTTATTAGCCTTTAAAAAGAATGAATGTTTTACTTTTGAAATTAGAAATACAATTTAGTCAACGACTGCGAGAACATCACTTTCTCGGAGGAGAAGAATGTTTTCGCCATGAGTTTCTTTGAATTCATCACCAGCCCAATTGGTGAAAAGAACCGTATCCCCAATTTTAACTTGGAGGGGCTGTCTTTTGCCATCGCCTAACAGTCGGCCTGGGCCAACAGCTTCGACTTTGCCACGTTGTGGCTTTTGCTTGGCGCTATCAGGCAAAATAATTCCGCCCTTGCTCTTATCGCTAGCTTCAACTCGTTTAATCACCAGACGATCACCAAGTGGCTGAATCTTCATAAAATTACTCCTTAAAAAACACCGCTCGCCTCAAAATGAATAAGAGCAAGTTTAGTAGCAAGTTCCGTGCCTGTTTTGTGTTATTAGTGTATCTCGTTGTTATATATAGGTTTATGTGTTGTGGCGTAGGTTAAAAGAGGGCGCATCCCTGCCAACTTTGCAATAGAAATCAGAGCCGTCTGTCGGTTTGGCAGGGTTGTAGCCTTATCCAACTGTTTAGCTAAGCGGATAAATTTTGCCTAACTGGCTTGCAAACTCCCTTATTCCCTTTCCCTTCCTTGCAACCTCCTTAAAATAAAAGTAGTTCCTCAAACTGGAGAGCTTATTTTGCAAACCTTGGTTTCGTCAAATGCTTTGAAACTTATCAGCATTATTAAAAATATGGATGGCGTTGTCGTCGCACTGAGTGGCGGGGTCGATAGTGCAGTGGTAGCGAAAGCTGCTTTACTTGCACTTGGAGACCAGGCAATTGCAATAACTGCAGATAGCCCCAGTGTGCCGCGCCAAGATATTGAAGCAGCAAAAAAGCTGGCTGCAACAATAGGCCTAAGGCATCAAATTGTTTTGACCTCGGAGTTTGACAACCCCGATTACACAAAAAATGCAGGCGATAGGTGCTATTTTTGTAAGAGTGAGCTATACGAAACAATACTGAAGAAGCTTTCGGATTTAAATGTGCGAATAATATGCAGCGGTGCCAATCAGGATGACTTGGGCGATTACAGGCCTGGTTTGCAGGCAGCGAAAGAGCGGGGCATCAGGCACCCATTGCAAGAAGCTGGTTTGGGTAAAAAAGAAGTGCGCGAACTCGCTCAATACTGGAACCTTGAAGTTTGGGATAAACCTGCCTCGCCTTGCCTTTCCAGCAGAATCGCCCCTGGTGTTGCTGTAACTACAGACCGAACTGCCCGAATTGAAAAAGCTGAAATCTATCTTAAATCGTTGGGCCTTCGCGATTGCAGGGTTAGGCTTCATCACGATGAACTTGTCCGGATAGAGCTTCTTTTTGAGGACATTGCGAAACTCGCAGACCCAGAGGCTCGTAAAAACCTTTCCGAATATTTTCATGCACTAGGGTTCCGATTTATTACATTGGATATGGATGGCTTACGATCGGGAAGTTTAAACTCATTGGTTTCCCTTGAGGTTATGAAAAAGTACCAGACCAAAAGCTAGTTGGAGAACGAATCATGGATCCCAGAGTAAAAGCAGTTGCAGCTCCAAAAGTGCTGGAACAAAGTTTTTTGGAAGCCCGATCTAAACTATTGGACATAGCTGCAATATTGGATCGGATAACTCGAGGCGATGCTGCAGATGTCGTTCATCAAGATGTAAAAATCTCCCGCATTATTGAAGCATTGAAAATCCTGCAAGGTAGCTCTGCGCATAAAGCTGAGCAGATTCAAAAACTCTTTTCTCTGCCTTATGATGCAAATTGGGAAATCCCCACCCCCCGTTACTAACTAATCGAGGCATGAAAAATGCAGTATATCGACCCGCATATTCACATGATTTCCCGCGTAACGGATGATTACCACCGCATGGCACAATGTGGCTGCGTGGCCATTAGTGAGCCTGCGTTTTGGGCTGGTTTTGATCGTGGTTCTGCTGAAGGCTTTCGGGATTATTTTCACCATCTAGTGGAAGTGGAACCCAAAAGAGCCGCATTGTTTGGGATTCGACATTTCTCCTGGCTTTGCATCAATGCCAAAGAAGCTGAGAATGTTTCGCTTTCGCGTGATGTGATTGCCATGATTCCTGAGTTTCTGCAAAGGCCGAATGTGCTAGGGATAGGCGAGATCGGCTTAAACAAGAATACGAAAAATGAAGCAACTATTTTTCAGGAGCATATGGATCTTGCTGCCAAAACTGATGAACTGATTCTGATTCATACTCCGCATCTGGAAGATAAATACAAAGGCACGCGAATGATCGTTGATATGCTTAAAAACGATACTCGGGTGAAACCACATCGGGTGTGTATCGACCATGTTGAAGAGCATACGGTAAAGCTTGCCTTGGATAATGGTTTTTGGTGTGGCATGACTCTTTACCCCACAACCAAATGCACTCCCGCTCGTGCGGTAGATATTATCGAGATGGTTGGAACGGAAAAGATCATGGCAAACAGCGCAGGAGACTGGGGCAAATCCGACCCTCTTGCTGTGCCAGAATTAATTCTTGAAATGCGCAGGCGAGGGCACCCCGAAACCGCAATTCAAAAGGTGGTTTTCGAAAACCCACTGGAGTTCTTCAGGCAATCCGCACGCTGGCAGGAACCTTTCGCGCTTTTAAACTTCTCTAAGTAGTCTTTGTTTTGAAAGCAGGGGCTCCTTTGAATCAGGCGAACATCATTGCCATTGAAACTTCTTGCGACGAAACCTCGGTTGCAATATTCAACGACAGGCTTGAGGTCCTTTCAAGCGTGGTTGCATCGCAGTTTAAATGGCATGAGCGTTTTGGTGGTGTGGTGCCTGAAGTTGCGGCACGCGCCCATATGGAACTGCTTAACAAATCTATCTTGCAAGCATTGCAAGATGCGAATATGCCTGTTTCTCATATCAGTGCTGTTGCAGTTCATAACGGGCCAGGCCTTGCTGGGGCTCTTCTCGTCGGCCTTAGCGCTGCCAAAATGATTGCACTTGGATTGAATGTTCCTTTGATTGCTGTGAATCATGTTCACTCCCATATCTATGCATGCAGGATGTCTGCAGGGAAGGATATTTTTCCTTGTGTTGGCATGGTGGTGAGTGGTGGGCATAGTATTTTGTTTGAGTGCCAAACCGCATTGGAAATGAAGAGGCTAGGGGGCACCATCGATGATGCTGCGGGCGAGGCGTTTGATAAAGTTGCAGCATTGCTAGGTTTGGGTTTCCCGGGTGGGCCTGCGGTAGAGCGTGAGGCGCTTAGTGGTAACCCAAATGAATATGCGTATCCCAAGTCTTTCTTTTATGAAGACCGCCTTGATTTTAGTTTTAGTGGATTAAAGACTGCGGTGCTCTATACGATTGCGCCCCCAGGGCAGGCAAGGCCGGCAATAGTAGAGGCAGGCAAAAAACGAGCAGATATTGCTGCATCGTTTCAAAAAGCCGTGGTCGATGTTTTGGTTTCCAAGGCACTTCAAGCTTTAAAAAAAACCGGGTTGAAAAGGCTGGCAGTAGGCGGTGGAGTTGTCGCTAATCAAACACTCAGGCAAAAACTACTTGAAGATACCAAGCTTAATGGCATCGAACTTTACCTCCCAGAGAAAAATCTTTGTACAGATAATGCAGCCATGGCTGCTCTTTCAGTGGAAGCATGGAAGCAGGGCATTTTTACAAATCTTGATGTGGACATAAGGCCCACGGTATTTTGAGCTCACTCTTACCTACAATTTCTTTCAGAGCCGGAAGCGTCAGCGACGGATGGGCAAGAAAGCAGATGATTTGCCACGGAAGGAAGACCA
>CALARU010000017.1 GCA_937888715.1 uncultured Planctomycetaceae bacterium | reverse complement strand
AGATAAATGGTTCAAGTATAAACAATAACCCGGCTCCTAAAGATTAAGAGTCGGGTTGAATCTTTTAAATTAAAACTCGGTTTACTGCAAACCGCCATCCACTCGTTCGTTTGTTAGGTGGGAAGGATGATCTGTGAACCAAATTCTAGACCATTCCTGTTCGATCTGCCTAAGATCTTCAGATTGATTCACCAAAGCTTTTATACGCATGCTAGGATCAGAAGAATAAGCATTAATCAGGCAACCAGTGTTGCAAAGGATAGCCAAGCCAACTGCGGAGAACAAAAAAATACGGCTCATGATTAAATCCCTTCAAGCATTCAAGATCTATCAAAAAGATCTAAAGGTTTGTTGCCCTAGCAGGAAAATAACTGGGAACTCAACTAAACCTGAATGATATATCGGATGTAATGATTTTAAGCTTGAGAGGAAAATAAGGAATGATAATGGATTTAACGAAAAGGAAAGATGGGGGCTATAGGAGACTTTGGGATAAAAATACTAGACTGGGGTATTAAATGATGATCCAGGCTTAGAAACATCGTCGGTATCACCCAAGATGAGACCCTCGCCATCAAGATTAACGGGTAAACTGGTGAGTTTTTTGACTCTTTCTTCCATCTCTTTACCGGGTTTAAAAGTTACAACATATTTAGGAGGCACATCAACGCGTTCGCCAGTCCTTGGATTTCTTGCTTTTCTAGCTTTCCGCTGTTTAACTTCAAAAACACCAAAATTCCTTAATTCAATACGCCCCATCTCTAAAAGAGCATCCACAATCGCATCAAAAGTTTGTTGTACGATGTCTTTGGTCTTTAGCTGTGTCAAACCGATTTTGTCAGAAATCTGCTTTACGATTTCTTTTTTAGTCACGGTTACCACTCCTGAAATGTACGGCAAAGAATAAACTTATTTCCACCGCCAAGTGACTTAAAGTTAAATCCAGTTAAGGATTATGTCAAGTCTAAAGAGAATATTCCTTAATATTCATCGATTCTTTTTAAAATCAAATCGAAAAATGATCTTCCCAAACACCCTCGAAAAAAGTTACTTCATACCTATTACCTTTGGCACACATAAAGGATTGTTCATGGAAAAGATAGTTGTTACAGGTGGTTGCGGATTTATTGGCAGCAATTTCATTCGCATGATTCTAGAAAAAGAGCCCACGGTTGAAGTAATCAACTTCGATCTACTCACCTATGCTGGTAATCTTGCCAATCTTAAAGATTTGGAAAAGAATCCTAGGCTAAAGTTCTTCAAGGGCGACATTGCCAACAAGCAAGATGTTGATGCAGTCCTAAAGGACGGCGTTTCTTCGGTAGTGCATTTTGCTGCTGAAAGTCATGTTGATCGAAGCATTTTAGATTCTGGACCTTTCATTCGCAGTAATATTGTCGGCACCCAGGTGCTTTTAGATTCTGCAAGAGCCCACAACATCAAAAGATTTGTCCATGTTTCAACAGATGAAGTATATGGCAGCTTGGGTGACACGGGTTTTTTCACCGAAGATACTCCACTTGCTCCCAACAGTCCTTACTCTGCAAGCAAGGCTTCTTCGGATCTCATTGTTCGTAGCTATGTTCATACTTTTGGTTTTCCTGCAATGACCACACGCTGCTCCAACAATTATGGGCCTTATCAATTCCCTGAAAAGCTGATTCCACTTTTCATCAGCAATCTGCAACGAAATGAACAAGTCCCGGTGTATGGGGATGGTTTAAATGTACGCGATTGGATTCATGTAAATGATCATTGTTCAGGCATACTTGCTGTGCTGCGAAAAGGCCGTGTAGGTGAAGTTTATAACTTAGGCGGAAAAAGCGAACGAACGAACCTTGAGTTAACGCATGCACTCCTCAACAACCTGCAAAAACCCCACTCTTTAATTCGCTATGTTAAAGATAGGCCAGGCCACGACAAACGATACGCCATTGATTGTTCTAAAGCAGAAAAAGAATTAGGCTGGGCGCCAACGGTTATTTTCGAAGAGGGTTTAAAGCATACTGTAGAATGGTATCTTGCAAACACTGATTGGATTAATTCCATTCGCACAGGTGATTATCTTTCGTACTATCAAAAGCAATATGGGCACCGATAATAAAAAACTTGGTAGCAGTACGGTTCTTATTACTGGGATTACCGGATTTGCTGGTTCGTATCTTGCAGAACATCTTCGAGGGTTCGCTGGGGAAATCCATGGGATTAGCAGGTCAGGCAAATGGCCTAAAGCCTGCCCTGAAAATCTTCATAATATCCCGCTCCATACCAGCAATTTTCAAGATTCGGCCCAATTGGCTTTACTTTTAAAAACGATCAATCCAACACACATCTTCCACCTAGCTGGATTTGCCCAGACGGGAAAATCTTTTGTAAATCAACATGAAGCCTGGTTGGGTAATCTGAACGCCCCACAGACTCTTTACGATGCCATCAAAAAATCAGGCAATAAGGCAAAGGTTCTTTTCGCTGGGTCCGGTTTAATTTATGGATCTGCTAGATACGATAAAGAAATTAAAACCGAATCTTCAGAGTTAATGCCCCAAAGCCCATATGCATCTAGCAAAGCTGCGGCTGATCTTTTGAGCTATCAAGTTTGGGTAAACGACAAGATCGAAATAATTCGTGCACGGCCTTTTAATCACATCGGGCCAAGGCAATCGATTGATTTTGCAATGGCAAGTTTTTCCAAACAAATTGCTGAAATAGAACTCTTAGGAAAAAAGCCTATCATTAAAACAGGTTCATTATCTGCTTTCCGAGATCTCACCGATGTGCGGGACACGGTAAAAGCTTATGCAAGCCTAATGGAACATGGAATACCAGGCGAGGCTTATAACATCGGGTCTGGTAAAAATACTCGCATTTCTGATGCTTTAAAAATGCTCGTTTCTTTTTCAAATAACCCCAACTTAATAATTGAGGAAGAACCTTCCTCTTCCGCTCAAGATTTTGAATTGCTTGTCGGTATCGATAAACTTAACAATACTATTTCTTGGGAACCGGCCTTTTCTCTTGAAGAAACTCTTACTGACACTTTGAACTATTGGCGTCAGGTTATTGCCGCTCAATTGCAAAACCCTAAGGAATAAAAATGAAAATTGCTGTAGTTGGAACTGGTTATGTTGGCTTGGTAACAGGTACTTGTTTTGCAGATAGCGGGAATGAAGTCATATGCATCGACAAGGATGAAGCAAAAATTGCGGTCTTGGAAAAAGGAAAGATTCCAATCTATGAGCCTGGCCTGTTGGAAATGGTGCATCGTAATTCCCGGGATGGCCGACTTGTATTCACCACGGATTTACAAAAAGGCATCCAAGCAAGTGATTTGGTATTCATTGCTGTAGGCACGCCTCAAAGTGAAACAGGAGCTGCTGATCTTTCCACTGTTTTTGCTGTTGCGAAATCTATCGCACTTGCTGCAAACAACACCAAAATTGTAATCATAAAAAGCACTGTTCCTGTAGGCACCAATAAAAAAGTTCAAGACATTGTAAATGCGAACAGCAAATTCCCCATCCACATTTGCAGCAATCCTGAATTCCTTAAGGAAGGGGCTGCAATTGAAGATTGCACTAAACCAGACAGGGTCGTCATAGGAATTCGTTCTCCGGAACTTTCCGAAATTTTCAAAGAGTTATATGCTCCTTTTTTAAGGACAGAACGCCCTTTATTAATCATGTCGCCTGAAAGTGCCGAAATGACAAAGTATGCAGCCAATGCGATGCTTGCCACCAAAATCAGCTTTATCAATGAGATGTCAAACATCTGCGAAAAGATGGGCGGGGATATCAATGATGTCCGCAGAGGGATTGGGCATGACATCAGAATTGGATTTCAATTTCTGTTTCCGGGCGCGGGATATGGCGGCAGTTGTTTTCCAAAAGATATTCGTGCATTAATACACATGGCAAATGAAATTGGAATTGCCCCCACCATGCTTGCTGCAATTGATGTGGTCAATGAACTTCAGAAAGAGCTTCTTTTTTCCAAAATCCATGATCATTTCAAAGGAAACATCAAGGGCTTAACTTTTGGAATCTGGGGCTTGGCTTTTAAACCACGAACCGATGATATCCGGGAAGCCCCGGCATTGGTGCTAATCGACGCCCTTCTAAATGCAGGCGCTAAGGTTCAAGTTCATGATCCGGAAGCAATGCCCAATGTTAATGCGATTTACGGAGATAAGCTTTCTTATTGCAGTAAACCCTATGATGCGCTTCAAGGCGCAAACGCCTTGGCTATCGTTACAGAGTGGCAAGAGTTTCGGAATCCAAACTTCCAATTCATGGCGGGGCTGCTTAAAGAGAATGTAATATTTGATGGACGAAATTTATACGAACCTAAAGTTCTATCTACGGTTGGTTTTACTTATTATTCCATAGGAAGAAAAACAGCATTCCCAAGTTCTTAACTCATGATCCCCAAGATGAAAATCTTTACAATGGGCCTATCATGAATTACATGATAAACAAAAACGCCCCAAACCCCTGGGATCTTGATGCTGAAGCCATCGTTGTAAAAATCCGATGGTTTGGCGTTTTAATAGGCTACTTTTTAGTTAATGCAACAGATATGAGCGGCGACCGCAGGGGTTTATTAAACGCAATCCTTGCAATCGGGGTTGGGTACACACTTTTAGACACTTACTTCAGTTGGAAAAAAAAAGTTTTCCTTGCCGATTACCCTTTGTTTATCGCAGCTATGGAATCGCTTTTCATCGGCCTACTTTGCTACTATGAAGAAGGCCTTTCCAGCACTTTTCGTTATTATTATTTTCTTTCAATCTTATGTTGCGCATTGCGATATTCTTGGATTGTAACTGCACTTTGCTTTACTTTTCATTGCATCAGTTATAGTACGTTATTTTTTCTTTTGAATGATAATTCGCAAAGTAAACTTTTCATCTCACTAACCATGATTGTCATGGGTTGGCTGGCATGGGCATCGACATCATTAACCTCGCTTCTAAGAAGAACCAGTTCCTCTCTGGAAGTTTTAAATCAGGAGTTATTAAAAAACCAATCCGAGCTTGAAGCAAGAATTGCAGAAAGATCAAAGCAGTTACAGGAAGCACAAGCACAAGTATTACAGCAGGAAAAAATGGCTGCATTTGGACTATTAGCGGCAGGAATCGCCCATGAGGTTGGCAACCCACTCACCTCTATTTCCTCTATGGTGCAAATCCTTCAAAAAAAAGAACTCGATGATTACACAAGAGAAAAACTTGACCTAATGAGTGGCCAACTAATACGGATTCGCGATACTCTTCGAGAAGTAATGGATTTTTCCAGACCAGCTAATCTCGAACGAAAAAAAATCAAACCTCTGCCTGTCATTGAAGAAGCAATGAATATTGCAAAATATTACAAAAGGACCAGAGGTAAGGTTATTTTGCTTCCTGTCCCCCAAAACCTGCCAACCCTCAACGGAATTCATGATCAATTGGTACAGGTTATTCTCAATCTTATTTTAAACGCCATTGATGCTGCGGGCACAGGGGGTATTATTGAGGTTGGAATCGCAGTCGAAGGTGATACCATTATTTTTCAAGTAAGTGATAACGGTCCAGGAGTCGCAGAAACTGATGTTAATAAACTATTTCTTCCTTTTTTCACTACTAAAAAACATGGGACCGGGCTTGGTCTTTTTGTGTCACAAAAAATAATCGAGGAACACCAAGGAATGATTCGCTATTACCAAAAACCCGAAGGGGGGTCACTTTTTAGCGCAACTATTCCTTCAACCAATTTTGCACTTTCAATCGAACCAACCAAGGTGCCCCATGACTGAATTAAAAAAGAATCCCCCCGGCTCAAAAGAATCACTCCCAAACATTCTTGTCATTGATGATGAACCATTGATCCGCGAAACTCTTACAGAATTCCTGAATCAAGAGGGATTCAAAGTGATTTGCGCAAGTAGTGGCGAAGAAGGTATCAAGTTGGCAACAACTACAAGATTTGAATTATGCCTGTGTGATTTACAACTACCAGGGATGGATGGCATCGCATTTTTACAGGAACTTCAACGAATAAGCCCTGAAGTATTTGTGGTAATGATCACTGCGTATGCCACTGTTGAAAATGCAGTTGAAGCATTCAAGCGTGGTGCGCAAGATTATCTAATCAAACCGGTTATCCTTGCAGAGTTATCAGAAAAGATAAAAAGATTACTCGAACAAAAAAGGCTGGCACTTGAAAATCAATGGTTGAGAAAAGAACTCAATCGCATCTACCCTGAAACCAAACTCATTGGTAAAAGCCAGGCAATGCGCCAAACTATTGAATTGGCAAACAAAGTTGCGCCAACAAGATCTACGGTATTATTAACAGGCGAAAGTGGCACGGGCAAGGAATTACTGGCACGGGTAATCCATGATGGAGCAAACCAAGCCTCAACCAATATAAAAGATTCTCCGAGCAGATTTCTGGCAATGAATTGCGCTGCAATACCACACGATTTACTGGAAAACCAATTGTTTGGTCATAAAAAAGGGGCGTTCACTGGTGCAGATAAAGATCAAAACGGTGTCTTTATGCATGCAGGCAAAGGCACCGTTTTCCTTGATGAGATTGCTGAACTTCCCCTTGCAACCCAGGCTAAACTTTTACGCGCAATTGAATTAAAAGAAATACTCCCTGTAGGTGCCAACGAACCCATCACTGTGGAAGCGAGGATTCTCGCTGCTACCAATAAAGATTTGCAAAAAGAAGTGGAAGCTGGCCGGTTTCGCGAAGATTTATATTATCGCTTAAATGTTGTAGCAATCACAATTCCGCCACTTCGAAACCGAATGGAAGATATCCCGGAGCTTGTCGAGTATCTTTTGGATAAGCACGCAAAAGCAATGGGCAAAAGATTCACTGGGGTGAATCATGAAGCGATGCAAATATTAATGGCGTGCCCCTGGAAAGGAAATGTACGCGAACTTGAAAATGTATTGCAACGAGCGGTCATTCTTTCTGATGGGCCCTTAATTACACCTAAAGATCTACCACCAGGCTTGGCCCCAGCAATAGGGGAGTTCGTTTTAATCGATGGATTGGATGAAGCAGTAAAAAGGTTTGAAAAAACACATATTGAGTTAATACTAAATCAAAATAGCGACAAACGAGAAGCAGCTAAAAAACTAAAAATAGCACTTAGTTCGCTTTATCGAAGAATGACTGAATTAGGAATTGCAACCTGATTGATCATACCATTCGCGTGAGACCCAATAAAGTATCGACTTCATCTCAAAAGGTTTTATCATGGGGCATAAAGAAGCAATTTTAGCAGCAGTGCCTGCAAGGTGGGCGGTGGCCCAAGATGTTTCAAGATCTGAGCCAATGGGCGCAAGATCTGCGTACCCGTGCCCTAAAAATTCGAGCCCTGCCTGAGGAAAATATTTAAATTTTAGCATCCCGTCTAGCAACTTCTTGTTGACAGAAAAAAGTGAGGATTCAAAAACTGCAGGGAAACTTCGGGTTAATGGGTGATCGTTATTTCCTGCAGCAAAAACAAGAACATCATTCCGATAGGCGTCTTCAAGCGCATTTAAAAACTGCAATCTACGCCAAGGTTGCTGCAGCCTTTCTTCGGGCAATCCCAGCGAAAGATTGATAACCTTGCATTTCCAATCATGGATTGCAACATGAATTGCATGAAGCAGCAAATCGAGTTCGGTAAAGGATCGAAATTCAAAAACATTTGCAGAATACAATTGGGCCTGGGGCGCATGGTTTAAAAGGATATCTGCAACTACTGTTCCATGAGGCAGAACCGGGGTTGCGATGGAAGAATAATCAATTACTCCATTGGGTTTAAACACTGCGTTTGTGATGGGTTTAAATTTAACACCCTTGCCATCAAATTTTCTTTGCAACTTGCCTACATTCACCCCAGTATCAATTAAAGCAATATTTATACCACTCCCATCCGCAAGTGGATTACCAAGCAATCCATCTCGAAAGCCGAGTTTAATCAGATTCTGCAAGGCTTTAAAAAAATCAAAGGAAGGTTGCCCCTCAGTCACTTGGAAGCCTCCCCAAAAGATGCAAGGAGCATTTTTTCAACAGTTTTCAGGAGTTCAGTACTGGAAGTTAAAGCACTTTTTCCAAAGCGATTCTGCAAAGCCCGGACTTGATTTAAAAACTCGATTTCTTCGGGCGGGATACCCGTTTCAGCAATTGCATTATTAATATTATCCCCTAGGCTTTGACTACTAATTTCCAAGGGACTCAACGAATCTGAAAGTTTTAACGCTTTTTCCATAATAAGAAGAAGATGGGCTCTCGCCTTATCGTGCCCCATAGATTTGGCAAGCAATTCGGCATAAATACCTGTCAATTTTTCCCACTTAATTAGGGCAGATTCTTGCGGATCAACAAATTCAAGAATAGCGATCAATTGGGAATCATAAACGAGAGGGAGGAACAAAGCGGTTTGAGCGTTGGCTTCAAAGGGATGAATAACAAATAGCTCTTGATTCCCATTTTTAGAGAGATCAACCCGAAGTGGGAAAGTGGAATTTTGGTTACAAACCGCAGAAGCTAGGCTGGAACTAAAATCCACATTGGAAGAAACAAACCTTTCCCCATCGTAGGTAATCACGGGGCAACCATTATTGGGAATAAAGCCGCCCGCATTGGTTTGATACACCGAGGCATTCTTCATGGGGAAAAATTCAAATACTGCCTGAATTATTTTAATACATGTAGCATCGAGCGTATTTTCATTTTTAAAAGCACTATTGGCGTCAAGCAATTCTAAAGAGCGAGCTACCATATCCTTAAAAGATTCAAGTTTCTTTTGAAATATTCTTTGGTTTTTAAGGGGTCGAAGTTTTTGCAATTGCTTCAAGACTGCATCAAGAAATTTTTCCCGAGTCAAATCCTGGCTTTTATCAAGATAATCTCGCACACCTATTCGCATTGCATGCAGAGGGGTAGCCTGATTGGCATATCCTGTGACAAGAATCGCAACGATATCGGGTTGAAAAACAAAAAGGTCTTCAAGTAAATCAAGGCCATTCAACCCTGTACCTAAATTCCAGTCAAGGATTGCGAGATCGACTTGAAATTCTGCTGCGATTTTAAGTGCCGTTTCTGCATCCCTGGCCCGATAAATATTGATATCAAATCCTGAGGATTGCAACCATTCTGCAAAAGTCTGCAAAACGCCCGGCTCGTCTTCCACTAGCAAAATATTATCGTTGTTTTTCATATTGCTATCGATCGTTAAGAACCCTAGATTTAAAACCTACCGATACCTAATTTACCCTAACCGACAAAGATTAAAATCTATTTATTATTTTGAGCAGAGAGATGTGAGGTTATGGTTAATTTTCGCAAGTTTAACTTGACTGGCCCAAATACGCCATTATAAATAGTTTATTAATTTCCATGGATGGAACACTTGTCATGGCAGATAATTTCAACTCTCCCTCGTTGTTGCAAGCGGCATCTATTCCGTATTTTGAAGGCAATGTTTGCCTTGTAACCTCAAAAAGTGGTAAAAGGTGGGTAATTCCCAAAGGCTCGATATCCAAAGGAAAAACAGCAGCAGAAACTGCCCTTTTGGAAGCTTGGGAAGAGGCAGGTTTAACGGGTAAACTAAACAATAGCCCTTTAGGTTCCTATCGCTACTCAAAATCCGGGCTCTCCTATCTTGTTACGGTGTTTTTAATGCAGGTTTCTAGTGTTGCAGAAGTTTATCCCGAACACCGACAAAGATTGCGAAAATGGGTCTCAATTTCAGAAGCCAACGCACTTGTTCATGAAAAAGACCTATTGGACCTCCTTCAATCGTTACCTTTGGACTTTGCATTACAAGATAAAAGCAATTCTAAAGCAGAAAACTCGCCTGGAGAGGTAATTTCCAGATAACCACCTATAATGTTCTAAGGTGAGATATTAACCTTATAAAACATCAATGGTGTGGATTTAATGGTAGACAGCACTAAAACAAAAAAAAATCGATTCGAACTGCCTTTGTCGGTGGACAATATTGCTCCACTTTGCCCCACCACTTTTGAAGAAATGAAAGCTAGGGGTTGGTCTGAAGTCGATATCGTATTTGTCACCGGCGATGCCTACATCGACCATCCTAGTTTTGCAATGGCCATCCTAGCACGCAGTTTGGAATATGCTGGTTTTAAAGTGGCAATGCTCAGTCAACCTGATTGGAAATCAGTCGAACCTTGGCGCCAATTTGGCAGACCAAAATTATTCTTTGCGATCAGTGCGGGCAACCTTGATTCTCTTATCAATCATTACACTGCAAATAAAAAAGTCCGTAATGATGATGCCTATTCCCCGGGTGGAAATATCGGCCTTCGACCTGACCGCGCAACTCTGCCTTACTGCCATCGCGCACGAGAAGCCTTCCCTGGCGTAACCGTTATTGCAGGCGGTGTTGAAGCCTCTTTACGAAGATTGGCGCATTACGACTACTGGAGCGATACCGTACGAAAATCCATTCTCTTAGATTGCAAAGCCGACATCGTCGCTTATGGAATGGGCGAAAACACAATTGTCGAAATGGCCCAACGGTTGGCAGCAGGTGAAAGTGTTCAACAATTACGCGATATGCGAGGAATTGCATTCGCACTGGGTGCAAAAGAAACTCCACCCGTAGGGCAAGAGCATTTGATCGCAGAAAAGTTTTTAATCAAAGACGAAAATGGTATCAAAGCAACAGTTGGCTTTGAAGTCCTACCCACTTTTGAACAGGTCAAGACGGACAAGCTTGCATTTGTACAAGCGACAAAAACCATTCATCTAAATACCAACCCGTTTAACGCTAAAACCTTGATCCAGTACCACGACAATCAGGCAATCGTTGCAACGCCTCCTGCATTTCCAATCTCAACAGCCGAGATGGATCGGATATACGGATTTGCTTACACTCGAAAAGCACATCCAAGTTATAAAGAAAAAATCCCTGCTCACGAAATGATCAAAGATTCTGTAACGATCATGCGGGGTTGCTTTGGGGGCTGTACTTTTTGCTCAATAACAGCACATCAAGGCCGAATAATTCAGTCTAGGTCTGAAGAATCGGTACTCCAAGAACTGGGAAAAATGGGCAAAGATGAATCCTTCAACGGAATAGTAAGCGATATTGGTGGCCCTACCGCAAACATGTACAAAATGCGTTGCACCCGCCCAGAAGTGGAAGCGAAATGCAAAAGGCTATCGTGTGTACATCCAACGATTTGTAAATTACTGGGTACGGACCACGGGCCGATCATCAAGCTGATGCAAAAGGCACGGGAAATACCAGGCATCCGAAAGGTGCTTGTTGCCAGCGGTATTCGTATGGATTTAGCGCAACTTTCTCCAGAATACTTGGAAGAGTTAACGGCTCATCATGTGGGTGGGCATTTAAAAGTTGCACCGGAAGCCGCGGACGAGAATGTTTTAAAGCTGATGAAAAAGCCAGCACACGACAACTTCAAAACCTTTTCCGATGGGTTCAAAAAAGCTTCACAAAAAGCGGGTAAACCAAAACAATATCTCGTCCCTTATTACATCGCCAGCCACCCAGGGTCTGATTTACATTCGATGATCGCACTGGCCCTATTTTTAAAACGTAATGGCTACAAACCAGATCAGGTACAGGATTTCATCCCTGCTCCTTTCGATATAGCTACCTGCATGTACTACACAGGGATTGACCCAATGACGGGCGAGCAAGTGTACATAGCAAAAAACATTCGTGATCGAAAAATGCAAAGAGCACTGCTGCAGTTTTTCAAACCAGAAAACTACTTCGAAGTAAGAAAAGCCCTTGAAGCAGCTGGAAGAACCGATTTGATAGGAAATTCTTGTGATGCACTGATCCCTGCAAATCCTCCAAAAGAAGCTTTTGAATCCCGAATCGCCAAGGCAAATAACACCCTTGAGGGCGAGTACTATCATGCTCCTGCAAACAATCCTGCAAACAAACAAAACAAAGGTTACCGCCCAGGTAGAGCATCAGTAAAGAAAAGGCGAGAGAGTTAGATAATGAGCATTTCCAAAAATATTCAACATAAGGTGTTACCTGAAAACGAAGGTGCAACCCTTGCAACTATTGTTCGCAATCTTAAGCCTGATCTAAGCTGGTCTAGGATAAAAAAATTAATCGCCCAAGGGCATATTAAAATTAGCAATGATGTATGCCTTGACCCTGCAAGAAGAGTGCGCGCTGCTGAAGATGTTGAACTACTGGTAAAACCAGATGGCAAAGCATCCGATAAGCAAGAAATAACGATTAGGTTCCTAGATGAGCACTTGGTCGTGGTGGAAAAACCACCGGGTGTAAATTCCGTCAGACACCCGGCAGAACGAACTTGGAAAGAATCGCGAAAATCGCTTAGCCCCACCTTGGAAGATCTGGTCACCAAGCAAATAGGTTTTTTGACCAAAAAAGGAGCAAAAAGCAAATCTGCTAGGCTTCGTGTGGTTCAACGGCTAGACAAGGAAACCAGTGGCTTGCTGGTCTTCGCCCGCACTGCGGATGCAGAGCGTGGCCTAGGAATGCAATTCTTTAATCATTCGGTTGAAAGAAAATACCTAGCATTAATACCGGGCACCATTGCGCCTCAATCCATTGAATCTATCTTGGTTCGCGACCGAGGCGATGGTCGTAGAGGAAGTGCGCCATTTTCCCAACCCGGAAAAAAAGCAGTCACCCATGTACATATAGTCGAAAAATTCCAGGCTTTTACTCTTGTTGGATGCCAACTTGAAACGGGCCGTACTCATCAAATCAGAATTCATCTGGCAGAAAAAGGTTCTCCCGTTTGCGGGGAAAAAGTATACCGAACCACAGTGAATGGCAGTATCCTACCCGATGGCAGTGGGTTCCCCAGGCTAGCACTACATGCTGCAGAACTAGGTTTCATTCATCCCATATCTGGCGAACCAATGCACTGGAACATGGCTTTACCCGAAGATTTTAGCAAGATTCTTCAACATCTAAGAAAATAGTAAAGAGGCTTTCCCGATGATAGAAATCAAATGGCACGACATCGACCCAGAAATGGGCGAGAAACGATACATAAGCGCTGAAAGATTTGCAGGGGTCTGGACCTTCAAATTCAAATTTAAAAAACGAGGGGAATGGACCAAAGGCCTTGTCGCTGACCGGGTAATGTGGCTTCATGTACTTGACAGCCTGAAGCGCAGGTATCAAAGGCGCGAAGGCGTTGACGAGAAAGATATTAAACTAGTTGAAAATATTCTGTTAAAACACCCACCTGAAGTGGCTTCATAAGCTAATTCCCGTGTAGCTTCACTTCTGTTCCGGGAATCTTTTTATAGATCAATAAACTTGCAGGCGCTTTGGATTGCACAAAAGTGGCAAGTTGTGGGACCGCTGCTTTATCAAGTTTTTCCATATCGCTAAGCCCGAGTCCGATTTTCTGAACCATTTCGACTACATACGGAAAGTTTTTCACTTCTTTATTAAGCTCATCAAGGGCATCAGTAATTCTTGCAGCATAGTACTTCCAAGGGAACAGCTTTTCCGCATCGGAATCATTGCGGGAATTAAATAGCTGGAAATAATCGATGAGAAACGAACTGAATTGGTATAAAGCTGCTTCCATATTGTATTCGCTTGCATCAGGATCTTGAAGGCGAAGATTAAGCAGACCAATTGCAGCCTCGGCCCTTTCATCTAACCTAGGTTCAGGTTTGATATCGGAACCATTTGCAAATTTAGCCAGAATATATGCTGTTCTCCCTTTTTCCCCTGAAATTGGGGCCCTTGATTGGGCAAGAGCTTTCAGAGCTTCACGCCTTAAAACCCTGTACCCTTCGACGATTTCGGGCGCAGTTCCTGCTGGGTAAACCATCGGGGTTTCAATTAACTGTGCCAAAGTTTCAGCAACTTTAACTTCTAATGCGGGACTCAAAGTGACCCTACTGCTAGCTTTCTTCACCACAGCCATGGGGCGGATGACCTTGTAGGTATCTCGTATACCTTTTAAGGCATAAAGCTTCATGCCATCATCGGGAGATTTTTGTAATATCGCGATGAAGGATTCCATGAATTGCTCAGGAAGAATTTTCTGGCCAGCAAGATCACAGTTGGCGATTTCTGCTGGACACATGGCTTGCATGCGAACAGCGTTAATGCGTGCGCTGATTGAAGTATTGGGGATTATCTCCTTGGTTTTTTCAAGGATTTTTTCAAGGAAGCTAGTGTTAAAAGGATTATCTGCTGGAGTTTTAAGTTGCTTTAAAACGCTTTCAAACTCTTTGAAAATGGTATCAATTTTACCAGGTTCTGATTGAAATTCTGGCCTAGTCAACCTATAGACATAAAATCGAGCATTAACATCCACTGCTTTCATATGTGCAGGAATTTTAGGATCGAAAGTAACCTCGCCGCGCAGTGTCTTGTTGAAAATTTCTGAGCTTGCAGATCTTTCCCTTAGAACATCTTCCAAAGGCATAGGCTGCGCCAAGGCAAACATTGGTATTACCAAGGCAAAGACCATAAGAGCTTTGATCAATCTAATGGATAAAAACATGAATAATTCCCTAAGCAGCGACAACTCAAATTAAAAGCAAATCATCTGCGATAATAACACTTTATAGCGAAAAATGTTGGAATTATTTTCGAATATGGTCTGATTCAGTGAATTTTCTGACAAGATGGAAGTCTTGAAATTCCTTCGGGGTCAAACATTCTACCGAGGCATCTTGGGCTGTTATTCGATACCATCGCTGAGCGGGTTGTGAACAAGCCAACTTGTTCCAAACTAGATAAAGATACCAACAAGGCCTGATTTGATCATTTCGAGTCAATCGGGCTTGGGTCAGTTCTCCTGCTGCGCGAAACAGCAACGCTTCCAAGTTTTGCTCGTTAGGTACTTCCTGCTGATCCTTTTTCGTTTTCTCCAATGCCAGCAGATACAAACCAATACCACGATTCAAATGCTCTTCATAAACATCGCCCAATTGCTCTGAAATTGCCATTAATCTGCTATGGGCATGGATCATATGCCGATTGGCTTGTTCACCAAATTGCTGAGTATCTTTGATAAATAAGTTAAATTGGTCCCTTGCTTCTTCAAGCTGATTCATCCGCAAGAGAAGGTCTGCATAATTCTGCCTGATAATGACATTACTAGGTTCAAGTTCGAGACTAATTTTCAGATGAATAGCAGCAATGGAATCGTTCCCCTGAGCTAGGCAAGCTGCCGCCATGGAAAGGTGCGTTTTAGCAGAATCAGGATTAATCGAGAGGGATTGCCTAAAAGACCGAAGAGCATTTACAGGGTCGCCTGCATCTAAAGATTTTTGACCCGCTCGCCAATGTAAATCTGCAAGTGAATCTGAATCAGAAGTATCAGCCAAAGCAACAAGAGGGTTGCCTGCCAATAAGATGATTAAAAAGAAATAAGCAATTATGAAGTAACGCATCATCTCCCCAAATTACGAAGGAATAATCTTCCTCATAATCCTTATCGGCCAGTAAAGGCCGAGAGATAACCCGTAAAAATGATTGAATTACAATGAAAAGAATGCCGACAAGCGCAAAAAAGGGCAACTTTCATTGCCCTTTTTACCTAAATTAAGAATTAACGCCCATACTGACGCCAAGTTTTTCGAGAGCTTCGCTTTCGATTTGTCGAACGCGTTCTCTGGTAAGGCCCAAACTTTCCCCAATTTCTTTTAGGGTTTTAGGTTCTTCATCATCGAGCCCGAAGCGCATTTTAAGAACGATCGCTTCGCGGGGATCCATTTTTCCTAAAAGATCTTTGACATGAACCAAATCATCAGCTTCAACCATTTCATTGTCAGGGGATTTGCTGTTTGAATCCATGATCATTTCTTCCAGAGACCAGCCACTATCGGATTGTTCAGGTTGAGGAGCAGAATGGTAAACCTTGATGGCTTTCTTGATGATATTGAGTTTCTTTTTGGGTAAATCCAAGCTTGCTGCAATTTCTTCATGGGAGGGGGGCCTGCCGAGGGTATCATGGAGAATAGCATTGGCTCTGCGCCATTTGGCGAGAAGTTCAACCATGTAAGCAGGAACTCGAATGGTTTTTGCGGTATTCACCAAAGCGCGTTTTATGGATTGTTTAATCCAATAGCTAGCATAGGTGCTAAAGCGGGTGTTCATGGTGGGGTCAAAGCCTTCAACAGCCCTTAAAAGCCCGAGGTTACCTTCTTCAATAAGGTCTTGCAATGCAAGGCCTTTCCCGGTGTAGCTTCGGGAAATATTAACGACCAATCTAAGGTTGGCTCGAACCATACGGTCTCTAGCCTCTGCATCGCCTTTTTCAATTCGATAAGCAAGTTGCTTTTCCTCATCTGCATTAAGAAGAGAGGTTTCGTTAATTTCCTTTAGATAGGTTTCTAAAGGAGATTGAACTGCTTCACTGCGAGGGCGACTTGGTCGAGTCATGGTGTTTTCCAGTGGTTACTAGGTCGCTAAAGTTCAATGATCGTTACTTACATTTTACCAAAGGAAGGTAAGTTGTTCATGGTGTTGAAAAAATCAGCAGCATGTTAAAACTACCACGCCTTGGCTTAAAGTAATTATCGACCTGAAGAACGCATCTCTGAAAAGGTGTTACCGGTCTAACAAGGTTGAAGTTGTCAAAACGATATCAATAAGGAACTAACCCTTGCAAGCTACCAAACACGCAAGACAGGAATAACTAAATGATAAGGGATGACCGTCACAACCCGAACAAAAAAAACAACCGCTCCGGGAATAAATCCCCGGAGCGGTTAATATAAAAGGAATAACCCTTACTCTTGATCAGGTTCGGATTCGGGCATGTTAATCAAATTACCCGCACCAGCAGATCCGGTCCCGCCTCGAAGCTCTCTTTGTGGCTTGTTTGAATCATCATCATCAGTTTCTTCAGGTTCTTCCACATAAGGCTCGTTCAATTTTCTGCGAGAAAGGCCGATCTTACGATCTGCAGCATCAACGCGAAGAACTCGAACTTCGATATCATCCCCAACCTTTACAATTTCCTCAGGGCTTTCGATTTTATCATCGGAAAGCTCGGAAATATGCAGTAGGCCTTCAAGACCGGGTTCAAGTTCAACAAACACACCAAAATTAGTGAGTTTGGTAACTTTACCCTTACGAAGTTCGCCTGCTTTGTATCGGCCTGGGATATCACCTTCCCAAGGATCGTTGTTCATTTGTTTCAGGCCAAGCGCAATTCGCTTTCTTTCCTGATCAACATTTAAAACAACGCAAGTTACTGCGTCGCCCTTATTAACGACTTCACTTGGATGGGTGACTTTGCGTACCCAACTCATGTCGGTTACATGCAACAAGCCATCAATACCTTCTTCGATTTCGATGAAAGCACCATAGTTGGTGAGGTTGCGAACAGCGCCTGAAACAATAGTGCCCGGAGGATATCTCTCTGCAACTTTGTCCCATGGATTGTTCTGAACCTGCTTCATACCAAGAGAAATCTCTTGTTTATCTTTATTGATGTTCAGAACTTGAACTTCGATCTGGTCGCCAATCGATACCATTTCGTTAGGATGGTTGATTCTCTTGGTCCAGCTCATTTCGCTGATATGAACAAGGCCTTCGATGCCTGATTCAAGTTTAACGAATGCGCCATAGCTCATTACATTGACAACTTCGCCATTGTGGCGGCTGGCAATAGGGTATTTATCAGCAACGCTGGCCCAAGGGCTTTGGGATTTCTGCTTAAGACCAAGAGCGATTTTTTCGCGGTCTTTATCAACAGAAATAACATAAACCTCAAGCTGCTGATCGATATGAACAATTTCGTGAGGATTGCTAACACGGCCCCAAGTCATGTCGGTGATGTGCAACAAGCCATCGATACCGCCGAGATCGACGAATGCGCCGAAGTCTGCGATATTCTTGACAACACCTTTGCGAATTTGATTGGGTTCGATTTCTGAGAGCAACTTTTTCTTGAGGTCTTCGCGTTGATCTTCAAGCAATTTACGCCTGCTGACAACGATGTTGCGACGTGCTTCATCAATTTTGAGGATTTTGCACTCAATACTACGGTTGATGTAGTCACCGATATCAGGGGGCCTGCGAATATCCACTTGCGAGGCTGGAAGGAACACATTGACGCCAATATTTACCAGCAACCCACCCTTGATTTTCTTGGTTACCAAGCCAATGATGACATCTCCTTCTTTGTGCTTGGAGATAATCATTTCCCATTCTTTTTGACGCTTTGCTTTGCGATAACTAAGAAGAATGTTGCCTGTTTCGTCTTCAACGGATTCAAGAAGAACTTGAACATCTTCGCCAGCTATGGGCATAACGATTTCGCCCGTAGCTTCATCAAACCATTCGTTAAGCGGAATTACACCTTCGCTTTTGTAGCCGATGTCGATAACAACATCATCGCCTTCGATACGGGCAATACGCCCTTTGATAACTTTATTGGATTCAAAATCTTGTTGGTCGTCGAGCAACCAGTTTTCAACATCTCCGCCGGTTTCTGGCCTACTAAAGGCTTCTGCCAACTCGTTGTCTAATTCAGCATCTGACAAATCATACTGTCGTAAAAGATTTCGATTTACCATGGATATGACCAAACTCCAAAGCAGTTCCTTCGATGAACCGTTTAACTTATCCTACTGCCAGCGATAATTTTGAAGGAAACAGCGATAAAAAAGCCTGACAATGCGGATGAAAAGCATTTTTCAACTTCGTCGCCTGCCACAAGAGTTTATTATAGAAAAAGCACAGAATTGAACCAGAGAGGAAGTTTGAATCCTCTCTGGAAATCAACTTTTGCCTTTATTCTGGGAAAAGAGGTGTACTTAGGTACCTTTCGCCAAGGTCGGGCAGTACCACCACGATCAATTTGCCTGCGTTTTCAGGGCGGTGCGCCACTTGAACAGCCGCAAATGCAGCTGCACCGCAGCTAATTCCACACAGAAAACCTTCTTCTTTCGCCATTCTTCGGGTCATATTAAAAGAGTCTTCATCGTTGACCAAAATCACTTCATCAATAATACTTAGATTTAAAACCCCAGGAATAAATCCTGCACCAATGCCTTGAATTTTATGCCTACCGGGCTTAATATCTTCGCCCTTCATTCTTTGAGTGATCACGGGGCTCGAAGACGGTTCAACCGCAATTGCTTTAAACGAAGGTTTTCGGGCTTTAATGACCTCGCTTATCCCGGTAATCGTACCCCCGGTGCCTACGCCCGATACTAAAATATCAATTTTCCCGTCGGTATCGCGCCAGATTTCTTCCGCTGTTGTTTTGCGATGGGTATCTGGATTAGCTGGGTTCATGAATTGTTGTGGCATGAAGGAATTTGGGGTGTTTGCAACTAATTCCTCGGCTTTGGCAACTGCACCACTCATCCCTTTTTCGCCTACAGTAAGCACAATTTCCGCGCCAAAAGCTTTAAGCAATCGCCTTCGTTCCAAGCTCATAGTTTCAGGCATGGTAACAATTAATTTGTAGCCCCGCGCTGCACAAGTAAATGCCAAGCCAATACCTGTATTCCCACTAGTCGGTTCAATAATGACCGTACCGTCCTTTATTTTACCTTCTTTTTCTGCAGTATTGATCATATGCACAGCAATACGATCCTTGACCGACCACAGAGGATTGAAGTTTTCCAACTTGGCAGCAACTGTTGCTTTTGCATCGCCAACCACTCTTCGCATCCTTATGAGAGGGGTGTCGCCGACACATTGGGTGATGTCATCGTAAATTTTCCCGCGCAATTGTTTTGATTCCATGAAACAGCTCCTGATCTTGTAGGCCTTGCAACTTCTCAACCTATATTAAGCTACACAATTACACTGAAAATCGGTTCCTAGCAAGAGATTCATTATGTTTTGCTAATGGCCTTTTTCATTTACGTCAAACTTTCCCAATCAATTCAACAATATTTTCCGCCTTAAACTCTTCTGATAACCAACTCCATTTTTAAGGAACTCCCTTTATGATTTGCAACAAATTTCAAATTAATGAAACGCTTGCAATCTTTTCATCCTATTATTGGGTTGTCATTTTTTTAAGCTCGGATAATCTTCCCTAATGGGTAATAAAGTTTTAGTCTTTGATTTCGGCAATGTAATTGGCATGTTCAGCCATTTAAAAGCTGCTGGCCAGATGGCCCTGCATTGCAACAAAAACGTTGAAAACATCAGAACAGTTTTATTCGACGAAACTAATGAAAATGAGCTTGAAAAGGGCAACATTTCGCCCGAGCAATATCGAAAAATCATGCGCGACTCACTGCATATCAACTGCCCAGATCACGAATTTGACCACGCTTTCAGCGATATGTTTACAGCCAACGATGCGGTTTGCAACATCATCCCTCATCTGGCAAAATCCCACAGGCTGGTTTTGTTAAGCAACACCAATTGGTTCCATGCTAAGCGTTTTCTTACCCAATTTAGCGATGTTCTGGGCCATTTTGATTCATTGATTTTGTCTCATGAAGTGCGCTGCAGAAAACCTGCCCGAAAAATCTATGACCTCCTCAATGAAAAAACAAACACCCAGCCCGCAGATTGCTTATTTGTTGATGACCTTCATGCCAACATTCAAACTGCCAAGGATTGCGGTTGGGACGGAATTGTTTATCATTCAGAAATGAATCTTGAAAAAGAACTGGCGAGTAAGGGTATTTCTTTTTAACTATTGTTGCGGACTATCATAATTGAAACAAATGGAGAGAACTATGAACCTGATCGAAAAAGCAGACCCAGAAGTATGGAAAGCAATCCAGCACGAAAAAACCAGGCAGCAAGATGGTCTGGAAATGATTGCCTCCGAAAATTACACCAGCCCTGCGATCATGGCTGCTCAGGGCTCTGTTCTTACCAACAAGTATGCTGAAGGGTATCCAGGTAAAAGATACTATGGCGGTTGCGAGTTTGTTGATGAGGCAGAATCTCTTGCAATAAGCAGAGCTTGCAAGCTTTTTGGTGCTGAACACGCCAATGTACAGCCTCATGCAGGCGCCAGCGCCAACATGGCGGTTTACTTTTCCTGCCTGCAACCAGGCGATACAATTCTTGGCATGAATCTGGCCCATGGCGGGCATCTCACCCATGGAATGCATTTGAATTTTTCGGGCAAGCTTTACAAGATTATTCCTTATGGTGTTAAGCAAGATGATGGCAGGATTGATTATGATGAAGTAGCAAGATTGGCCAAAGAGCATAAGCCAAAAATGGTTTTAGCTGGTGCTAGTGCTTATTCCCGAGTGATTGATTTCGCCAAGTTCGCAGAGATAGCCAACGATAACAAATCGATTTTCATGGTAGATATGGCACACATCGCAGGATTAGTAGCTGGCGACCAACATCCTTCACCTGTACCATGGGCAGATTTTGTAACCACCACCACGCACAAGACATTACGCGGGCCCAGAAGCGGGCTTGCAATGTGCAAGAAGCAATGGGCGGACAAGCTCAATCAGGCAGTTTTCCCCGGAATGCAAGGTGGGCCGCTTATGCACGTGATTGCTGCAAAAGCAATTATTTTTAATGAAGCAATGCAACCGGCTTTTAAAGTTTATGCCTCACAAATTGTTGCCAATGCCCGGACTGTGGCCCATGAAATCATGGGGCGCGGGCATCGGATAATTTCTGGTGGCACAGACAATCACATGATGCTTGTCGATGTAAACCATAAGGGATTAAGCGGCAAAATTGCTGAAAAGTCACTTGATGCAGCAGGAATTACGATCAACCGCAATGGCATCCCTTACGACACAAGAAAGCCACTAGATCCTTCAGGCATCCGAATTGGAACGCCCGCCTTAACTACTCGGGGTATGAAGGAACTCGAAATGAAGCGAATTGCACATTGGATTTGCGATATTTTAGAAAGCCCTGACGATAAGAACTTGCAGTTGAAGATTCATGGAGAGATCAAGGAACTTTGCAAGAGTTTTCCTGCTCCCTCGGAACTAGCTTGATAGTTGCCTCAAAAAGTTTTAATCTTTGAATTGTGCTAGAATACCAAGGGCAATGCCAGCTGCTATTTTGTTTTGGCAACGCCCTTTCACTTACCTTTGCAGAGGCTTCATGGCATTAGAGACAGCGCTTCATTCTTGGCATTCTTCGAATGGGGCACGCATGGTTGATTTTGGAGGCTGGGATATGCCCGTCCAATACACAACCATTGTTGATGAGCATACTGCAGTTCGCAATGACTCCGGGATTTTTGACATTGGCCATATGGGCAGGCTCAAAATTCATGGCCCAGATGCCACAAGTTTTCTTCAGATGATCTGTACCAACAATTCTGCCAATCTTAAACCTGGGCAGGTTCGATACAATCTCGTTTGCAATGAAAAAGGCACCATTCTTGATGATATTCTGGTTTATCAGCATGGCTCAGATTTTCTCCTCGTCGTTAATGCTTCGAATCGCCTGAAGATCGTTTCTTGGCTTCTAAGTAATGTGCGATCTTTAAATGTTCAAATTGAAGATCAAACTCTTTCGACAAGCATGATTGCTGTGCAAGGGCCCAACGCAATCGCTCTTGCCAAACAGCTTATATCTGATGACCCCTCCAAATTGGGCTACTACTTCAGCGTTGATTCCAAAACAATGAATGTGCCCAGCCTTATTAGCAGAACAGGCTATACCGGTGAAGATGGCATAGAAATCATTCTTCCCAAGGGCGAAGAAATCAAAGTTTGGGAAAAGTTAGTGGCAATGGGTTGCAAACCTTGCGGCTTAGGTTGCAGAGATACGCTCAGGCTTGAAGCAGGCATGCCTCTTTATGGGCATGAAATCGATGAAAACACTAATCCTTTGGAAGCTGGATTAGGATGGGCAGTTAAATTAGACAAAGGCGAATTCATTGGCAGAGAGGCTTTGGTAAAAGAAAAAAACACCCCATCCGGCAGAGTTCGCGTTGGCCTTGAACTTCCTGGAAAACGAATTCCCCGAGAATTATATCCAGTCACTCAAAATGGTGCGGCCTTGGGGAAAGTTACCAGTGGTACTTTTTCCCCCACCTTTAATAAACCCATTGCAATGGCTTATGTTCCTGCTAATCTATCTGCCGTTGGTACCGATTTGGATATCGATATTCGTGGTAAATTCGAACCTTGCAAAGTGGTTTCTTTACCTTTTTACAAGCGAAAAACAACTTGATGACACTGTTTGTCATCTTGGGATTTGGTAAGTAGCTGTTTGGTTGCTTATTTATATTAGATAGAAGCGAAAGTGCTTCAGGGAGTATTTACTATGGATCCGATTAAACTCCGATACGCAAAAACCCATGAGTGGGCCTCAGTTGAAGGCAACATATGTACAGTTGGCCTTACAAAATTTGCTGTCGATCTCCTTACTGATGTAATTTACATCGATATGCCCGATGTTGGTGATCCCGCATTAAAAGGTGATAGTTTTGGTGAAATCGAGTCCGTAAAAGCGGTTAGTGATATATACGCCCCAGTTGAAGGCGAAATCATCGAGATTAATGATAAATTAGTCTTAGATCCTGCTACGATTTCTAAGGATCCTTATGGTAAAGGCTGGCTTGTTAAAATCAAAATGGCCGGCAAACCTAATTTGGATCATTTGATGAATCATGCAGCTTATGAAAAACAGATTGCCTCTGAATCCCACTAGTATCTTTCTGCAAGAACTTTAATTAGCACAATTTGAAGGAGTTGGATCGTGCCTTATCTTCTGAACACCCCTGATGATAAAAATGAGATGCTCAAAAGCATTGGTGCCTCTAGCATTGATGAACTTTTTAGCAACATACCTGAATCAGTCAGGCTTAACCGGCCTCTGGATATCCCCAAGGCACTTACCGAAATTGAGCTTACAAGGCATATTGACCGCCTTGCTAATTCTAATCTCTCTGCAGACAGTGCAGTCTGTTTCCTTGGTGGTGGCAGTTACGATCACTTCATTCCCGCAGTTGTGGACATGGTCGCTTCTAGAAGTGAATTCTATACCGCTTATACCCCGTATCAGGCAGAGGCCAGTCAAGGAAGCTTGCAGGCTTTTTACGAATTTCAAACTATGATTTCGCAGCTAACTGCGATGGATATTTCAAATTCTAGTCTTTATGAAGCTGGGTCTGGTCTTGCAGAAGCCATCTTAATGGCAATGTCGGTCACAGGCAGGATGGGTAAAGTTCTGGTTGCAGAATCAGTTCACCCCGAATACAGACTCTCTTTCACCACTTACCTTGCAAATCTGGAACCCACCGTGGTTACAGTTTCATGCCCTGAAGGAAAGATGTGCCTGAATGACCTTGCAAGCAAACTTGATGAAACAGTTAGCTGTGTGATTGTTCAACATCCCAACTTTTTCGGCAACTTTGAAGAAGTTGCAGAGATTGGAAAACTTGCTCATTCCAAGGGCGCACTTTTCATTGTCGCCTACGACCCCATCAGCCTTGGCATTTTAAAAAAGCCAGGCGAATACGATGCTGATATAGCAGTAGCTGAAGGGCAGTGCTTGGGCAACCCAATGATCTATGGTGGGCCTTACCTTGGATTACTTTCGTGCAAAGAAGCATTTGTAAGAAAAATACCGGGTAGACTGGTTGGCCAAACGGTAGATCGCAAGGGCAAACGATGCTGGGTACTTACCCTACAAACTCGCGAACAGCATATACGCAGGGAAAAAGCCACAAGCAACATATGTACCAATCAAGGACTTTTTGCCTTAAGAGCTGCGGTTTTTCTTGCTGCCATCGGGCCCAAGGGCCTTACTGAAACAGCAGAACTATGCTTCCGAAAAGCTCACTTCCTCATGGATCTGCTCTGTAAAATCCCCGGGGTCAAACCGAAATTCAATCTCCCTTTCTTTAAAGAATTCACCATCGAACTTCCCTGCAATGCTCAAGTTGTTATCAACTCGCTGATTGATGATGGCATTCTTGCAGGCTTATCTCAGGGCCGTTGGTCTAAAGATTTAGCCAATGTAATGACCATCGCTGTGACCGAAAAACGAACTCGTTCAGAGCTTGAAAACTATGCTGCAGCTTTTGGCGCTGCTATTACTGCAGCTTCTTCTCAGGAAAAGTCTAAAGCTTTAAAATCCTGATATTTTCAAAACTCCAAGTATTATTCTCGAGGGCATTATGGATAAGTCTCAGTCTACCGGTTTGCTTTTTGAAATTAGTCACAAGGGTAGGAGATGCCATCTCCTACCCGATTGCGATGTCCCTACCAAGACTTCCGCTGAACTTCTCGATAAAAAATATCTCAGCAATGATCCGACTCATTTGCCTGAGATGGCTGAAATCGACATCGTCAGACACTTCGTTAATTTATCCACCAAAAACATGGCCATTGATTGCAACTTTTATCCGCTAGGAAGTTGCACCATGAAATATAATCCCAAGCGCCATGAACGGCTTGGGGCCTTGAGTGGGTTGGCACATGTCCACCCTCTTCAAGATGATCAAACCTGCCAAGGCATGCTTGAAATATTATGGGAGATGCAAAATTATTTGGCCGAAATAGCAGGGCTTGATGGTGTTTCACTGCAACCTGCTGCAGGGGCCCAAGGTGAATTAACAGCTCTTTTAGTTGCAGCCGCTTACTTCCGCGACAAAAAAGAAAAACGCACCAAAGTCCTTATCCCTGATAGCGCACATGGAACCAACCCCGCTAGTGCTGCAATCGCTGGCTTCGACACCATCACCATTAAAAGTAATGCGCGTGGTAGGGTCGACATGGACGATCTTATTTCCAAAATCGACTCGCAAACTGCTGTATTCATGATCACCAACCCAAACACTCTGGGTCTTTTTGATGAGCAAATCGTTCAGATCACCGACCTGATCCACAAAGCAGGCGGCTTGGTTTACCTTGATGGTGCAAACATGAATGCCATTCTTGGCATCACCAGACCGGGTGATTTTGGTGCTGATATGATGCACTACAATGTACACAAAACGTTCACTGGTCCACACGGCGCAGGTGGTCCTGGCTCCGGACCGATTGCGGTCAGAAAACAGCTTATACCCTTTCTTCCTGCACCTTTAATTATTAAGACAAACGAGGGTTTTAAACTCGACTATGATCGCCCAAAATCGATAGGCAGGGTTCGAAGCTTCTTTGGAAATGTAGGCATTTTACTCCGTGGCTATTTCTACATCCGCACGCTTGGGCCTGATGGGCTTAAGCAAGTCAGCCAAAATGCTGTCTTGAATGCCAATTATCTTCTCAGCCTTCTCAAAGATTCTTTTGATGTTCCGCATGGCGATAGGTGCATGCACGAATTTGTGGCAAGTGCCAGAACCCTGCGAAGAGATAAAAAAATCAGTGCGATGGATATAGGCAAGCGTTTGCTTGATTTCGGGTATCATGCCCCTACGGTTTATTTTCCTTTAGTGGTTTCAGAAGCAATGATGATGGAGCCTACTGAAACAGAAAGTAAAGAAACTCTTGATCACTTTGCCCAAACTTTGATTAAGATTCGGGATGAAGACGCAGAGTTCCTTCATGGCGCACCTCACACTCTGGATATCAGCAGACCGGATGAAGTTAAAGCCGCTAAAGAACCTATGCTGCGCTGGAAGAAGTAATCATTTTTAGGTATTTTAATTGATCGAGTGCAGGCTTTTGCCTTTGGAGTCCAATCTTGGGTCATATGCGATGGCCTCGGATGAATTATTGCTTGAACTTGCAGAAGAAGGCATTTGCTCGCTTCGTTTTTACACTTGGGCTGAACCCACTGTGAGTCTGGGCTACTTTCAACCATCTTCTCTTTTATCTAATTCACAAGAATTAAAAATGCTGCCTTGGGTTCGAAGGGCTACCGGGGGCGAAGCTCTGGTCCATCACCATGAACTAACATACGCCTTGGGCCTACCCTTAGACATTGCCGGACAGAAATCAACTCTTTGGCAGAAAAAGATGCATCTTATCATTCAGAAGGCTTTATTGCTTTTAGGAGTGTCACTTCCTGAAATCAATCTGCCCGAGCTGCGAAATGATCCCACCAACCTACTTTGTTTTCATCATCACGCACCACAAGATCTTATTATCAAGAAGCATAAGGTTGTGGGGAGTGCACAGCGAAAAAAGAAAAGAAGTGTAATCCAGCATGGGGGGATCTTACTTGCCCAAAGCATTTACACGCCCTCGTTGCCTGGGATACTTGAACTTTCAGGGATAAAACTTTGCCCAGAAAAACTAGCTGAAACTATTGTTAATGAATGTCGACATGCTTTAGGTTGGGATTTTAAATCTTGGAAATGGTCGCCTGAAGAGCAGGCAAGAATACAACATTTTGTCGAGCTTCGTTTTGCAAATAAAGATTGGAATAACAAAAGATAAAAAAAGAAGCCCCGCAAATTGCTTTGCGGGGCCCAGCGGTTGAGGATTATCAGGATTACCAGGCTGAGGACAGTTTGATTTATCTAAACCAACTCCGCCCAACATTAATGTTCATTTTCATGAACAAACCTACCCATCGCACACCTCGAAGAATCTTTCTAATTTAGAAAGCGTTTACTTCTGAGATAGTGGGCACAGGAACGATACTAGCAGATTTACCTGCTGGCAGTTTTTCGGCACCCTTAGGAGCTGCTTTAGGAGCGCTCTCTGGGGTAACTACTTCGCAGCAATCATTCTTGTGCAACTTGGCACGAAGTTTATCAAGAATGCTTACCTTGCATGGGTCGCATGGATCAGCTTTCTTTTCGCACTTCACTACCTTAGGAGCTTCGCACTTCGGTGCGTCGCAGCAATCTTTCGCCAACTTGGCGCGAAGTTTATCAAGAAGGCTTACTTTGCATGGGTCACATGCTTCAGCTTTCTTTTCGCACTTCACTACCTTAGGCGCGTCGCAGCAATCTTTTGCTAACTTAGCGCGAAGTTTGTCAAGAATGCTTACCTTGCATGGATCGCATGGGTCAGCTTTCTTTTCGCACTT
>CALARU010000016.1 GCA_937888715.1 uncultured Planctomycetaceae bacterium | reverse complement strand
GCGATGCTGCTCATGCAATTCTTACTACCGATACAAAAATTAAAGTTGTGACCAAGGAAATCACCATTAATGGAAAAAAAGTGGTGGTCGCTGGCGTAGCCAAGGGCGCAGCCATGATTGGCCCAAACATGGCGACAATGCTTGCCTTTTTGTTTACCGATGCTGAAGCTTCCGATGGCGAGTTGGCCTCGCTTATCACCGATGCATCGGATAAGTCGTTTAATTGTGTAAGTGTTGAAGGCCATACCAGCACGAATGATAGCCTTATTATTCTTGCCAATGGTGCTTCGGGTGCAGGGAAAATGCTGGGTGGTGATTGGGATGCTTTTGTTACTGTGGTAACCGAGGTTTGTTGTGAACTGGCAAAAGAAATTGCAATTGATGCAGAGGGTGCTAACCACCTTGTAACTATTACGGTAGAAGGTTTACGGGATGACAAAGAAGCGAAAAAGATTGCCAAGACTGTTGCTGAAAGTGTGTTGGTGAAGACTGCGATTTCTGGCGCAGATCCAAATTGGGGCAGGGTGGTTTCTGCTGCCGGGTACGCGGGTGTTAACTTCGAAGAAAAAAATCTCTCCCTTTGGATGGGTGAAATGCTTCTTTATAAAGATGGCACCTCCATGGACTTTGATCCCAAGGTTGCTTCCGATTATCTTAAAAACAATCGCAATGTAACTCTAAGGCTGCTTTTCAATCTCGGGAAGGGGAAATGCACTTTTCAGACTTGTGATCTTACACAGGAATATGTGCGCTTGAACGCCGACTATACAACCTAATAGTCCGGGTTTGGTTCTTCGCCATTGCGGGTGACCAACGCTGCAACGACTTTAATGCTGGTGCCGAATTTCAACATCGAAACATGGGCATCGCAAAATAGCGCTGCAGCAGCGTTATCGTGAAATCCATAAAGTTCATGCTTGTTATAACAGTTGACTGCACACGGACCGTATTGATCAGTGCCATCTTCTTTTGCACCATCAAGATTAATAAAGCAGTTAGGTATGGCCCACCCAGCAGGTCCGGTTTCTTGGCCGGTATATCCCGATGTATTCCAGAATTGCGGCCTCCCTGCGACTTCACCCAATAATATTGTTTGCGATAATCCGTCTTTGATGTCTGAAAATGTACAAGGGCGGTCTTCCCCAATCGGGCCTAGCGGATCACCTTTCCACGGGGCTAGTACCCCCAATGCAATCAACCCAGGATCCACATCATAAATGATGGTGTAATCGCAAACACCAAAACTCAAATTGAAATACTTGCTAACCCTTCCCCCTGGAGCGTTTTGGCATACAAACATTTTCAGCGTTTTTGATACATAAGGTTGTACAGCCGGATCATCCCAAGCGGTGGTTCGGGGCAAAACTTTTGCTAGGGCTTCCTGCTCGATATAAGGCAGAAGAAACATAGGCCAAGCTTGGGGTTGAGGTGCGGTAACCGAACCCGGTGGCAGGCTTCCATGGGTGGAATGATAGTTTTGGAATGCCAGCCCGAGTTGCCTAAGGTTGTCGATACAAGTGATTTTGCCTGCAGCGTTCCTTACTTTCTGAACTGCGGGCAGTAAAAATCCAATCAGAATTGCAATGATTGCAATAACAACAAGTAGTTCAATAAGGGTAAAAGCCAGTTTTTTACGGCTAATCATTATGCTTTAACTCTGTTAAGGCTGCCTGCCCATTAAAATAGTAATTCAATCGAATCAAATCCTTGCGATAACTTTATTTATAAGTCATAATAATTGTACCACCGATGTAATCATGGTTCTATTCATGCCTTTATTTAAAAACAATCTGAATCGCAGACAGCTATTAACTGTTGGAGCAGCAGGCATAGCGGGCCTGACTTTACCCAGAATATTAAGCGCCTCGAGTAATCGCACTGGGGTAACATCAGCAACCAAGGCGGATTCTTGTATTGTCATCTTTTTGAATGGTGGCTCAAGCCATCTCGATATGTGGGACATGAAGCCCGATGCGCCTGCAGAAATTCGTGGTGAATTTAAACCGATAGCGTCTTCCGTTCCAGGGTTAATGTTGGGCGAACATCTGCCTGGGTTGGCTAAGGTGATGCATCATGCAACGCTGGTTCGATCCATGCACCATTCGGTGAATAATTCGCACGCTGCTGCCGTATACACCTCGCTAACCGGCCACGATCGCGGGGAAAATGGCGGAGGTGCAAAGCCTACCGATATTCCCGCAATGGGATCGGTGCTTGCCAGATATCGGCCGCCATTAGGCGCATCCGTACCCTTTGTATCAATGCCTTATGTAACTAAGGAAGGCGCGGGGGGCCCGCCACAACCTGGTTTTTTTGGTGGAATACTAGGTCGATCCTTCGACCCGATGTTTGTACTGCGTAATCCCAATGATTCAGATTTTGGTTTGCCTGAGCTTACTTATTCTCCTGATGTTGATGGGTCGCGGATGGGGAAACGCCGTTCCCTTATCAGCGCCCTTGGTAAATCTAACCCCAATAATTTAGGCGATCTCGACACCTATCAAGCCAAGGCCTTCGATCTTCTTTCTTCAGAAAGAACCCGAACCGCTTTCAAAATCGAGCAAGAGCCTGACAAGCTTCGTGAAGCATATGGTAGGAATATTTATGGCCAGAGCGTTTTGCTTGCGCGCAGATTGATCGAAGCGGGGACTAGGCTTGCTTGTATTTCTTGGGCGCCTGATGCCAATGCCACCTGGGATACCCATGGCAATAACTTCAAGAAACTAAAGGGCGAGCTATTGCCTCAGTTTGATATGGCAGTTTCCAGTTTGATTACTGATTTAGAATCGCGAGGAATGCTCGAGCGAACGATGGTTGCAGTTCTGGGTGACTTTGGTAGAACTCCAAAAATCAACGCCAATGCGGGCCGTGATCATTGGAATTTTTGTTACTCACTTATGATTGCAGGGGGTGGGTTTAAAAAAGGTTTTGTCTACGGTGCAAGCGATAAGATAGGTGCGAATCCCAGCCTGAACCCTTTGGTTCCTGCGGATATCATTTCGACTATTTATCATTGTCTGGGTATTTCGAATGAGCTTGAAATCACAGATCGGCTGAATCGCCCGCAAGCACTTTGCCCTTGGGGTAATCCGGTAAAAGAATTGCTTGCCTGATTATTCCTTAACTGGGTTTTTAAGTTCCATACACGAAAACCATAAAACTATTACGCTTGAAATCAGCGAAGTTCCAATACTGGCAAAAGGGATTATATTGCCTGTTTCCCATGCATTCATCCACGAAGTTGGTGGCGGGAACTCTTTTATTGTTCCCATCAAATCACTTAAAATAATGCTGAAGTCGATAGGTTTTGGTAATGCCCAGTAGGCAATTTCGATCAACCAAATTGCCACACCTGATGAAGATTCTGATGTAGTTGCGCTGAGGTTGCTAATGCGGGCGTGATTCACCATCCAGCATATAGCCCAGAATGCAATCGAACCTATGATTGCCACCATGGTGCTTCTGCTCCATGTACCAAGAAACACCGAAGCAGGATAAAAACAAATAAATTGGACAACTAATATTGCGAATGACCAAAGGAATAATCCATTCCAAATATTGGTTGCAATGCCAAGTGCAATCCAAGTACCGCCTATCAAAATGATTCCATGCAGGCTGAGAACTATAACAATGGAGAATGTTTTTCCGAGGAGCATAAAGCCGGTAGATAAGGGGCGAAGGCGTAGCATGTTCCACCAGAAGCCTTGCAGGAATTCTGGGATGAACCCCGCAGTCCAGATCAATGCGAAAATCAAACCTACCGCATCTGAAGTGAAGAAGACTAGCATGGATTCAAAGTATCGAACTGCGTTTTCTCTAAACTTAACCCAGGGTATTTTAACTGCACCAAACAAAAGCCTGATCTCGCCCTGAATTAGGGGGATTCCAGATTTTTCAAGTTCTTCTGGCCCTATGCGTGCTGCTTCTTCTACTGGGGCTCGCTGTGCAATTTCGTAACTTGAAGCCTCTGGAATATTCGAAAACCTAACCGTTGCTGCCAAAGTGATAATCATTGCAGAATAAAAAAGAAGCAGCGGGAAAAGATGTGATGCAACAGCCTGACGCAACGATTCCCCTGTGAAGCATTTCATGATTTGGAGAAATTGTGATCCGGTCATTTGGGTTATCCAATTGGTGTCGTGTTGGCGCAAGCTAGTTGCATCGCTTTTTTAAGGAAAGGGCCTTGGCTATTCCCACGCCAGTTTTCAATTGGTTCATCTCTTAGTATTTTTCCATTCGCAAGTAAGATAACCCTGTCGCAAAGTGTCTCAATTTCTTCAAGTTCATGAGAAACTAGAATTACACTTCGGCCTTCCTGGCGCCAATTGAGTAATAGCTCCCGAACTTTTTGCCTGGCATCGAAGTCCAATCCTTCGAGAGGTTCATCGAGAATTAGCAAAGAGGGGGTTGCAAGAATAGCTTGTGCGATCAAAAGCCTCTGGGTCATGCCCCGGGAAAATCCCCCAACACTTTGTTCTTGTCTGTCTTCCAGCCCAACCTTGATCAATGCTTCAATTATCATTCGAGAAAGGTCTTCTGATGCAATGCTCGAAAGTGAACCAAGAATGTGCAGGATTGCCTTGGGTGTAAGATGCGAGGGAAAAACGGGGGATTCTAAAACCGCACCAATGTGCTTCAAAGTTGAACGATCTGAAACTGGTTTTGAAAACCTTGTAATTGAACCAGAGTCGGGTTTGATCAAACCCAAAGCGATTTTCAAAAGCGTCGATTTTCCTGCACGATTAGAACCAACCAGCCCAATGATCGTGCCCTTGGGTATACTCAAACAGATATTATCCAAGGCCTGGATCTTCGATTTTCGAACCGTTTTGAAAGCCTTACTGGCATTCTCAATTTTCAAAAAACATTCGGTCATAGTGTTTTTTTAGCTACCTTTTGATTGATCTGCACAATCGTAACCACAAAGGAAACCAAGTTTTTAATCAGCATATTATTATAGTGATTTATTCAATCAGGGTGATTTGAATCCCGCTTTGTAATACCCTTTCAAAGGCACTTCGGATTTTTTCGATGCGCTCGTTATAGTTTCCAGTGATAATTTTTTCACTGTTCAATGTTGTTGATCCTGAAGGGGAGGTATTTCCTTTGATCTGGCTTTTTACCAGAAAGTCCATTGCTGCCGCTTTGCCGGAGCTTGTGGAATTAGTTTCAAAGATTTGCCCGAATGCAATGCTGTGTACACTGACAGGGTTTTTAATGGTTGAATAACCGTTTGGGTTTGCAGTGGTAAGATTGCACACATATTGCAAAGTGTTTAAAGCAGCGGTAGCATCGGCTCCAGAACTACCCGCATCAGTAATGCCGGTGAATTTGGAATAATAAGCACCACCCGATTGGAAAGTGCCATTAGCATTGCTTGTTGGTACACCATCGGTTTCAAAGATAATCATTTTATTGGCGCCTTTTCTTCCATTAAAACCTGTCGCGCTGCTGAACTGATTGTAGGCTGCCATGAATGACATTTCCGGATCGGTGCCCCCATCAGCATTGGGGATTTCCCCTGAAGATTTGTTGTCCCATTGGCCAGAATAAATAGATCCGCTGGAAATTGTTCCGAGATAGGAGGTATTGAAACTATTGCCGTAGGGTCGAATTTCTGCATTTGTATCACTTAAACTATCTAGAAGAGAATAAGGATAAAAAAGTGCGTTATTCATGCGGGTGAAATCTTTACCCATGGGGACTCTTGCGACATTGTATTTGCTAAGGGTTGAAAAATAGATGAGAGCAGCCTGATCGTTGGGATGATTTTTTTGAATGTCGACAAGGGCGGATTGAATTCCCGCTTTTAGTTGCCAAGTTGCTGATTCATGGGCGGTACCGGGCAACCAATTCCTTCCGATCCGATAGTCGGATAAAAATGAAAGGAATGAAACGGGGCCAAACCAGAAGTTTAAACGAGGGTGAATCGGGTTATCGTTATAATGCATGTAAGGCGCTGGACTGGCAGTGAGGCTTGCCTTAGCGGTGATTTTGGTTGTGCCATAGGAGGTGGTGTTTTGTCCATAAAGAATTTGAGTCTGATTTCCAGCACCGATAACATAATCAATATAAGACCTCCAGAATTTTTGATCGAGTGTACCACCTGTATCAGGGATAGTTGATGGGATTGCGCTGTAATAAAGAACTCTACCGGCACGCATATTATCAGGGAATACTTTGGGGCCAGAATTAATCCAGTTGATTACTGCAGTGTAATTAATCTTGTAACTTGTTGTGCTTGCAGTGCGAAACCTCCGGTTATTTGTGCTGAAAAGTAAAGAGTTATCATCGCATGGCGTTGTACTGTTAGAGCCATAAAAGAAGAATTTTTTGCGCCAATCATTTGCGGCTCTGGGGTCGGGTGGCCACATGTAAAAAGTTTTACCATAGTAACCAGGCCCCATGGTAAAGCCTTGGAAATCCATATACCCTGCGGCCTCAAATGCCACATTTTTGGCATGAGTGTTGGCTTGGGAAGTCGTATTACCAGAAACATATTGCTGCACGGT
>CALARU010000015.1 GCA_937888715.1 uncultured Planctomycetaceae bacterium | reverse complement strand
AGTAGTAATTGCAATCATTGCAATTTTAGTTGGCTTATTGTTGCCTGCAGTGCAAAAAACACGCGAAGCCGCAAATCGGATGATGTGCCAAAATAATCTTAAACAGCTGGCTCTAGCAGTACACAATTACGAAACTTCAAATGAAAAGATGCCCCGGTATCATGAACCAGACCCGCAACGCAGTAGCTGGATGATTCAACTTCTTCCATATGTAGAGCAGGAAAATTTATACCGCCTTTTTGGAAGACCAGCAACACCAGCGACAGGAAAAGTCATTCCAGGAGTTCCTGGAAGCTGGGATCCACCCGGAACCACTTGGGTACAGACAAACCCGGGTTCACCGGGTGTAGAAAGAAAGGTTATTTATAACGGAATAGAACGCACCATAACAGAAGGTTATGTCGCACCCTCCGGCGAATATAATCCCAAAGATGCAAAATGGACTTACTGACTTCCCGAAACTTATGACCCGGTCGGGTCAGGACCAAAAGATTCAGGTTCTTGGGACATGGCAGAAGCCCAAGTAACATTATCAATTCTTCGCTGTAGATCAGATCCATCTGCACCTTACGATTATAAATATAACGGCTGGTCAGTTACTAATTACCAAGCCAATTGGAATGTTTGGGGCGATAGCGGTGGGGATGGGAGTACCAACGAAGATTATGGTGGCACTGGAAAAGATGCACCTGCTCAAAAATTTTTAAACATCAAAGATGGGTTATCCAACTCGATCCTATTTGCAGAAGGTTATGCCAATTGCGATTCTATGGCGCGCACAGCTTTTTATTCTTGGGCTGTTGAACCTTATTACGGTCAAACTTTTGGTTTAACCGGTTTTGTTAATGCAAACGCACTTTTGATTGTCAGAGAAAATCGAAGTGTACCTGCAAATTTACTGACTTCAGGCATGCCTAATACCTATATGTTTCAGGTAAAACCAATGGCTAGGCCTTATAATGAGTGCCCTGCAGGAACCGAATGCTGCACCATGCTATATTCCCAAACAGGGCATGATGTAATGCCGGTCGCCTTAGCTGATGGAAGTATTCGTTTTATGACAAAAAATATAAGTCAAAAAAATTGGAATTACCTGATGCAACCCAGAGATGGTCAAGTAATAAACAATCAAGAATAAATTCAAACTTTTTACAACTTTTGGTTTGACCATGTTTGATAAAACTATGGAACAATACAAAAGGTTTGAGTATTATGAAAAATCCAGAAGAAAAATTCAGTGATTACATTATCGCCAAGGAAGGGCAAAAACCTTTAATTGTAAAACCAAAGGCTTTAAAAAAGCTTGCCAAAGATAGGAATCTTTTGGGAGATGATCTGGTATTTTGTGATCTTCAAAAGGTATGGAAAAAAGCAAGAAATGTTCAAGGCCTTCGTACCTTATTTGCCAAACTAGAATCTAATTTTAACAATCCAGTCTCTAATCCAGAAGTTGAGGAATCTTTCGATGTCATCGGGGAGATAGAGCGCGAAAATTTATCTGATCAGCTACTTCGTTCCAACAAGACAATTCCCAATTTAATTGCCCCCATAGAAAGTGAACCTGAACTACCTGACAACGATGGACTAGATACCCAGCAACCAGTTTCTTTACAAGACGCAATAAAGCACTTACAAAATAAATCATATAAAGATGACGAGTTAGAAGAAGAAACTTCCTTTTATTCCAAATACTGCAAGCCTAAATATTTAGCGTGTGTTGGGATATTCATTGCCTTCTATTTAAGCGGTTATTACTTATTCTTTTCAACTTCTTATTCATTACCTGAAAACAAAGAAGTAATTCATGGCAAAGTCATGCTGGATAACAAACCACTTGTTTCTGGGGCAGTAATAGCCACGGTTAATGACAAAGAAGTAAGCGGGCCTATAGGGCCTACAGGAAACTATAGTATTCAAAATCCTCCCAAAGGAGATATTAATTTTAGAGTCGTTTCCTTCATCACCCTAACCAAGGGGCTTCCAAAACCAAAAAATATCTCTGTAGTTCCACCAGCTTACAATAAGATAGGCAAAGAATTGGCACTCAATTATAACGGCGGTATCAAGGTTTTTGATATCAACCTGAAAATGCCCGTCCCCTCACCAAATAAATAACTTGCTTCTGTGCCTTACAAGCACATCTTAAAATCACAGGTTACAATCAGTAAATAAGTCAACATCGGTAAGCTTTCCGCCTTTTACCAATTAGATAAACCATTAAAAATTGCTCAT
>CALARU010000014.1 GCA_937888715.1 uncultured Planctomycetaceae bacterium | reverse complement strand
ATAGAGCGTTGGCCTCCGAAGCCGAAGGTTACAAGTTCGACTCTTGTCGAGGACAATTGGGAATTTTGCAATTCCTCGGTAATTGTAGATAAAACGCTAGAATTCCCGATGTTTTCGATCAAATTTTGAACATTATCAAAGGTTTGCGAACCGCCCTGATCCATCCGAAAATGCAGCGTTTTTGCAACACTTACATCGTTTTTTACATCGTTTTTTATACCGGTGGTTGTAGTTGCTTTTTCCCAATCAGAATCGATTGTCTGCAGGTAATGACCTATGGCAACTTTGGGTGTATTCCCAATCCATCCTGCAGCTACATGAAGCGGGTATTCTTGGCAGAGATCCGTTTCACGGCTTGCCCGCAAGTTCTGAAACAACTTAGGCCAGGGAGATAATCCAGCTTTCTTGATGATGCCGGTTAATCCCTGCCTCAAATTACTCGAACCCGTGATTTCTCTTGAGAAGATGAACTTCTCGCCTTTCTTGGCAATTTTAAATGCTTCCAGTAATGGCTCTAATATCTGAGGAAACAAAGGAATCCATCGATGATCTTTTCCTGGAATATGTTCTGTCTTCGAAGACAGAACCCGTATTTTCTTTTCTTTCCAAAAGACATCTTCCCATTTTAACCCAACCAATTCGGATGGTATTCTCAAACCTCCAAACCGTGCCAATGAGAAAATCAACCGCCATTGCAAGTCTGGGCAGGCATCCAAAACCTTTTGGCAGGTTTCTTTGTCTACAAAGAAAAGTCTTTTGGGGTTAGCTTGACTTGGAATCTTTAGTTTGCGGAATGGGTTTTTAGTAATTAAACCCATATCAACTGCATGCTCAAAAAATTGTTTGGCGTTGGTAAGATCTTTGCCAGCCGTTCCGCCTGCATAGTTGGTAATCAAAAACACTTTAAGGTTCTTAGCATCAGCAGGGGTTATCGAACGAATATCTGCTAATGGATCAAGGAACTTAAGGATTCTGTTTTTTGAGCCGTTTCTATTTTTTCGGGTCCATTCCTTAACATCTGTTCTAGATGCATTGTAAGCGTCAATAAAGGCCCCTAAGTGGGTGTCTTTAATTGCTTCCAATAAACCAACATTCACAAGTTTTGAATGCAGGTTAGTCCCAATGATTTTGGATACCCACTTAGAAATGGTTTCGGATTCCTCGATCCTTGCGTTACGGTTTTGGATTCCTACAAGATCTCCAACCTTTTGGCAAAGGCGTTTCGCTTCTCTAGGTTCCATTTTTCCAGCATAGATGGTCTTACGGTTGCCATGAAGCACAAACTGAATGCTGTAGGTTTCCTTCTTTGATTTTGAGAGACTAGCCATTGTTGGGTATCCTTTCCAATGTGTTTAAGCCAATATGATTAGATTTTAAACTTTAATTTTATGTGCCTTTTTGAGGAAGTCTTCTAGATCTTGGACTCTGAACAGCACGGCCCTGTTGATCTTTGTATAAGGAATTTGCCCCGATTTCTTAAGATGGTGCAGGGATGTTCGCCCTATATTGAGCATTTTTGCAGCTTCGTTCATCCTTACTGCTAATGGAGTTATTGAAGTTTTATCTTGTGGATTCATCATTTCGCCTCATAGGTTTTGGTGATTAAGTCAAAGGTCTTATTGTTTTGAATACTAGGTGGTGTAAAAAGCCTGAGGGTGGGTCGATGTTTCCGCTTTCCTCCCCTCATTGGGTTGATTAAGCGCAGAAACACCTTCTTCTAAAATTTATGGGCTCCTATTTTGGTAAAGCATTGTTTTCCTCCTTCATGAAAGATTGACAAAGCATCATTAAACAATATTATTTCATGTAGATGACACCGACCTATTGTACCATTTATCAGTGTACTGCACCAAAAATTCTTGCTTTTTTTTGAATTTATGCAAGCTTAAAACATAAAAGGGAGGAAAATTATGACGACGGATCGATTACCCGTGAATTACCGCCCTAGCAGATTAACCAACACTTGGCTCGAAGCTGCTTCCGGCAAATTACAGATTTCTAAGAGTGTGCTCGCTAAGCAATTGATGCTTCTGGCGAGACATAATCTCGATGGAAGGTACCATCCGTTTGTAACCCAAATGGTATGGACTAAAAACCGGCATGATCCTAATCCCAAGTCAGTGAAAAATGCGGATGATTTCGAGGCCTGCTGCAATCATATTGCCGATTCATTCCAGCAGTTCATAACCTTAGGGTTGCAGGCTGATGAGAATTCGCGTTGCGGGGCCATTTTTAAAATCATCTGGATATATTGCAATAAGCACGATAATAATTTCCAAGATTTCGATCTAAGTTCTTTTGGCATAGACCTCGCTCGGGATCGGTTGCTTGAAATAGCCCGGCAGCATGAACCTCGGATGATGTCTTAATTATTCTTGTTCAAACCGTGGTTTTAAAAGCAGTAATCGTTTCATGTGTAAATCAGAAAATGAAGCTAAAGGGTTATGTATCAATTTTTACTTATGAAAAAGCATGGGGCTTTGGTTTTAATGATGCTGGCCCTGCTTTAAGGTTTTTTTCATTG
>CALARU010000013.1 GCA_937888715.1 uncultured Planctomycetaceae bacterium | reverse complement strand
GGGGTATTTCTACGCTCGCTTACAAAGGCGATTCTTTTGCCATCTGTGCTCCAAGTCGGGGAATGATTTGAGGTGGCATATCGTGTGATATTTTTTGGCGGGATCTCTTTCGTGGGGCCGGCAGCGGGGATAATAAATAACTCACTAGCAAAAGACCCGTCCCTTCTAGAGTAAACAATCCATTTCCCATCCGGGGACCAGGAATATTCCGTAATCATGGAAAGAGATACGACTTCTTTTTGTTCAGAGCCATCAAGATTTATGCTCCATAATCTTCCCGCCCGAAGGAAGTAGATTTTTTTCCCATCGGGTGAAAAAGTCAGGCTCGATTCAGGCTTCTCATCATTGGTGATTTGTTTCACTTTGAATTGATGCGCTTCAATGAATTTAGGGTGTTCAGTATCAGCAGATTCCAGGAGGAAAACTTCAATTCTCCCAGTGCGATCCGAAAGAAAAACTGCCTTTGAAGAATCAGGCGCCCAAACAGCATCAAAATCATCCGCAGGGTTATCAGTCAGCCTGACGGGTTTAGCTACACCAGAAACCCCCATGCGGTAAAGTTCCCCATGAACTCCGAAAATCACTAAAGATTCTTCTTTATTAAATGCAAATTTGGACGCGTTCTGAGTAAATGTAACCAAGCGATCAGCATTGGTTTTATCATCAATTAAAGCCTTGATAATTATTTTCCGGGGCATTCCTGGATTGGAAGTATCAATAAAATAAATATCTGCACCACACTCATAAACAATAACAGAACCATTGGCGTTAATGCGGGCCTTACGAACCCCTTCAGAAGTATGGTTCGTAATTTTAACCGGTTTGGCACCCGGCTTGTTTTCTATACGAACAATATTGGGCGGGCTACCAAAAACCTCGCTTACATAATAAACTGCATTAGCATTCTGGCCCCACATCGGGGAAGAATCCTGCCCATTAAAATCAGTGATTTTTTTATTGCCCGTACCATCAATCCCACCAACCCATATTTCGTCATTTGAAGACCCTCTATATCCTTTTCTGTACCAAGCGCCTGGCCCTCGCGTAAAAGCAATCAAATTCCCTGCAGGATGAATCGCCCCGTCCTTGGCTTCATCAAAGGTGATCCGAACCGGTTGCCCGCCATCAATCGAAACTGTATATAAGTTTGAAAACCCTGGATAACTCAACCCCCTGTTTGAAGAAAACAACACCGATTTAGAGTCAGGCGCCCAACCACAAACAATATCGTTGGCAGAATCAGATGTAAGCCTTTTAGCTTTTCCACCTTGAGCGGGAATAATAAAGCAATCATAACTGCCATGCCTGTTGGAACTAAATGCAATGAATTTCCCATCGGGGCTGAAAGCAGGCTGAAAATCATGTGCGGTATGAATGGTAAGTGGCCTGGCGTTACCACCTGTGGCGTCAACGGCCCAAATATCGCCTAGATAACTAAAAACAACTGTTTTAGCATCGGGTGAAATATCAGGAGTACGAGGGAAAAGAATAGGCTCCTGCCCAAAGGCCAAACCAGGAATTAATAACAGACAAAAAGAAATATAACGAAGCATGGAAAACCTCTAAGGCAGGGGCTGCTTTTCAGGAAGATTCACGTTTTCTACAAATTAAAGGAAGAATGACCAAATAGCTATTTAAACCTTGTAGAAAGCTAGGGAAAGGGCTTCGATTATAACGATGGCAAGGATCAAAACCAATTAATGGGGATAAAGTCTAGGTTGCTGGGGTTCCCGGGGTTTGTGCGTTTTCTTTTGGAACTCGGAAAGCCAGAAGCATTAGCAGGCAAGCGCCACCAACCAACCAGCAATCAGCGAGGTTGAAAACTGGCCAATCGAAAAAGTAATTCCAATGGAGAAAATCCCTGACGCCATTAAACACTAGCCTGTCATAAAAATTGCCTAGGGTTCCGCCTAAAATAAATCCCAATGCGATAGTAAGTGCCAGGTCGCTCATGGAACCTTTTTGGGTACTCCAAAAAATAATCGCCATCGCAGCAGCGCAACTAATAACAGCAAAAAGCCCATTGGCAAGGCTCTGATGGTTACCAAGAAATCCAAAAAGAGCGCCTTGGTTCACATAGGGAATGGGATTTCCACGGGAATCTTTCTTCATCTGCCTGGTTTCCAAGTCGTATTGGAATTGAGCCACAAGATGAAACCCTCCGCCTTGTTGCGATTGAAATAAACTACGAACATGATTAGTTGCGGGGTCACTAAGCATATCAAAAATTATGTACTTGGAGGATTGGTCTGCTGCGAGACTGCAAACCGCAAGAATCCAGAAAAGAATCCGATTTAAGGTTTCCGACATTTATCTATGATCCTTAATCTCATTATTGTTTCAAAGCTACAATCCATTGTGATACTGTATTACCTGAAATGTCGAATTTACCCAAGTGCAACCCACCTTGAGAAGTTGTACACTATAACAGTTCGCTTGCCAAAACCATCAGTATTTTTAATCCTGCCAATGGTTAATTTGTTTAGAAAGGCAATTATGGTTTCTTTGGATGAAAACATGCTCGTAAAAAAAATCCAGGAAGGGGACCAACTCGCATGGAGCGATTTGGTTTTACGGTATGAAGGACGACTGACCAATTATGCACAAGGCAAAATCAAGGATCATGCATCGTGCCAAGATATAGTACAAGAATCCTTTTTGGGGTTCCTTGCCAAAATAAATAATTTTGACGCTTCGAGAAGCGTCCAGAGTTACCTATTTGGTATTCTTTCCAACAAAATTACAGATCTGCTCAGAAGATTAGGCAGGTCGCGAGCAATAGAAACTCCGGTTGATAGCTCAGGTAATCACAAAGTTAGCCCTTTTATCGATCCTGCGATGGGCGCCTCCACTTGGTACCGGGGCGATGAAAAGAAAAAACTTGAAAATGATGCGCTAATCAAATGCCTCGGGCTTTTAATCAACCAATTTGTCCAAAAAAAAGATTACCTCAAACTCAAATCAATTGAACTGATCTTTGTGAATGGACTTAGCAACTTAGAAGCCGCAAACATTCTTAGCATTGATAATAAGACCGTTGCCTCACATCGCCATTATGCCAACAATTTCATCATTGATAATTTGAAAAAGATGAATCTTTCCCCATCTGTATTCCCCCACCTTTCTGAACAGGATCAAAATTCATGACCATCTCCAATGCTACTCTAGATGCATTTATTGATGACCATCTTAATGAACAAGAAACCATCAAGGTGGAAAAAGCTGTAAGAGAATCTCCAGAGTTACAAGCATTACTTTCAAGCATCATTGCAAGCCGTGATATGGGCGATCATTCCATTGGGGCCATCTGGAGGCGCGAACACCTGAGTTGCCCAACCAGGGAAGAATTAAGCAGCTACAAAGAGGAAGCACTTGATCCTCAAAGAATTGATTACATCAAATTTCACCTTGAGACCGTGGGTTGCAAAGCTTGCAAAGCAAACCTATCTGATTTAAATTGCACGAAGGGATCGCTAAAAAATGCGGATGCACATGAAAAGCATCGGCAATTTCTCGAAAATAGCAAGATTCTGCTTCCGAAAAAGCAATGACCCATCACCTCACAAATCAGACCGCACTAGATTCCTTAAAGGCTCTGATCTTTCATTATTAAATTCTTTTGGATTGTGATAGATTCTAATTTCATCAAATGAATGCTAGAATAGTATTCAAGTTGAACAACGCCTGACACGGATCAGCTTCAAAGATTTACACAAGGGAAAGCCATGCTCCTACGAACCTTTTTAACATGCCTTGCTTTGCTTTCATCTACAACCGTTTTTGCCCAAACCCCGAAAACAGATCCCCTTTATGAAGAACGCAAAGTTCATGACCCAAATGGCATCGGGAAGTTTTTCAAAGGGCGCGAAATCGCTCATGTAATGGGATATCAAGCCGCGGGTTGGCTCGAACGGCCTGAACGCGAAAAAGAAGAAAACACAACCAAACTCATCGAATCCCTAAAACTAAAACCCCATATGATTGTCGCTGATGTCGGCGCAGGCAGTGGTTATCTCTCTTTCCGCATGGCGCCCCTACTTCCCAAAGGAAAAGTTCTCGCTGTCGACATCCAGAAAGAAATGATCAAAATCATCAATGCCAAATCAAAACAGAAAACCCTTCAGAATGTTGAAACTATTCTAAGCACAGAAAAAGATCCTAAACTGCCTGAAAACAGCGTCGATATGATTATCATGGCTGATGTCTACCATGAATTCGCTTTCCCTTTTGAAATGACTCAAGCCATGTGCAAATCCTTGCGCAAAGGTGGCACCATGGTATTTGTCGAATTCCGCGGCGAAGACCCTGAAGTGCCCATTAAACTGGTTCATAAAATGGCTGAAAAACAAGTTATACTCGAAATGAAGGGCCATGATCTCAAGCACAAAGAAACCATTGGAGTTTTACCCTGGCAACATATCATTATCTTTGAGAAAACTGATTCTCAACCCAGTGACACCAAATAAATCAGGATCCACAATATGTCTTCTTCTGAATCTGCGCTTGATTGCGGACCTTGGACAAAAAAACATCTCCTGGGCATCGAGGAACTCTCTGTCGCTGAATTAGAAACCATCTTCAAAGCTTCAGAATTCTTTGTCGATGCAAGCCGTAACCCTGAAAAGAAACACACCTTCCTCAAAGGTAAGGTTATCGCTAATCTATTCTTCGAATCTTCCACCAGAACCCGCGTCAGCTTCGGCTTGGCTGCCCGTAGGCTAGGCGCGGAAACTATCGATTTCTCGCCCGCTGGCTCTAGCGTCAGCAAAGGCGAAAGCTTCATCGATACCGCCAAGAACATTTTAGCTTTAGGCGTCCATGGCTTTATTGTCAGGCACTCGGTTCCGGGTACACCACATCTGCTTGCCCAACAATTAGGCGCTTCAATCATCAATGCAGGCGACGGTGCGCATGAACACCCCACACAGGGCCTGCTTGATGCGTTCACCATTCTCCAAGAAAAGAAAAAGATCAAAGGCCTGACGGTTGGATTGGTTGGAGATATTACTCACAGCAGGGTTGCCAGGAGTAACATCCACACCCTAACAAAATTAGGGGCCAAGGTTATTGTGTGCGGCCCACCTACCCTTATACCCAAAGAGATAGAGGAACTCGGCGTTCGCTCGAGCTACGACCTTGATAAGATTCTGCCCGAATGCGATGTTGTTAATGTTTTGCGGATACAATTTGAGCGACAACGTAGCGGGCTTTTCCCTTCCATCCAAGAATACTTCAGACTCTTTGGCATGACTATGGATCGCGTGAAAAAATGCAGGCCCGATATGCTTTTGCTCGCACCTGGCCCCATCAACCGCGGCATCGAACTCACTCCGGAAGTTGCAGATATGCCCAACAGCGCCATCTTGAAGCAAGTCACCAACGGGCTCGCAGTCCGCATGGCAGTACTTTACCTCGCTCTTTCTGCAAAGGTTTGATATGCCCGGAATTTCTCTTACTCAGGCAAAACCTCCTTTCATCCTAGCAATCGATATAGGAACTTCTTCTGTTCGTGCATTGCTTTATGATGCCTCTTGCAGAATCATCGAACCCGAAACTTATTTCGGCAGAGCACAGGTCGCATTACAAACAGATGTCACCGGCATGGCTGTGTTTGAACCACTCGCAGTTCCCAAAGCCGTTGTTGATGTTGTCGATTCTCTATTGGCGAAGCTTCAAGGAAAAGTGGATAAGATCCATGCAGTTGCAATCGACACGTTTGTTTCAAGCATGATCGGCCTCGATAAAAACTTTGCTCCCCTAACGCCGCTTTACACTTATGCAGACACCCGTTGCACAAAAGATGCACAATATCTTCGCAAGAATTACAATGAATCGGATATTCACGATCGCAATGGTTGCATGATTCATAGCAGCTATCTGCCTGCAAGGTTGCGTTGGGAAAAACGAAGTAATCCAGACCGATTCAACGCTGTGTCGCATTGGTGGAGCCTTGGGTCATTTTTAAGCCAGCAGTTTCTAGGATGCTCGGATGTCAGCGTCTCCACTGCGTCTTGGACTGGGTTGCTCGATCGAAAAAAACTGCAGTGGGATCAAATCTGGATGCAGGAATTAGACTTAAAAAAAGGGCAATTGCCACATATTTCAGATTTCGGCCCAGGGCTTCCAAACCTTAAATCCGAATGGAAGAAACGCTGGCCCACCCTCGCAAGCGCTCTCTGGTTTCTTGCTATAGGCGATGGCGCTGCCGCCAATGTAGGCAGTGGCTGCACCAATGATCACAATATCGCCCTAACCATTGGAACCACCGCAGCTATGCGAATTGTTCCTTCTATAATTCCAGAAAAAATACCCCTCGGGCTCTGGAACTATCGAGTTGATGCTAAGCGGCCTTTAGTAGGTGGCGCACTTACCGAAGGGGGCAATGTTCACGAATGGCTCCTCAAAAGCCTCAGGCTGCCCGAACCTTCCGAATGTGAAAAACTTCTTTTGCAAATGAAACCCGCTGCCCATGGGCTATCCATGCTTCCATTCTTTGCGGGGGAAAGAGCACCCGGCTGGCGCGATGACGCTTCTGCAACTCTTCATGGCATCAGGCTGAACACCAAACCCATTGATATCTTTCAAGCGGGCCTTGAAGCGGTTGCTCTTCGACTTGGGCAGATCTATCGCAGGCTTTCGCCTTTAGCTCATCCCGATCATCGAATTCTTGCGAGCGGGGGATTCCTTAACTCGCCTGCCTGGGCTCAAATCATTGCCAATGTTTTGGGCAAACCCATTACAGCATGCATAGAACCCGAAGCCACTAGCAGAGGCATTGCTTGGCTGGCCTTGGAATCAATGGGGGAACTCGATCTCTCCATACCCCAAGCACCCGAACTAGGCTGCACCTATGAACCTAATCCTGATGCTCACTTGGTTTATCAAGAGGCTCTTTTAGCCCAAGAAGATCTGTATAAAAAGTTATTAGGGTGATTCATCTTACCGACTCCCCTCTTTGCCCTATACTTTCTATTTACCCAATTTGCTGATTGAAGGGTTATTATCATGGGTTTCTTTTCTGGAAGAGTTTCTTTTGCTCGCTTTAAAGTCAAAGGGAAAGCACCCAATGGCTTCGGCCCAGAACATCTTGAAAGGCTTCAAGAACGAGCCATTGGCAAAGAACGCACCGCTTCCCGCGATGGCATAGAAACCGGTTGGAGTGCGGGTGGCCACCTCCTCGATGTACGATTCGATCTCGCCAAGAATATTGTCGAAGATACCCTGCATTTTGCCCTGCGCATTGATGCCAACAAGCCCCCTTCAGATCTTTTGAAATCCTACACCCAGATGGAACTCGATGCCATCGCTGCAGAAAACCCATCTGGCAAAGTAAGCCAGAAACAAAAGCGCGAAGCACGCATGGCTGCAATGGATAAGCTCAATGAAGAAGCTGCAGATGGGCGCTATTTGCGCAGGAAAGCATACTCTCTTCTTTGGGATGGGCAATCCAACGAACTTTTAGTGGGCACCACCTCCGTTTCTGTTCTCGATAGGCTTACACAGCTTTTCGAACAAACCTTTGGCCAAAAAATCGAGGCGCTCAGTTCTGGCATTCTCGCTCATAAACTTGCAGAACCCAGAGGCCAATCCAGAGCTGTTGATGATGCCCAACATTCCACCTTTTTAAAAGGTGGTGCAGGCAACTCTCCACAATGGGTCGTTGATGATAACAGCAGAGACTTCCTAGGTAACGAATTCCTAGTCTGGCTTTGGAACCTTCAAGACGAGGGGCACGACACCATCAAACTCGATGATGGTTCTGAAGTCGCATTCATGCTCGCCCGCACTTTGGCTCTCGAATGCCCCAAAGGCCAATCAGGCAAAGAATCGATTTCCAGTGATGCACCAACTAGGCTCCCCGAAGCAATGCGTGCTTTGCAGAGTGGGAAACTTCCCCGCAAAACAGGTATCACACTTGTAAGGCATGATCAATCCTACGATCTTGCTCTTAGCGCAGAGCTTCTAGCTGTTAATGGCGCAAAAATGCCTTTGGCAGAGGCATTGGAAGATCGCGCCCGGCTTGAAGAACGCGTTGGCCAGATCAGGCATCTTCTAGAAACCATGGATCTTCTGTTTGATGCTTTTGGAAAAGTCCGACTCGCAGAAACTTGGAATAAAGACTTAAGTCGCATTCGTAAATGGCTTAAAGGAAATGATGAAGATTAACACCCCTATTCATACATTGCTCGCATCGTTTTCGTTTGGTATTTCAGAAGTAAAAAGTTATGCTACTATTAAACTTAGTGTCATTAATTTTAAAATCCTGATCTCAAGGCAATAACCCTGATGCGTGATATTCCAATTCGAAAAGGTTTCACCCTGATCGAACTTCTTGTGGTGATAGCCATAATGGCTACGCTTATTGGTTTATTACTTCCCGCAGTTCAAAAAAGCCGTGATGCCGCTTCTCGAATGAACTGCCAGGGCCACCTCAAACAAATAGGCTTGGCTGCTCTTAATTACCACGATACTGCAAAAGTTTTTCCTCCGGGGTACACTTCATCCTTTGATTCGAATGGTAATGACCTAGGCCCCGGTTGGGGTTGGAACGCCTATCTTCTCCCCTACATGGAAGAACAGTCTCTGTTTAACAAAATCAATTTCTCGCTTCCCATTGAAGCCCCGGTGCATGCTTTTTTAAGATCTACTTCCTTGAAACTTCTTTTATGCCCCTCGGTTGATGCACCTAAATCTTTCCCTGTTGGCCCCAGAACCTCCTTGGGAATTTTAACATCAACCGTTTGCGAACTGCCATCTTCCAGCTACACAGGAAACTTTGGCATTTCCGAACCAGGCGTTGATGGCGAAGGCATCTTTTATCGCAGCTCAAAACTTACCTTAACTGATATTACTGATGGCACAAGCCATACTCTCCTTGTGGGTGAGCGCTCTTCAAAATATTCCGAAACAACTTGGATTGGCTCGGTTACGGGAAGTAAATTTTCTACTCCAACTGGCTCTCCACTTGCTTTCGAATTAAACGAACCTTCGAACTTCGTTCTCAGCCATGTGGGGGAAATGTTCAGCGGCGCAGCAACCCCTCTCGAAATAAACAACTTCAGCAGCAATCACTCTGGGGTTGTTAATTACCTTTTTGCTGATGGCCATGTAAAATCGCTGTCCTCTTCCGTTGATTTAAAAACTTTAAAAGCTCTTGCCACCCGTGATGGGGGCGAAGCACCTTCCGGAGATTATTAATGCCAAAGAACTTTGCAACTATCTTGCTGCTATCAATTTTAATCGGTTGTGGATCTATAGGGGAAGGGCCAAAGGTTCAGGTGAAAATGGAAGAGGTTCCGCCTGCGGCTCTTAAAACCGCCCAGAACAAAGTTCCCGGCATACTATTCACCGAAGCATTTCTGAAAAAAGATGGCACCTATGAAATCCGTGGAAAAACCAAGACAGGGAAAGTACGCGAAGTCGAAGTAAAGGCCGATGGCACCTTTGTTGAGTTGGAATAATCGATGTGCGTAAAAAAAGCGGTAAAGCCCTAGGAATGCTTTACCGCTTGGATATCTTGGTGCTAAACACCAATGACCCTGACGGGATTCGAACCCGTGTCGCAGCCGTGAAAGGGCTGTGTCCTAGGCCCCTAGACGACAGGGCCACGCTCGCCGTTAAGCGAACATTCTTATGATAGGAATTTAAGGCCCCTACCGTCAAGTTAAGCTTCCCAAACATCTTGTATTTCCTGCATGTAAAAGCCCAGCAGACACTAAATCTAGGGCCTAATCCACATAACGGAAGGCCAATTGTTAAGCTTACAACCCAAATTAAACCTGCAAATCACGCACATTTAATCCAAAGGGCCCGGATTCCTTTTCACTTTGGAAAAGTTGAAAAATCGACTAAAGTTCTTCCATTTCCTGATGTCGGGGAAGGTCATCTAAACTTTTTAACCGAAAAAGTTCCAAAAACTTCTTTGTCGTTCCATAAGTGATCTCCCGGGCATCGGATTGTCCCCTTTGCACCGAGATCAGGCCCAATCTTACCAGCTGCCGAATAATCGCAGCGGTATCATTACCCCTTAAAGTGTCAATTTCTTGCCTGCACACCGGCTGCTTGTAAGCAACCAAGGCCAAAGTATCCAAAGCCTGCGGAGATAATCTCGCCTCTTTTAGCATCCCATACAATTTATCTGCAATGATTCGGTATTTAGGCAGGATGGTCATTTCATAACCATTACCCTTGGGCTGAATTCGATAAGGGCGGTTTTCCAACTTATATTTCCGATTCAAGCCCCCAATGATGACAACAAATTCTTTGAGATCCAGGCCCCGTAGAATTTCACACGCCCTTTGTGATGTTAAGGGCTGACCTCCCACAAAAAACATCGCCTCCACTACTTTTTCAATTGGGGGCGGTTGATTTTCAAAATCTGGTGCATTAACGAACTCTTGGGGCAACGCACCTGCAAAATCATCTGCATTAGGTTCGCTAACCTTAGGAACATTCATGCCTTTTTTTTGCATCTTATTGAGCCCTAGAATAGGTTGCCTTGTTGCTCATTTCAACATGATTGGGCAGCCAAAAAATCCCAGTATAAAATGTGCCAACCCAACATACCAAAAATACTATCGCAACCCTTCTATGCCATACCTTCAATTTCCTTAAGCCGGTGAATAGCATAATTCCCATAAGAAACGCGCTAGGCACCGCAAAGCATAAATGAATCTTCAACGACTTCGCCAATTCTGCGTTTTTCCACAATCCGGAAAATAGCAGTGGATCAATCATTCGCACCACGATTTCAAACAAAAACAGGGTTGCCAATGCAAGCACAAAAAAAACCACATTTATTTTCCCATGTAACTTTATTTTACCCTTTGCCAGGGCAATCAACGAAAAGACCAGAAGAACCGTAACCGCCCCCACTGCATATTTAAGCGAGAGAATAACTAAGGTTGGCGTAAGCAATATTATATCCTGAATTAATTATTGCTGAAATTCACCGAAGAATCAGCTTCTCTCGACAAGGGATTGCGTTGAAACCGTTCGGTGCATTTCGGACACAAATCGTACTTTGCTTTTGTCAACGCAGGCAATGGCTCTATTGTATCAGGATCGCTTATCAACATTGCGATATGTTCAAGGTTATCTTGATCGAGATCTTCTTCCACCATCGGACTGTTTTGTTCCATTGCAAATATTTCAATTTCCACCCTGTAATGATTTTTGGGCTCTTCGATCATTTGCCCGCAAAGATCGCAAGTGACATGTATCATGAGTTAACATCCTGTGTCTTCGTTTTTAAATCACTAATTCTATTTTCTCCAATAATTCACTCATGTGTCAAGCGGTAAACATCAGATAAATCCAAACCCATGTTTCACTTTTTTCGTGCAAGTCAAGAAAATAAATCAATCAGTATTTTAGCAAATAGAAAAATTGCAAAAATGGTCCAACACAACCCCCAGCAAATTTAACCCCTAGAACTCACAAAATAACATGCTTAAAATAAATGTACACTCGGGGTATAGCTCAGCTTGGCTAGAGCGCTTGGTTCGGGACCAAGAGGTCGCAGGTTCGAATCCCGTTACCCCGACTTTGCCGCAGCACCATTAAGCATTCGAACAGAATGTTGCCCCCCATTGACGCATGAGTGCGGCAATCAGGGGAAAGGTTCAGGTTTTAAAAGATTAACGCTATTTCTGGGATGCCTTATGGTCCACTTGTAGGCCGACCTCCCCAGGATTCATGTGCTCCTTGGAGAGATGAGTTTTAAGCCTATGACAATTAGCACAAAGCGTCTGCAGATTCGATGGGGCGTTGTTGTTATGGTCGCCATCAATATGATCAATATCTAATTGGCCATGCCACTCTGGTACGAAGCCACACCGTAAGCACTTGGGATCCTTAGGATGCCGCTTATGCTTATATCGACGACATGACCAGCAAGTCCGTTTGTATGTACGTTTCCCGTTGACGAGTCCATTAGACTCTGTCTTGTTGCCACAGACACAATTACCGGGAGTCTTGCGGCTACCCATTATTAACTCTGTACGGTGCGAGGCGACTTTGTTTGTGCACAGTTACTCTCCTATTGGCCCAACTTGATATTATTCAATCCTGAATAATATAGTCCCCCGTCTGCATTTTTTAGTATTGGCCGAGGGGCTAGAATA
>CALARU010000012.1 GCA_937888715.1 uncultured Planctomycetaceae bacterium | reverse complement strand
AAGCCATTCCAGAATGGAGCTGCGATCTTGATCAAGGGTGGGTGCGCCCCGATGCTCAACCTGCTCAGGTATGCCGGTCATCTTAATAGGGTTGCCACCAGTTCTAATATTACCAAATACAGGGTCTTTAATATCTACAATCATGTTTCTTGCATTTACCTGAGGATGAGTCGCAACCTTGCTCACATTCTGAATGGGCGCAGAAGGAACTCCTTTTTCATCGAAAAGCTTCACCCATTCTTCCGTAGTCTTTGCTGCAAGAGTTTTTTCTATCTCCACCTCAAGCACATCTACATGCTGACATCGAAGCTGATTACTTTTGAATCTTTCATCCTGCACAAGATCCATTCTTTGCAACACTTCGCACGCCTGAGCAAATAATCTGTCATTGCCCCCTGCAAGTATCATGTACGAATCCTTGGTCCGATAGGCTTGAAAAGGAGCGATGCTGTAATGCCGTGAACCCAACGATTCCGTAATAACACCCGTGCTCAGATAATTGGTAAGAGAACCTTCAAGCATTGCAACCTGACAATCTAACATTGCGATATCAATACGAGATCCGCCATGACCCTGCATCCTGCGAACAAGCGCAGCTTGAAGAGCAATGACAAAATAAAGACCAGAAGCAAGATCACCAATGGAAACGCCAACACGCACCGGAGGTTGGCCCGGATGCCCAGTCAAGCTCATCACACCACCAAGTGCCTGAACCACTAAATCGTAAGCGGGCATTGCAGCCATGGGCCCTGTCTGCCCAAAACCCGAAAGAGAACCATAGATCAACTGAGGATACTTTTGCTGCAAATCACTCCACGCATACCCTAGCCTTTCCATAGTTCCCGGGCGATAATTCTCCACTAGGAAGTCCGACTTCGCCAAGAGTTTCTCGAATATCTGCTTGTCATCACTCTTTTTTAAATCGAGTGCAATACTGTATTTGTCGTAATTCATGGAACTATAAAACAAAGAGCTATCATCTTTGAAAGGGGGGAACGATCGGGAGTCATCGCCACCATGGGGCGTCTCGACCTTAATTACCTTCGCACCCAAATGAGCAAGATTAAGCGTTGCAAATGGCCCCGCAAGTATTCTTGTAAGGTCTGCTACCACCAATCCTTCGAGTGGCCTGCCAAGCGTTTTATCTGTTTTGCTCGATTCGTTCATACCCTAATCCTATTGTTTTAAAGTTGGCATCGCATCTAAAAACAGAATCTTGCTTGCCATCCGACATCCCAACCATCATTATAGCTTCAGGTTCTCTTAAACTTATAGCTTCAAGAGGTTGCTCCCATGATTCTTCGTTTTATTTGCTTGGCAGGTGTTTTAATGACTTCAACTTTCAGTTCTGCAGCGGATGATGTTATCCGAACCCCCTTCGGAAAAACCAAAGAAGGCGACGCTGTTGATATTTTCACCCTGCAAAACAGCAAGGGCATGAAAGTTAGGCTCATCACCTTCGGCGCAACCATTCAATCCATCGAAGTTCCTGATAACAAAGGAAAGATGGCAGATGTCATCGTGGGATTCGATACCCTCGAAGGCTTCCTTACCGAACATCCTTATTTCGGTGGCACCATAGGCAGAGTTTGCAACCGCATTGGTAATGCCAAATTCTCTCTCGATGGCAAAGAATATTCCCTCGCTGCTAACAATGGCCCACACAGCCTTCATGGTGGTAAAAAAGGTTTTGATCGTAAAAACTGGACCGCTGAAAGCTTTATTACCTCTAACGACAGAGGCGTTCGCTTTACCCGCACCAGTGCAGATGGCGAAGAAGGCTACCCAGGCAATGTGCGCCTTGGCGTTACCTTCACCCTCACCAATGAAAACGCTCTTCGCATCGAATACGATGCCATTACCGATAAGTCCACACCCATCAACCTAACCAACCATGCATATTTCAACCTTGCAGGCGCAGGCAATGGCGCAATTCTTGATCACAGCATCATGATCAATGCCAGCCAACAAACTGCAACGGATGAAACCTTGATCCCTACAGGAAAGCTAACCCCAATTGCAGGCACCCCAATCGATTTCACCAAGTCTACGAAAATAGGTGATCGCATCAAGGAAATCAAAGCAACACCCGTGGGCTATGATCATAACTATGTGCTTGAAGCTTCCAGCAAAGATTTGAAGGCACCTGCTGCAGTAGTCAAAGAACCTAACTCAGGCAGAGTGATGGAAGTTTATACCACCGAACCAGGACTACAGTTTTACACGGGCAATTTCCTTGATGGCACCATCAAGGGCAAGAAGGGTGCTACCTACAATCAATACAACGGGTTTTGCCTCGAATCCCAGCATTACCCCGATAGCGTTAATAAGAAAGAATTTCCTTCAACGATCTTAAAGCCTGGCGAGAAATTCAGCAGCACCACCATCTACAAGTTCAAGGCAGAGTAAAAAATTAAGGCCCCAAGCGCTTGATACCCCAGAAGGTTCCATCTCTTTCATACAGGATGCGATCGTGCATTCTGCTGGGCCTACCTTGCCAAAACTCGATTGAATTTGGCCACAGCCTGTACCCGCCCCAAGTTTCAGGCAGGGGCACTACTGCATCTGCAAAGCGTTTTTCAATCTCTTGCCAGCGAGCTTCAAGTTCTTCACGACCCTTCATCACTGAAGATTGTTTGGAAGCCCAAGCACCAATGCGACTTCCCAAAGGCCGTGAGAGAAAGTAATCCTCAGATTCCTTCTTGCTAACTTTCTGCACCTCACCCTCGATGCGAATCTGCCTTTCCAAATCGGGCCAGTAAAAAATCAGCGCTGCCCTAGGGTTTTCTGCAAGCTCCCCCGCCTTGCGTCCTTCATAACTGGTAAAAAAAGTGAACCCCCTCTCATCAAAGCTTTTTAGCAACACAATCCTAGCGGAAGGCGCTCCGTGCACCGTGGCAGTCGCTAAAGTCATGGCATTGGGTTCGGTAACTTTCGCATTCACCGCATCGCCAAACCATTTTGCAAATTGATCAAAAGGGCATGGCGCTAATTCATGTTCCAAAAGGCCATGAAGGGTGTAGTCTTTTCGTAGGTCTGCAAGTGATGCCATGATAAATTCTCCGTAAGATTCTCTTTGTCGATATCATAGTCTTTTTTCCGACACAAAGAAAAGCCTCCATTTACTTGATTCCTCTTTTAACCCCGATTACAATCATCTCTTAACCCTTAATCCACGAAAGGCAAACATGCACAAGTTATTCTCTCTGACGGTTGCAGCTTTATTCATCGCAGCCAACCTATCCTTTGCTCAAGAATCCAAATCCACCAAAAAGCTTTTGGTGATCACAGAATCGAAGGGCTTTGTACATGGTGTGGTAAAACGCCCCAAACCTGAAGAATTATGCCTGGTCGAAAAATCACTCATCGCATTGGGAAAATCGTCTGGCATGTTCGAAGCGGTAGTCACCCAAGATTCCCGTACAGCCATCACTGCAGAAAACTTGCAAAAATATGATGCAGTATTCTTTTACACCACAGGCGAACTGCCACTTTCTGATGTGCAAAAAGCCGACCTGCTCCAGTACATAAAGTCTGGCAAGGGCTTTGCGGGCAGCCATTGTGCAACCGATACCTTTTACAAATGGCCCGAGTATGGCAACATGATCGGTGCTTACTTTGATGGCCATCCTTGGCATGAAAAAATCAAAGTAAAAGTGGAAGATAAGAACCACCCAGCAACCAAACATCTGGGCGATTCATTTGAAATAACCGATGAAATTTATCAGTTCAAGGGGCCTTACGACCGGAAAAATCTGAATATCCTGCTTAGCATGGATACCACCGCAGTTAAAAAAGAAGGCAAACGCGCAGACAAGGATTATGCACTTGCTTGGACTAAAGAATATGGCAAAGGCCGGGTTTTTTACACCGCTTTTGGACACCGAGATGAAGTTTGGGCCGACGAAAGATTCCAGAAGTTAATGCTTGGCGGGTTAGGCTATGTAATGAGGCTTAACGATGGTAGTGGCAAGACTGGTGAAAAAAAGCAATAAAATGCTTGAATCAGCTTCCATTACATTTATCAAAGCTTTAGCCTATATGACATGCAAAACAGGACTATATTACAAATTATGGTCTTGTTTTGAATAAAATTAAGCAAATCACCCCGGGGGGTTTGAGTGATAACTAGGCTAATAACATCAAATGTTCATGGTTCCGATGATTGCAATTATCAATTTTTAACCAGCCTTCTGGTGAATGAAAGTATTGCAATCGATGCAGGAGCAATTGGTTTTTATTCTTCTCCTAAAGAGCAGGAAAAAATACGCCATGTGTTATTAACCCATTCTCATATCGATCATCTAGCATCACTCCCTATCTTTATTGAAAATGTATTTACGGGAAGGCCTGACCCCGTAATTGTCTATGGTTCAACGCCTGTATTAGACTGTTTACAAAGCGATGTTTTCAACAATCGAATCTGGCCTGATTTCATCGAACTTTCAAAGTTCCCTGTTTCGCGTTTCCTAGATATCAAAACCTTCGAACCAAACCAAACCATCACCCTCGAAGGTATTAATATCACCTCTATCAACATCAATCATGTTGTTCCCACGGTTGGATACATTTTTGATGATGGAAAAAGTGCGATTGGATATGTCAGCGATACAGCCGAAACCGAGGAAATCTGGGAACGCCTCAACAAGCAAGCCAACTTAAAAGCAGTGTTTCTGGAAGTTACCTTCCCCAATCATCTTCAATGGCTTGCTGATGTATCCAAACATCTAACACCAAAAACTTTTAAGTTAGAACTACAGAAGTTAAAGAAGGATGTTCCAATTTTTGCAGTGCACCTTAAAGGTCGATACCGAGATCAGGTGGCCAAAGAAGTCGCAGACCTTAACCTGCCCAATGTTCATATCACCAAGTTTTTAAAAGACTACACCTTCTAATAATTACACCAGAGACACAAAAAAGCCCTCCGAGGTTATCCTCAGAGGGCTTTTTATTTTCTACATCCTCTTCTTACTTCGCAGCCTCCAACAACTGCCTAAGCACATAACGAAGAATTCCGCCATGCTTGTAATAAAGCACTTCCTGTGGCGTATCGATGCGAACAACAGCTTTAAATTCTTTGCCATTGGCCTTCACTGCAATGGTTTTACCAGGAGCATAATCAGATGCCTCTAACAAAGAAGCAAGGCCGGTGATTTCAAAAACCTCTTCGCCAGTAAGGCCAAGCGAAGCTGCATTCTTGCCCGCTTCAAATTGCAGAGGAAGTATTCCCATGCCCACCAAATTGCTACGATGTATGCGCTCGTAACTTTCTGCTATCACGACTCGTACGCCCAGCAAAGCTGGCCCCTTGGCGGCCCAATCACGCGAACTACCCGAGCCATATTCCTTGCCCGCAAGAATTGCCAAGGGCACTTTCTCTGCATGATATTTAACCGAGGCATCAAATATCGACATCCCTTCCCCAGAAGGAAGATGCCTTGTGAAACCCCCCTCCGTACCAGGTGCAAGAATGTTCTTCAACCGAATGTTGGCAAAGGTGCCTCGTACCATCACTTCATGATTACCCCTGCGTGCACCATAACTATTGAAGTCTGCAGACGCGACGCCACGCTCTTGCAAATACTTACCAGCGGGGCTGTCTTTCTTGATATTTCCCGCAGGGGAAATATGATCGGTGGTGATACTATCACCCAAAACCGCAAGAACGCGCACAGCTTTTAAATCTGCAATCGCATTTGGATTACGGGGCATGTTTTCGAAGTAAGGTGGGTGCTTCACATAAGTGGAGTTTGCATCCCAGGCATACTGATTACCAGTAGGAACAGGAAGCTCTTGCCAAGCTGGATCACCCTTGAACACTTCGCTATATTCCTTGGTGAACATCTCGGGCTTGACGCACTTCGCAACAGCCTCAAGGATTTCTTTTGTGGTAGGCCAGATATCTTTGAGAAACACAGGCTTGCCATCGCTGCCATCGCCTATGGGCTCTGTTGCGAAATCAATATCGGTTCTGCCCGCAATTGCATAAGCCACAACAAGAGGAGGTGAAGCCAGATAGTTGGCACGCACTTCAGGATGTACCCTGCCCTCGAAATTTCGATTCCCACTCAACACCGCAGCAACGATAAGCTGGCCTTCTTCAATCCCCTTGGAAACAGGCGCAGGCAATGGCCCGCTGTTTCCTATGCAAGTCGTGCAACCATATCCAACAAGATTAAAGCGCAGTTTATCAAGGTCATTCATCACATCCGCTTCCACCAGATAATCTGTGACCACCTTGGAACCGGGTGCCAAACTTGTCTTCACCCAAGGCTTTGTTTGTAAGCCTTTGGCTACCGCTTTCTTCGCAACCAAGCCTGCTGCAAGCATCACGGAAGGATTTGAAGTGTTGGTGCAACTAGTGATTGCTGCAATTACCACCGAACCATGCTTTAAAACCTCTTGCTTGTTATTCATGGTAACAACTGCCTGCGCATCTACAGTTGCAGGGCTGACCCCCGCCTTAGGCTTGGCCTTGGCAATCAAATCAGGCAGGGCACTATTGAAGGAAGTTTTCATATCGCTTAAACGAACCCGATCTTGAGGGCGGGTCGGACCAGCCAAGCAGGGCTCGATCACTTTCATATCAAGTTCCATGGTAGTAGAATAATTTGCCTCGGGCGTTGATGCATCATGGAACATGCCCTGCTGCTTCATGTATGCTTCGGTTAATTCAACAAGCTCTTTGGGCCTGCCTGAAAACTTCATATAGCGAAGCGTTTCTGCATCTACAGGGAATATGCCACACGTTGCACCATACTCGGGCGCCATGTTCGCAATGGTTGCACGATCAGCTAAAGGCAGATCAGCAAGGCCCGGCCCATAGAATTCCACAAACTTACCTACGACGCCCTTGTTCCTAAGCATTTCCGTTACGGTAAGAACCAGATCGGTTGCGGTAGCGCCTTCTGGCAATTTTCCGGTCAGCTTGAAACCAACCACTTCAGGAATCAACATGGAAACAGGTTGCCCAAGCATCGCAGCTTCTGCTTCAATCCCGCCCACGCCCCAACCCAACACGCCTAGGCCGTTGATCATAGTGGTATGCGAATCCGTGCCCACCAAAGTATCAGGGTAGGCATAACTTTTGCCATGCACTGTTGCACTCATCACAACTCGTGCAAGACATTCCAAATTCACCTGATGAACAATACCTGTTTCAGGGGGCACAACTTTGAAGTTATCAAAACCGTTCTGGCCCCAACGCAGAAAAGCATACCTCTCTCTGTTTCTCTTAAATTCAAGATCTGAGTTGTTCTTAAAAGCCAGACCATTACCAAAATCATCCACCTGCACGGAATGATCGATCACCAATTCCGCAGGGCAAAGAGGATTGATCTTGGTAGGGTCGCCCCCCATCAACTTCATTGCATCGCGCATTGCTGCAAGATCGACAACTGTGGGAACTCCCGTGAAATCCTGCAATAAAACTCGGGCAGGAGTAAAACTGATTTCCTTGGAAGGAATGCTCTTCGGGTCCCAATTCGCCAGCGCCTCTATATCTCCCTTGGTAACACTCAAACCATCTTCAGTTCGCAAAAGATTTTCTAGAAGGATCTTGAGAGAAAAAGGAAGCTTGGCTATCTGGGGCAACTTCTTCTCTAACAGTTTTAGAGAATAATAGTGATGGGTTTTCCCGCCCGCATTCAGGCTGGTCTCAGTTTCAAAGCTGTTTTTCATGACAGTTATTCCCTTAGGTTTATTGGTCTTAAGTTATTCTCTTGATGCTGAGCCTTTTAGGCAACTAATTCTCAGGTTCTTTTCACTTTAAATACTTTTCTCTTGCATGCCTCAACATAATAATGATAAGTTATTTCTAAGACTTATGAAGGCCTATCTATAAGTAAGTCTCTCCCTTAGTTTATTCATCACTTTTCAAGACCGGGGGATATTATGCGTAAGCGTGGATTTACACTTATCGAATTATTAGTTGTCATCGCTATTATTGCAATTCTTATCGGACTTTTACTGCCTGCGGTACAAAAAGTACGTGAAACTGCAGCCCGATTGACCTGCTCCAATCACCTGAAACAAATCGGCTTAGCCCTGCATAACTATCTCAACGCCTTTGCCTCCTTTCCCTCGGGTTGCCCCAGTTCGGCAAACTATGGCCCCAGCCCTCTTGTTTTACTCATGCCCTACATCGAACAAGAAGCCATCTTGCGGGGCTATGATGTCAACCAATCCTCAGGCGCATCCGCAAGTGCCAATGATCCCGTCTCCATTTTTAAACTTAAATTACTCCTGTGCCCCTCCGATCCCAACCCCGCTGTTTCTACCTACTACGGCTGGACCAACTACCATACTAATATGGGTTCTTGGGTGAGCGTTTCAGGATGGGATGGTGCATTCGGACCTAACTTTGCAGCTGGAGGCAAACCCGCTGCACCCATCGTTGGCATCAAAGATCTTGTCGATGGTATGAGCAACACCTCTGCCTTCGCTGAAGTCTGCAATGGCGCATTCACCAACACCACACCCCGGGATCCTCGCACCGATTGCTTCGAAGGAGGTAATACCACGCAAACCACCATCGCAGGCGCTCAAGCATACTTCACCAGTAAGAACTGGAAAACCGCAGGCGGGCCAGCGGGCTGGACCGACTGGCGCTATCGTGGCTACCCCTGGCGCGAAGGCTCTATCTGGCGCAATGGCTACAACCACCTTCTACCTCCCAACAGCCCCTGTTGGCGGCCCAATGGCGATTGGTGGCAACTCGTTAGCCCCGCAAGCAGTTTCCACACAGGTGGCGCCTCCACCGTCATGTGCGATGGTTCCGTCCGTTTCGTCAACCAAGCTATCGACCCAACTTCATGGACTGCAATGGGCACCCGCAATGGTGGCGAAGTTGTTCAACTCCCTTAATTATCCCGGAGCTGTTTCATGAAACGCTTTCTGCTTTCGCTCGGAACTTTAAGCTTTATCTTCCTCTCGGGATGTGGTTCTGAAACCAAACCCATTGACCAAGATAAACTCCAACAGGAATTCAACGACCTGCAAAAAGCTCGACAAAAAGAAGACCCCTACGCAGGCAAACGCAAATAAACCTCTTCCCTACTGCGCTCGCTTCCCTTAAATAAGAGGCATGAACCAACGCGTTACATTAAACAGAGCACTCTCCAAGCTAGGCTATGGCAGCCGTACCCAAGCTCTCGATTGGATTCGCAATGGCCTAGTTAAAGTGGATGGCAAAACCTGCACCAACCCACTCGAATGGGTTGATTTAAAACTCCAAGACATCGAACTAAAAGATACCCAAAAACCCAAACAAAACACCATCGCCCTTCTATTGCACAAACCCCCGGGCTATGTCACCACCCGTGATGATGAACTTTCACGCCCTACCGTTTTTGATCTCCTCCCCCCAGATCTTGGTTATCTTTTCCCTGCAGGCAGACTTGATTTCGAAAGCGAAGGGCTGCTTCTTTTCTCCAATGACTCCCTCATCACCAACCTGCTTACCGATCCCTCACACAAAATCGATAAAACCTACCTCGTCACGATCCGCGGGCAACTTACCCCGGAATCATTACACCAACTCCGCAATGGCATTAAACTCAACCAAAAAGCCACCCAGCCCTGCAAAGTCAAAGTATTGCAAGATAATACAGAGTCTTCTATTCTTGAATTTATTCTTAACGAGGGATTGAATAGGCAGATTCGAAAAATGATTCATGCTGTTGGAAGCAAGGTAAGAAAATTAGTGCGCACGAAAATTGGCACACTTACTTTGGATGGTATTGAACCCGGGAAATTCAGGCTGCTCTCGCCCGCAGAAACTCAGAAACTTCAACAACGCTAAAACTACGCCTGTAAACTACGCCTTAACCGTAACTCTGCACCCTTCGAAGCCCTCGCGATCCGCACCAAAGAATCTGCAACTTCAGGCGTGGAAGCGTAAAGGTTAGCCAACCTTTGAAATTCACTTTCGCTACGCCCAAGTTCTATTGCAAAATCTAACATCTGATCTCGAAGTTCTCTTACTGAAATTAACTTATCAACATCTTTTTGCAGCAATTCCTCAAGGTAATCTGCCATTAACTTCACATGAATGGTATCATTCCGCGCTGCAAACACTATCGCATCGGTGCGCGCTTCTTTTGCTAGCCTTACCATCGCCTGCCACTTTTTTTCCTGCGAGTTCGCCCGGTTGATGCTGCTTTCTTTATACACCCTAAGCCCTGCAATACTTTCTCGATCGATTGGCTTTGGAATCAGCATCAACCCGCCAACTACTGCAAAAAGAAATGCAACGAGCGCCACCGCAACCGATAACTTCTGCCTGCCTCTTTCTTTTTCAAACCTTCGAAACTTAAACAAAGGCGAAGCAAATACCTTTCTTCCATCCAGCCTACCTTCAATATTCTTTAATCGCATATGCGAAGAATGCAAAGGTTCCGCTACTTGCAATTGCCCTATCTGCATTTCCATTTTTTGAACCGTGCTTTGGTATATCCGACACGCAGGGCATGCCTGCACATGCTGCGCCACTTCTTTTTGAAGCTTGCCTATGTTTTCTGCACGCAGTATTTGTTCTCGAATCTGATTACAGTTCATCTTGCATCTTCCCGTTTTATTTCAAGAGTTTCCATCAGCTTTTGCCTGGCTTTATACACCCGCCAGCGTGCTGTTTCTTCTGTCGTTCCCAGCGCAATCGCCATCTCCCGAAATGCCATATCTTCCTGTATCCTCAATAACAACGCCGCCTTCCATTCCTCGGGCAGTTTATCTATCGCTTGCTGCAACTTTTGGCTTGTCTCATTTTCTTGCGCCAACTCTTCCGGCCCTGCTTGGGTATCCAAAACCTCATCAGGCAAAGTTGAGTTTCTACCCTTACGATTTCGCACCCAGTTTGCGTAGGCGTTATGCGCAATCCGAAAAAGCCACGCCTTCAAATTCGTATCGGGCCGAAGCCTGGTAATCGCCTGATACGCCCGCACAAAAGTATCCTGCACCAAGTCTTCCGCTGCGTGCGAGTTCCCTGTCAACCGAGCAACCCAACGATACAAAGATTCATTGTAAAACATTACCAATTGCGCAAACGCTTCCCGATCGCCTTGAACCAACCTTTCCAAGTTTGGTTCTAAAGCCCCGGGCTGGAATATCGCCAGCTTCGTTTCAGGTTTAACAACCTTATGCGCCACCTATTCCTCGTTTCGCCTTTAGGTAGACTAAATACAGAACACTTCACCAAAGCTAATGTTGGCAAAGATTATCACCAGAATCCTTCAGTTCACTTTAATTCTATACTTAGACAGGGTTTAGGATGCGATTTCAGGGAAATGTTTACGCAACTTTGCAACCTTAGGGGAGACCACCGCCTGACAATATCCCTGCTCCGGATTATTCGTGAAATAATGCTGGTGATACTCTTCCGCTGGGTGAAACAAAGTTAAAGGCTCTACCTGCGTAACGATGGGTTTAAACCAGGTACCCGAGGCATTATTCTCTGCTATTTTGGCTTCAGCTTCTTTTTTTTGTTGCTCATCATGAAACAAAATAATGGAGCGATACTGAGTGCCAGAATCTGCACCTTGGCGATTTAACGAGGTGGGATCATGAATTGCAAAAAAGACATCGAGAAGATTTTCATAGGAAATGATATTGGGATCAAATTCAACTTGAATCACCTCAGCATGGCCGGTTTTCCCAGAACAAATTAAAGTATAGGTTGGTTGAGGGTGTTGGCCTGCGCTATACCCCGAAACCACCGAGGAAACGCCTTTAATTCGCTCGAAAACAGCTTCCAAGCACCAAAAACAACCACCACCTAAAGTTGCAATTGCCATAGAGTGAGCCCCATATTCAGAAATTGAATCCACTGGGAACGCTATACCTCTTACACATTAGCCTTGTAAGCTGCCTTTTTCCATAACATATATCGGAAAAGTTGCGGAATTCTTACCTTCCCATCAACTTCATCAAAACTTCAAGCCGTTACAACCCACACATGAAATCAAGGAAAAAACCTCAGGGTGAATTGACGATGGGGCTCTTTTCAAGTAATCTCACTAATGTCAATGATAAATGACATTTGGGGCTGTGGCGCAGCTGGGAGCGCGTCTGCATGGCATGCAGAAGGTCAGGGGTTCAAATCCCCTCAGCTCCACTAA
>CALARU010000011.1 GCA_937888715.1 uncultured Planctomycetaceae bacterium | reverse complement strand
CCGCCATGATTTTCAAGCGCTAAAATGACACCAAACTTGGCTGCATAATCACAAGCCTGCCCGATGGCATTGATGCAACGCTCTTTTGCTTTCTCTTCGGTATCGCCCTTGGCAATGGTGCCTGCGAAAATCCGGATGGTTTTGCAACCTAGAATGCTGCATCGCTCAACCCATTCGTTGACTGAAGTCATCTGCTCTTTTAACTTGGCAGCATCTGGGATGCAGAAATTATTGCCCACTGCGCTACCACTGATATCTAGCCCAAGCTTCGTACAAAAGGCTTTGTATTTGGGGAAGAATTCTTTAGAGGTATCAGGGAAATAATAAGAGGTGGGCTCAATTGCGCCTAATCCTTGTTCCGAAGCATACTCTGCAAATTGTTCCAAGGTCATGGTGGGCTTGTTCGTGCCTTTAAACTCCAGATATTTTCTAAAGCTATATGCCGCCAGGCTAAGCTTGATCAGTGATTTTCCAGTTCGTTTGACTGGTTCAATGGCTAAAGAAGAATTGTTGGCAATAAGGGCTGAAGAAGTAGAGGCAAATGCAATTTTGCCAAAGGTTCGTCTGTTAATCATGGTGAAACCTCCTAAAGTTTTTGGAAGAAATGCACTATAATCGGGAATGGGGGCAGAATCAATTATTTATAAAGCTAATCAAAGAAGCATACATTTAGCTGCAAAAAGTGGCTGATTTAAGCAAAAGGTAATCTTTTGGCGCTTTATCAAGCCGAATAATCGTAACTATTGGCGATACTCAGAATGAAATCTGACAAAGATGCCCCTTTTTGTCTAGCAGATAAATGCTAAACTAAAGGCATATTTTGATACTAGAGTATGCCATGACACAAGCTAACATTTTCGCAAGTATTCCCAACGACAAAACTTCCCAAACGGATGATGAGCGCATTCGCAATGTGATCCCGTTGCCTTCGCCGGAGAATTTGATCCGGTTTTTTCCTGTTCAAGGAACGCCTGTCGAAAAATTGATTGCAGATACTCGTAAAGCAGTGAAGGATATTCTTCGGGGTAATTCGGATAAACTTTTGGTGGTGATTGGGCCCTGTTCGATTCATGATCCACATGCTGCGACAGAGTACGCATCCAAGTTGGCACTTGTCCGAAAGAAGCATGCCAACGATCTTGAAATTGTCATGCGGGTGTATTTTGAAAAGCCCCGCACCACAGTGGGTTGGAAAGGTTTGATAAATGATCCTTATCTGGATGGAACCTTCCGCATCAACGAAGGTTTAAGGATGGCTCGCGATCTGCTTCTTCGAATCTATAATGCAGGGGTGCCTGCCGGTTCAGAATTTCTTGATACGATTTCTCCGCAGTACATAGGTGATCTAATAACTTGGGGCGCTATCGGTGCGCGCACCACCGAATCGCAGGTTCATCGCGAGCTGGCCTCTGGGTTATCTGCCCCCATCGGTTTTAAAAATGGAACTGATGGAAATTTAAAAATCGCAATCGATGCATTGATGGCTTCTGCCCAGCCGCATCACTTTCTTTCGGTTCATAAAAATGGTCAGGTCGCAATTGTTGAAACCGGGGGCAATGAAGATTGTCATGTGATTCTTAGGGGTGGTAAAGTCCCGAATTATGATGCTGAAAGCGTCAATGCTGCTTGCTCTGCCCTTAAAGCTGCAGGCCTTATGGAAAGGCTGATGATCGATTTATCTCACTCAAATAGTTCTAAACAGTACAAGAAACAGATTGAAGTTGCGGGCGATGTTGGTGCTCAGATTGCCAAGGGCGATCGCAGGATTATTGGGGTTATGGTTGAATCCCATCTTGTAGAGGGTAAACAAGATCTCGTCGAAGGTAAACCATTGGTGTATGGCCAGAGTATTACTGATGCATGCATAGGTTGGGAAGATTCCGAAAAGGTGTTAAACCTTCTTGCAGAAAGCGTAAGGGCTAGGCGTGCTACGAAGGCTTAGGTTAGTCGTCCCTGAAAAACCCATCCTTGGCCAACTTCCCCCCAATCAAGCCAAGGCAATTAAGGAAGCCAAATGATTTCTGCGTGCCGGTAAGTTGCAAAACTTCTCCGCAGTAAAGA
>CALARU010000010.1 GCA_937888715.1 uncultured Planctomycetaceae bacterium | reverse complement strand
TAGAAGGCACTTTGATTTTCAACCCAGGCCAAAAAACTTCTGTTCAGAATGATTCGGATAACGCTGCGACTGCATTTATCGAACGACCCAGCCAATCGGGTCCAGAATTATCCCAAACCCATAGCGCCAAGGTTTTGCTTGTTGAACCCTCTAAACTTCAAGGCATGATGATAGGAAACCAGCTTAAATCCCTTGGTATTGCTGATGTAAAACTTGCGCTTTCAGGTACCGATGCATTCGAACAGTTTAGCAAAGGGGGTTTTAAGGCCATTGTTTGCTCACAAAATCTACCCGATTGCAGTGGCATTGAACTTGCTCAAAAGATAAAAGAAATACCTTCAGGCAAAGGTATTTCTTTTATCTTGATTACCTCGAACATTGATAAAGAAATGGAATCCCTGGCTGCAAAAGTAGATTTCAAAATTCTTAGAAAACCCTTCACTCCAGAACAACTTCAATCAACTTTACCTGTAAACGCCCCCAGTGTTTCTCAACCTACTGTTTTTCAGCCCACCACCAAAACCGTGCTTTTGGTTGATGATAGTTCCTTTGCCAGACGAAGAATGCTGGGGATTTTAAAAACCATGGGGTTCGATGATGTTGTAGAAGCAGTGGATGGTGCGAAAGGTTTGGCCTTGGCCCAGACTCGACCTTTTCTTTTTGTCGTCTCTGATTTTCATATGCCTATTTTAGATGGTAAGGGCTTTGTCGAAAGCCTTAGCCAAGATCCTAAACTGAAAAATCTTCCCGTATTGCTGATCACCAGTGAACCCGATTCTTTCCTGCTCGATCCTATTCGAAACTTGAAGTCTTGCAGAATTCTTTCGAAATCCGCAGAGGCCTCTGCTCTTAAGATGGAAATCTCTAAGTTTATTGCCCTTTAAGTTTAAACGAGTGCACTTATTTAGTACAGTTTTAACGATTATGCGAATAAAAGCCCTTCCCTAGGCTATTTTGTACTAAAAATCACGCTTTCCCTTAAAGTTTACGCACACTTCCCATGCTATCCTAGCTCTTAACCTTTACTTTTATTTCTTACTAATAAGTACCTTATGAGCGAAATGGACGAGGCATTAGTAGAATTTCTCATCGAGTGTCAGGAAAACCTGTCTCGTATGGATCTTGAACTTCTCGAACTCGAGAAGTCCACCGATCCCGAATTGGTAAAAAGTATCTTTCGAGTGATGCACACCATCAAGGGGAGTGCAGGGTTTCTTGGATTATCGAAACTCGAAAAGCTGACCCATGCAGCAGAAAATCTGCTGAGCAAAATACGTGATGGCTCGCTTCAGCCTACCGCACTTATTACTTCCGCCCTCTTAGCTGCAATCGATGGAACCAGAGCTATTCTTTCCAGCCTTGAATCGAATCAGAACGAAGGTAATTCAGATTCAGAAGCTATTATCAAAACACTTAACGATTGCACCAATGCGCCATTATCTGTTGGCGATGCGCCTGCCATCGTAAAGGAAACCACCATTCCGGCTGCAAACTCTGCAAATGTTGAAATGGACGAGGCCCTGAAAGAATTTCTCATCGAGTGTCAGGAAAACCTGTCTCGTATGGATCTTGAACTTCTCGAACTCGAGAAGTCCACCGATCCCGAATTGGTAAAAAGTATCTTTCGAGTGATGCACACCATCAAGGGGAGTGCAGGGTTTCTTGGATTATCGAAACTCGAAAAGCTGACCCATGCAGCTGAAAATCTGCTGAGTAAAATACGCGATGGTTCGCTGCAACCCACTACAGCAATTACTTCTGGGTTGTTAGCTGCAATCGATGGAACTCGAGCCATTCTTTCCAGCCTTGAATCGAATCAGAACGAGGGAAATTCAGATTCAGAAGCGATTATTAAAGCGCTTAACGATTGCACCAAGGCGCCAGTTTCTGTTGGCAATGCGCCTGCTGCCAAAACACCTGCTCCAGAGATTAAACCGAATCCTGCGCCGGTTATTGCGCCAACGATGGTGTTTCCAAGGGATGCTGGAACTTCTTTTTCAGATGCAGTAAAGCCAGCAACTCCATTAACATCAGTAATTGAAAAGGCCCCAGATACTGTTTCTGTAACTAAGGAAAAAAGTGAAGAACCACATCGAGAGACTGCGTCTGCGCTTTCGGATTCCTCGGTTCGTATTCCAGTAGATGTTCTTGATAAATTAATGTCGCTTGCAAGTGAGTTAGTTTTATCGCGTAACCAATTGCTGCAGTGTTCTACAAGGCTGAACGATTCGTTGTTGCAGGTGGCTTCAAGGCAATTCAATCTGGTGACTTCCGAATTGCAGGAAGCATTGATGAAAACCAGAATGCAACCCATATCGAATGTATGGAACAAATTCCCGCGCATGGTTCGCGAAGTCGCATTTAAACTTGGCAAACAAATCAACCTGCAAATGCAGGGTGCTGAAACTGAACTTGATAAAACCTTAATAGAAGCTATTAAAGATCCCTTGACACATCTAGTTCGTAATTCAATCGACCATGGAATTGAATCTCCCGAAGGCAGGGCTCGGGCCAATAAAAAACCGGAAGGCACTCTTCTTCTTCGGGCTTATCATGAAAGCGGTCGTGTTAATGTTGTGATTTCTGATGATGGTAAAGGTATCGACCTTAACCGAGTCAAAGCAAAGGCGCTTGAAAAGCAGTTGCTTTCTTCAGATCAGCTTTCGCAAATGGGTGATAACTCGGTATTACAATTGATATTTCTTCCCGGATTTTCGACTGCAGAAAAAATCACCAGCGTTTCAGGCAGAGGCGTTG
>CALARU010000009.1 GCA_937888715.1 uncultured Planctomycetaceae bacterium | reverse complement strand
TCTTGCCTAACCGTTACCCTCTTAACTTACTGTGGACAAAATCGGGTGCAGTTTAAATTGTACTTTCCCTAATAACCTTGATACTTCCGCTGGTAATTGCAAACAGCAGCAAAGCGCAAAACTGGCCCCAATTCCGTGGGCCAGGCGGCAATGCTTTTAGTTCAGATATGAATATTCCATCCACTTGGGACGATTCCAAAAATATGCTTTGGAAATGTGACCTGCCTGGAAAGGGGGCATCGAGCCCCATCGTTTGGAAAAACAATATTTTCGTTACCTGTTTTACCAACTCTGCATCAGGCATCGAACGATCTCTGGTTTGCATCGATAAAAATTCGGGCAAGGTTTTGTGGAAGTCTTCTGTAAAAGCCGATGTGCAGGATGATCCCTACTCGGGCTACCTGACCCAGCATGGTTACGCAAGCAGCACCCCTGCAACCGATGGCGAATCAATATTTGCGTTCTTTGGTAAAGCAGGCGTGGTTGCATTTGATTTTTCAGGCAAGGAACTCTGGAAAACCAGCGTGGGGGTAAAGTCAGGCAACCGCAAGTGGGGCTCTGCATCAAGCGTCATACTGCATAAGGATCTTGTGATAGTGAACGCTTCTGAAGAAAGCAGAGCTGTCATCGGCCTCAACAAAAAAACAGGAGCCGAGGTTTGGAAAGCTCAGGGAGATAAACTTGAACTTTCTTACACCACTCCTTTTATTTTTAACGCCTCTCCTGAAAAACAACTCATCATCGTTCCAGTGCCCAACGAAATCTGGGCCATCAACCCTGAAAACGGGAAACTGGCATGGTTCGCAGAAACATCTCTCAATGGCAATATATCCCCCACCATTGCAGCCAAGGATAACCTCCTTTTTTGCTTTGGCGGATTCCCACAGACTAAAGCCGTTGCTCTGAAAGCAGAGGGCAAAGGGGATCTATCAAAGAACATCGTCTGGACCAGCACCGATTCCTCCTATGTGCCCTCCCCTGTTGTTAAGGGTGAGCATTTGTATTGGATCAATGATCGCGGTCTGGCTTATTGTGCCGAAGCTGCAACAGGTAAAATCATTTACAAAGAGCGACTACCTTTGAAATCTTCAGGTGGAGCGGCCCGCCCAGTTTATGCTTCAATGATTTTAGTTCACGACAAATTAATCGCTGTCACCAGGCGGGAAGGCACCTTTGTTCTTGATGCCAGCCCCACCTTTAAACTTATCTCCCAAAATAAAATCTCGGATGAAAGCGATTTCAACGCCTCCCCAGCTATTAGTGAGGGTAAACTTTTTCTCCGCTCTGATAACTGCCTTTATTGCATTGGTAACCCCTAGTAGATTCTTTAGTAGATTCTTTTAAACTTAAAGTTGCAGAATCAAATTTGCAACAGCATGATTTCGATGTATCCTATTGGCATAACCCACCAAGAGGACTTCCCATGAATTATTCCCTGGCTTCTTTCAGCGCTTTACTTCTTTCAACCTCGATCACGTTCGCCCAAGCGCCCGATCTTATACTTCATAATGCTAAGATCGTTACCGTGGATGAAAAATTCACCATCGTTCAAGCCATGGCAATCAAAGATGGAAAAATCCTGAAGACGGGCAGCAACGAAGAAGTGCTGAAAATCAAAGGTGCAAACACGGTTGTAAAAGATGCCGCAGGCAAAACGGTTCTACCGGGCCTGATCGATTCTCATGTTCATCCTGCAGGCGCAGCCATGCACGAATTCGACCACCCCATTCCCGCATTTGAAACCATCCAAGATGTTCTTGATTACATTAAGGCCCGCGCCAAGGTTCTTCCCAAGGGGGAATGGATTGTTTTAAGGCAGGTCTTTATCACCCGGCTTAAGGAACAGCGCTACCCAACCAAGGCTGAAATGGATGCAGCTTCGCCTTTGCATCCGGTGCTTTATTCAACTGGGCCAGATGCCTCGCTTAATTCTCTTGCGCTTAAGTTAAGCAAGATCGACAAGGATTTTAAAGTGAATGATGGTGGCGCAGGGCAGGTTGAAAAAGATCTAAAAACAGGCGAACCCACAGGCATTTTGCGCAACTGCACCCGATTTGTTAAAACCTCGCAACCTTCACAAAGGCAACCTACCGAAGCCGATAATATTGAAAGATTGCATCTTCTTCTTAAAGATTATAACAGCGTGGGATTAACAGGCATCATTGATCGTGCTGCAGGAACTTCCTCGCTGGAACGATTTAAAAAACTCAAAGATGCGGATAAACTCACCGTCCGCCTAGCGGCCTCTTATTCCATGGGTACAAGCAGCCCATTGGAAACCCTTGAAAAAGATATCGCAAAGCTTGCAACTCATCCGATGCGTGCGCCCGACAACATGATTCGCATCATTGGCGTGAAAATATTTTTGGATGGTGGCATGCTCACGGGCAGTGCTTACATGCAAAAGCCCTGGGGCCTCAGCAAAATTTATTCCATCGATGACCCGACCTACCGCGGCCTCCTTTTTCTTTCCCGTGATAAACTTCTGGGCATGGCTCACGCCACCGTTAAAAATGGCATGCAATTCACCGCTCACTCAGTGGGCGATGGCGCAGTAGAAACCTTGGTCAGCATTTATGAGGAAATTAACCGCACCACTCCCGTACGAAGCACCCGACCTTGCATCACCCATTCCAATTTCATGTTCAAAGATGCTATCGAAAAAATGCCCAAAATTGGCATCGTTGCTGATATCCAACCTGCTTGGCTTTACCTCGATAGCCATACCTTGGTTTCGCAGTTTGGCGTCGAACGACTGGAATACTTCCAACCATTGCAAAGTATTTTTAAAGCGGGCGGCATAGTAGGTGGCGGGTCGGATCATATGCAGCGAATTGATTCCATGAACTCGGTCAACCCTTACAATCCCTTTCTGGGTATGAGCGTTGCAATCAATCGCAAGGGCAAATATTACCCCCAGAAACTTCGACCCGAACAAGCATTAACCCGTGAGCAGGCGATTCGTTTCTACACCATGAACAACGCCCACCTCATGTTTTTAGAGAAGGAAATAGGATCTCTTGAAGTCGGTAAACAAGGCGATTTCATCGTTCTCGATCGCGACATTCTTACCTGCGATGAAGATGCCATTGTTCAAACCAAATGCCTTGCGACTTATCTTTCAGGCAAACAAGTCTATGCCGTAAAATAAAACATCGTTCCAGGAATCAAACTCCTGAAACGATGCTTGTGTGATAAATCTTCGATTCGATCGATTACATGTGGGCGATCAGGGCAGTGCCAAATTCGCTGCACTTGATTTCTTTCCCACCTTCCATCTGGCGTGCAAAATCGTAAGTCACTTGCTTTGCGCCAATGGCTCCGTCCATACCCTTGATGATCAAATCTGCGGCTTCCAACCAACCCATGTAGCGAAGCATCATCTCGCCTGAAAGAACGACCGAACCAGGGTTTACCCGATCCAAGTCTGCATACTTGGGCGCAGTACCATGGGTTGCTTCAAAGATCGCATGGCCGGTCAGGTAGTTGATGTTACCACCGGGGGCGATACCAATCCCGCCCACTTGCGCAGCAAGTGCATCGGAAAGATAATCCCCATTAAGGTTCAAGGTTGCGATGACATCAAATTCTTCAGGGCGGGTTAAAACTTGTTGCAGCGTGATATCAGCAATTGCATCCTTGATAAGAATCTTACCTGATGCCAAAGCTGCTTTTTGCTCTTGGTTCGCAGCATCTTCGCCTTTGGCTTTCTTGGTGCGTTCCCATTGTTCCCAAGTGTAAGTCTGGGCGCCAAACTCTTTTTCAGCAAGCTCATAGCCCCAGATACGAAATGCACCTTCGGTGTACTTCATGATGTTGCCCTTATGAACCAGGGTAACGCTCTTACGCTTGTTGGTAATCGCATATTCAATCGCTGAGCGGATCAGGCGTTGACTACCATCACGGGAAACAGGCTTGATGCCGATCCCGGTACTTTCTGGGAAGCGGATCTTTGAAAACTCCTTGGGGAAGTTTTCTTTGAACAGTTTGATGAACTTGGCGTTGGCCTCGGAGCCTTGTTCGAACTCAATCCCAGCATAGATGTCTTCGGTGTTTTCACGGAAGATCACCATTTCAACTTTTTCGGGATGCTTGACGGGGGAAGGTACACCTTTGAACCAACGCACTGGCCTTAAGCAAACATAAAGATCAAGCATTTGGCGCAATGCAACATTAAGGGAGCGAATGCCACCCCCAATCGGGGTGGTCAAAGGGCCCTTGATGCCAACGAGGAAATCCCTGAAAGCTTCAACCGTTTCATCAGGGAGCCAGTTGTTAAATTGCTTAAATGCTTTTTCGCCTGCAAAGACTTCGACCCATGCAATTTTCTTTTTGCCAGCGTATGCTTTTTCAACCGCAGCATCTAAAACCCGCACTGCAGAGCGCCAAATGTCTGGGCCGGTGCCATCCCCTTCGATAAAAGGAACGATAGGATGGTCGGGCACATGAAGCTTACCATTAGTAATGGTAATTTTTTCGCCTTTGGGAACTTTGATGTGGGTATAAGCCATGGTAGGCGGTCCTCTTTAAGTTAAAACAATCATCAACACACAGTGATAGATTAATATATGAGATAGGATGGGTTTAAGGCGAGCATAAGAACTGCAAACCGGATATTTTTATTAACCATCGCAGTTCGAGTTGTAATATCTGAGATATAAAAGTGTTAGTTCCATCGGGAGTCAAAAGCGTTTTATTCTGCTGTACCATCTAAAATGAAAAGGCATAACCATGTGGAAAAGATCGTGCGACTTGGAAGCCAGCCTCGAAGATCAACTGCCCATACCCGCTAAAATCATCTCCAATGAGGAGTTCATCCCGCCTCCGCCTACTTCAGAGCAGCAACACTACGCACGAAGGGCTTTGGAGCTTTCTGAAACGAATGCAAAAAAGCAGAATCTTGATCGCAGGGATTTCCTTAGAACCTCTTCTGGAATGGCTTGCGCCCTCACTGCATTGAACGAGGTATTCGGCCCATGCTATGAGGTTCAGGCTTCAGAAATGGCAGACCCCCTCGCATTTAAGGAACCCTGGCCCAAGGATCAATTCATCTTCGACATGCAGACCCATCATGTTGATGTTTCAGGCAAATGGTACGAAGATTCCCTAGAAGGAAACAAGGTGAAGGCATTTCTTCAAATGGTCAGGCCCTCGCTTTTAGGCTTTAACCGAACTCTCGAATTACTCAACCGAACCCATTATGTAAAAGAGTTGTACGCAGACAGCGACACGGTGATGGCAATCATCAGCGGAGTACCCACACGAGAATGGAATAAGAATCCACTACCACCTGACCAGATGGTTGCGACGAGGAATTTTGTCAACGAGCTTTCGGGCTCACAACGTTCTCTTTCGCATGGTCTGATCAGGCCCAACCTTGGCCTAAAAGAGCTCGATGAAATGGAAAGGCAGGTGAAAGACCTCAAGATTGATGCTTGGAAAATGTATACGGGAGCAGAGTTAGGGGAGCAATACTGGCGCCTCGATGATGAAAAAATCGCCTACCCTTTCTGGGAACGCACCAAAAAGCTGGGCATCAAAAACATCTGTGTGCACAAGGGCCTTCCCCTGGGTTTGTTCAACGAAAAAGGGTGCCATCCAGGCGATGTCGCAAAGGCTGCTGCAGATTGGCCCGATCTCAATTTCATCATCTACCATTCAGGGTACAAGGGGTTTGGATCTGCAGGGCGTGGCATAGGTGCGCCTGTACCTGCTAGAGAAAAACCCGATGAACAAGAAATCCCTTGGATCAGCGATATACTCAGAGATCTTAAGGCCAACCCTAAAATCAAGAATGTTTACTTTGAACTGGGCAGCACCTTTAACGCTCTTTCCTCTGCTGCACCTAAAATCTGCCTGCATGCCTTGGGCCAGATGATCCAAGTTGCAGGTGCAGATCACATCCTCTGGGGTACGGATTCCATCTGGACTGGCAGCCCACAAAGCCAGATCGTTAGGTTGCGCAGGTTGCAAATGCTTCCAGAATTGAGGGATAAATTCCACTACACAGAGCTGAGTGATAAGATCAAGGATCAAATCTTCGGGCTGAACGCTGCCCGTTTGTTCAACATCAATGTCGAGGAAAAACGCAAAGCTTTAAAATCCGACAAGATGACTTCCATCCGGGAAAACTACAGGCAAGGAGGTTCCCCAAGTAATACTCAGTATGGCTGGGTTTGGACGGGAGGTGCCAAATCGCCTACTATTCCCATTGGTTCTGACTGAATTTTCCAACCTTCCTCATTATTCTTAAGGCATCAAGTTCCCCTGCCACTATACTATCCTTTTAAGAAAGGGACTTATTATGGCCAGACAAATGATGAAATCGTTGACAGATGGGGCAACCGTGGATGAGGTTTTTGTCGCACTCGACAAGCAACTGCGAGCCAACCGCAATGGCAATTCCTACTTGCAAATGGAGCTGCGTGACCGATCTGGTTCGATTGCTGCGCGCCAATGGAACGCCAACGAGTCGGCATTTCGCGCTTTCGAAGAGGGTGATTTTCTTCATGTGAAGGGGAAGGTGCAACTTTTCCAGGGCACCCTGCAGATGATTGTCAACTTCTTTGAAAAGGTATCGCCCAACGATGTTGATCTTTCAGAGTTTCTGCCACACACCGAACAAGACATCAGCAAGCTGGTTGAAAAGGTTCGCTCCTTTCTGCGCAAGATGAGTAATCCACATTTGCGCGCCTTGGCAGAGGCGTTCTTCATGGATGAGGAATTGATGCAGGCTTTCTGCAAAGTTCCTGCGGGCATCAGGCATCATCATGCCTATTTGGGTGGCTTGGTCGAGCATGTGACCAGCCTCATGGAAGCATGGGACAGGCTCGCACCGCTTTACCTTTCGGTTAATAAAGATTTATTATTCATGGGTATATTCCTGCATGATATCGGGAAGATCAGAGAATTAACTTGCGATAAAGCATTAACATATTCTGATGAAGGCCAGTTAATCGGTCATATTGTTCAGGGCGTTGAAATACTCAATGAAAAAATCGCCTGCGTTCCCGAACTTTCGGGCGAACCTTTTCCGACCGAGCTAATGTGGCGACTTAAGCACATGATATTAAGCCATCATGGAACCTATGAATTTGGCAGCCCAAAACTGCCTATGACTCCCGAAGCCGTCGCTCTTCATCATCTAGATAACTTGGACGCCAAGGTTCATGCGTTTACGAAAGAAATAGAAGATGCAGGCAAAGATGCTCACTGGACCCCCTACAATAATCTTTTACAGCGCAAGTTATATAAAGGCGCCACCCCTGACACCACCTCGGTTGATTAACCAAAGGGCTACAGCGGGTTCGACCAACACCAAGGGGCCAGTTTCATTATGGGCCGTATTCACGATAAGATTCTTCAGGCTGTCAATAAACAAAGCTACCAGCCTATGAAAGCCCGCATTCTCGCTCGCAGGCTTGGCCTTGCGGGCGGGGATTTTGGAGAATTCCGCGCAGCATTAAATGATCTGGTTCAACAAGGCCGCATTGAAATCAACAATAGTCAGGCGATTCGTAAATCGGGCGCAAAACCCAGCCTTAAAGGCACCTACCGAACCATGAGTTCGGGGGGTGGTTTTGTAAAACCCAGCCCAGTCGATGGGGTAGCTAGCCCTGAAATTCGCATTTTCCCCGAGAACAGCAACAATGCTGCCAACGGCGATCTCGTCGCAATTCAAATTCTTCGCAGAGGCAATTCGGATCGCCCACCAACAGGCCAGATCCTCAGTGTATTAGAAAGAAAATCGCACCAGTTTGTTGGCACCTACTGGGAAAAAGCGGGCGAAGGGTTTGTCAAAGTGGATGGAGCGGTTTTTTCCCAATCCATCACCATTGGCGATCCCACAACCAAGAATGTCAAACCAGGCGACAAGGTTGTCTTTGATATGATTCACTTTCCTTCTCCCGAGCAACGGGGCGAAGGCGTCATCACTGAACTTCTGGGGCCCCAAGGTGATCCAGGGGTTGAAACCTTAGCTATCATCAGATCCTACAACCTACCTGACATATTCCCACCTGATGTACTTGATGAAGCCCACCATGTCGCAGCGAATTTTTCTGAGGAAGATTTTGATGGCAGGGTCGATTACACCAAACATACCGTAGTCACCATCGATCCCATCGATGCAAAAGATTTTGATGATGCGGTGCAGGTTGAACTCGATCCAGCTTCTGGCCATTGGACTCTTTGGGTGCATATCGCTGATGTGCCACATTTTGTCAAACAAGGCGGGGCACTCGATCGCGAAGCACGCAGCAGAGCCACAAGTATTTATCTGCCCGGCAAAGTCATCCCCATGTTTCCTGAAACCATTTCCAATCATCTCGCAAGCCTTCAGCAAGATAAAATCAGGTATGTTCAAACCGTGGTGGTTGATTTTGACCCCAAGGGGCGCAAGACCACGGTTACTTTTGAGCGTGGCGTTATCAAAGTCAAGAAACGGTTTCACTACGAACAAGTAATGGCATTCCTTGACAAGACTCCCGAAGCGCCCGAAGTTCCTGAAGATATTGGCGCAATGCTTGAACGCATGAAAACTCTCGCACTTATCCTGCGAGGCAGAAGATTCCATAGAGGTGCTCTTGAACTCGATATGCCAGAAGCCAAACTGGAGTTTGATAAAGATGGCAGGGTTAGCGGCGCACATAACAGCGTCAACGATTTAAGCCATCAAATAATTGAAGAGTTCATGCTGACCGCAAATGAAGCTGTAGCAGAACATCTTTACAGCCTTGGGGTTAAGTTTTTACGTAGAATCCACCCAGATCCTGAACCCACCAAGCAAAAAGCTTTTGCTGCATTCGTCCGTACTCTGGGTTACCAGATCGATAACGCTGAAGATCGTTTCACCTTGCAGCGTATTTTGGCGGAATCTTCCTCCAAACCCGAAAAGCATGCTGTTCATTACGCAATGCTTCGTAGCCTAAAACAAGCCGTTTATAGCGAAAAAGAAGAAGGACATTACGCACTTGCAAGCACTTGCTACTGCCATTTCACCTCGCCTATTCGCCGGTATCCCGATCTGACAATTCATCGACAATTAACCCGATGGAAGCGAACTGGAAAAGCTTCCTACGATGAAACCGAACTGATGTTTTTAGGTGAACATTGCAGCGGCATGGAACGAAGGGCTGCACTTGCAGAAAGAGATCTTGTTAAAGTTAAATTGCTCGAGTTCATGTCAAAGCAACTTGGCGAACACAAAATGGCCATCATCACAGGCGTAGCTGAGTATGGATTCTTTGCCCAGATTGTTGATCTTCCCGTTGAGGGTATGGTTCACATCACCACGCTTAATGATGATAATTACCTCTTCGATGCAGAGAGTCATTCTCTTACAGGGTTGAAGTTTAAAAGGCGCTACAGGTTGGGTGATAAAGTTGAAGTGGAGATCGCCAAGGTAGACATAGTAAAAAAGCAGATGGATCTTCGCCCTGTTATAGCGATGGAAGAGCAAAAAAAGAAACCTAACCGGAAGTAACGTGTGCAATGCCTTTTCCTGACTACCCATGCCCCAAATGCAATTCATGGATAGATCCGCCTGCGGGTACTGTAAAAGGGCAGAAGTTTATTTGCCCCCGTTGCGAAGATACCATCATTTGGCAAGGCCCGGATATTGCTGCAGATGCACCTATTACTGCTTATAGTTACATTCAGAGGGATCTGCCCAAAAACAAATCGCGCACCGCACTAGCTGTGGTTTTGGTGATGGCAGCGATGGCAATAATAGGGCTTGTATTCGCGCTCTCCACTCAAAAAGAAAGAAGAAACAGAGACCTCGCCAAGGCAAACACCGATCCGAGACAATCTTACCTTCAATGGTTTGCAGGCGACTCCAGCCTTATCGCAGTTCTCGATTTGCAAAAACTAAAAGCATCCAAAGAACTTACTGAGCTATTGAACCTTGATGCTTTCTTGAAAAAAGATTCTCCAATCAGGAAAGCACTCGGGTATGACTCTGAAGAAATTAAGCTACTCGCACTTACCATGCCTGCAGATAGGCCACTGGCTTCTGCTTTGTTTCTTCAAACACTCAAGCCCATTAATATGGAAAAAGTAAACAGTAGACTTCAAGCAACGCCTTCTGGTTACAGGATTGGCCGAGAAACTCTGCGATATCAGATTGATCTTTTTCCAATGCAGCCAAGCTATTCGAAAATCGATGGCAACACGATGGCGTACACCATGCTTCCCGAAAGGTTTGAAGCGATTTCTGGGTTTCAGCGGGCGGGCTTGAATCACTTAAGTGGCAAACTTCGACCCTTGATCGCCGAAAGGATCCCTATCAATGCACCCATCTGGATTGCAGCCCAGGCGGGCAAATGGGATTTCAGTTCCCTGAAATTGTTTCTCCCTGCACTGCCTGAAATCAACAAACAAGATTTCATGGACGATATCGATGCAATTGCAATATGGCTTGAGTCAGGAGTCGAACCAGTACTCCGATGCGAAATCATGGGGACCTCTGCAGATGCGATCAAGAAATTAGAAAAGCGTTTGGAAAGTATGCCCTTTTTAGTTCAAAATGGCATTAAAAGTGCCAGCAGAGACAACTGGCTTACTCTGCAAGTCGTTATTAGCAAGGAACTTGCGAACAATATTAAAAAGATTACAAATCCATGAGAAAACGGTTAGTTTACCTTTTCTTGGCCGTCTTTGTTTTGCTGGGATTTTTTCGCACAATCTATTTGCTGCACCTGCCTTATGGCACCTTGATGTGCCTATAATATAGCAGTCTCGTACGGAGGAAAGAGTGCAGGAAGAATTCCAAAAAATATATGCCGCTCATGGTAGGGCGGTTTGGGCAGTTGCTTATGCTAGAAGCATGAATGCGGAAACGGCTAACGATATCCTTCAAGAATCGTTTCTACGTCTTTGGCGTGAAATGCTTAAAGGTTTGATCGTCAGGCAGATGAGGGCTTGGTTGATCCGAGTTGCAAGAAATCTTTCAGAAGATGTTGCAAGGGGTTCGTTTCAGCGCAACGGGACATTTGGCCCCGAGATGTTTGAAACAATAAGTTCTAAAACTGAGTCTCCCGATCTGCGTATGGAAACGCTGGAGCTGCATCAACAACTTCGGGAAGGTTTGCAAGAAATTGCACCCCAAGACCGAGAGCTTCTGACCATGCGGTATGCCCTTGATTACGAAGTACCTGATATCGCAAAAGCATTGGAACTGCAGCCTTCTGCAGTGCATATGCGCTTAAGCAGGGCTCGTATCAGACTTGCAGAAATTTTAAAATCCATGGGTGTTGAAGCGCCCCGGTAAGTGAATTTCGATTTTCCTCACAACGGTGATTGGCTTAAGATGCAACACAACGAACAAGAATTTGAACAAGCACTGCGAGGATTTTTTCAGGCACAATTGCCTACCCCCTTTCCAAAGGCCCCGAGAATTCAGGGCGGCTTTAAGGCCCGCAATTTTTCCGGCCTCTCCGCTAGGGTTGCCTTGGCTGCCAGTATGCTCATCCTCTTTGGGCTCGGAGTTATGTGGCCCAAAAACAATCAGACCGCTAGCAACATCAACTTCAAATCTGCACCTGCTTCCGCCTCTGATGACAAAAGACACAAGCTGCCTTTGCTCAATTTAAAAGAAGATGCCAACCCCAACTTGCAACTCCCTCTAAAATAAGCCTTCCCCTTTCCTCCATACTTCACCTGCTTTTAAACAAAGTTTATTTAGTCGCCCCTGAAAAACCCACAAAGATCTTAAAAACTAGTCTTTTCAAG
>CALARU010000008.1 GCA_937888715.1 uncultured Planctomycetaceae bacterium | reverse complement strand
TATCATCAACATGCTGAGCGGTCTTTGCAAAGAGTTCGCTAACTTCAATACCTGATTGCCCATACTTTTGAAACTTGAATGGCGAAGGGAATGCTGCGCCTGTTTTTCTTTCAGTTTTTGGGTTGTCAACAGGCAGAGCTTTGCCTGCGTATTTTTCTAGTGAAGGCTTGGGGTCGAATGTATCAACATGCGAAGGGCCACCGTTCATGAACAAATGGATTACGCGCTTGGCCTTTGCTGCGAAGTGGGGTTTTCGCACTGCGAGGGGGTTGGCTTCAGAGGCATCTGCAGATTGCAGCATGCTGCCGAGAGCAAGAGCGCCCATGCCCATTGCGGATCGTTCCAACATCATTCTTCGGTTTAACATTTGTGACGCCTTTTGTTAATCAATGAATTGGAATGCGTTACTTGCAAGAAGAACTTGGCCTAGTTGTTTAAAACCATCGGGGCCTGAAGCCTCTAGAAATTTCAGTGATGATGTTACTTCTTCTTTTGTGGGGGATCGTTGCAATGCAACCCGGTACATTGCTTGAACTTTTTCAGTGTAGTCATCGGTGTTTGTAAATCGGAGCGTGAATTTTGCGGCTTGCTCTTGCACAAAGGGCGAGTTTAAAAGGTATAGCGCCTGCTGCGGAACACTGGTGATAAAGCGCTGCGGGCTATGAGTATCGGGCAGTGCAAAATCGAATGTGCGTAGCACGCCTGGAAGATTCTGCCTATCGATGAAAGCATAGAGTGCCCGTTTGCTGCTGAAGGGCGAGGTAAACATTTCGACCGATCTTCCGCCCACAGCGGGTTCAAGGGTGCCTGCCATTGCCAGCATGCTATCGTGCATGGTTTCGAAATCCAGCCTTCTGCGATTCATACGAATTAAGAGAGAGTTTTCTGGATCATCGTTTTGCAGTTCCGAACGGGGTGAACTTGTTTGCTTAAAGGTAGAGGAAAGCAGCATCTGCCTGATCAGGTTTTTGGTAGACCAGTGATCTTCTATTAATTTGGATGCAAGAAAATCAAGGAGTTCTGGGTGCGAGGGTGGATCGCTACGAACCCCGAAGTCGCTGGGAGTTTTTACTAAAGGGTTGCCAAACACATGTGCCCAAACTCGATTGACCCAAACCCTTGAAGTAAGCGTGTTTTGTGGTGAGACAATGGCTTGTGCAGCTTCGAGCCTGCCACTGCCTTGCTTGAATGGTGTGCGGTTTGCGCCACTCACGACTTCAAGGAATTGTCTGGGTACTTTTGCGCCCCTATTGCCTTGATTTCCTCGGATGAAAACTACGGGTTCAACAGGTGATGGCTTGTCGAACAAAACCATTCCTTTGGGGGGAGAGCCTGGGTGTTTGGATTTAAGTTGTTTGATGCGGTTGTCATAAGGCTTGATGGATTCGGAGAATTTTCGGGGTTCTTTGACTTTGATTTCCGCATTGTCTGTTTCAAACTTTTCTTTTTCTTTGAGGAGCTTTGCAAGCTCTAATTGGAATTCTTGTGCTTCGGGCCCACTGCCTTCAAGCCCTAAATCGGGCAGGTCTTCAGGTTCCTGCGAACTTGCAAAAACGCCATATAAGGAATAGTAATCTTTGGTGGGTATGGGATCATACTTGTGATCATGGCATCGTGCGCAAGTTACAGTTAGGCCCATGGTGGTTCTGCATAATACATCGATACGGTCATCGATGATGTCGTTTTGGTTGTTGATAAATCTTCTACCAACGGTAAAGAATCCGAGTGCAGCGAGATCGGATTTAGAAGCGCCCGATTTTGGGTTGTCTGCTGCGATTTGATAGGTAAGAAATTTGTCGTAAGGCAGATCGTTGTTGAAAGATTGAATCACCCAATCACGAAAGGTGTATGCATAAGGGTAAGTGCGATCAACGCCCACGCCAATATAGCCACGGTTATCTGCGTAGCGTGCAAGATCAAGCCAATGTCTGGCCCAGCGTTCGCCAAAGTGTGAAGAGTCTAAAAGCCTGTTGACCAACTTAGGATAGGCTTGCGGGTCGGAATCATTTAAGAACGATTCCACTTCCTGAGGAGTTGGTGGCAGCCCTAC
>CALARU010000007.1 GCA_937888715.1 uncultured Planctomycetaceae bacterium | reverse complement strand
TAATTACAATATTTTTTCAAGTAATCTTTGTTTTAAACGGGTTTCCGATTAGCATTCAAAAATTATAACTACCCGAATTATCAGGAAGCATTGATGTTGAATATACCCAAAATTGTGGAAAACTTTCCAAAATTAAGACAAAGCAACGAAATTCATGCTGATGCCCCCGGAGGCACTCAAGTCCCCGAAAGCGTGATTAATGCTATTTCGCACTACCTGATTCACCAAAATGCAAATTTAGGCGCTGCTTTCCGAACTTCAAAAGAATCTGACCAGACACTTTTAAATGCAGGTATTACGGTTCAAGCCTTGTTGAACGCCAGAAGTAATTCAGAAATTATTTTTGGCAATAACATGACGTCCTTAACCTTCCACATCTCCCGTTCGATTGGAAACACCTTGCAAGCAGGCGATCGGATTTTACTTTCTAAACTTGATCACGAGGCAAATATATCACCTTGGCAACTCATGGCACGAGATAAAAAATGCGAAGTTGATTTTGTGGAAATAGATGCAGAAACTTGCACTTTTAATAAAGCCGATTTAGAGAGAAAGCTTTCTAAAAAACCAAAATTATTTGCATTTACAGCATGCTCTAACGCAACCGGAACACTTAACGACATTCCTAAACTAACAAAATTGGGCCATGATGCAGGTGCAATTGTTTATGTTGATGCAGTGCATTACACACCGCATAAGCTAATCGATGTAATCCAATGGGATTGCGATTTTTTAGCATGTTCCGCTTACAAATTTTTTGGCCCACATGTAGGAATTTTGTATGGAAAAGAATCCTTACTAAACAATTTACAACCTTACAAAGTAAGACCAGCTGCAGATTCAAACCCTGGCAAATGGATGACTGGCACCCAAAACCATGAAGGTATTGCTGGAACTACTGCAGCCATAGACTACCTTGCCTCTCTTTCAGGAGCAAATAACTCAACCAGCAAACGAACCCAATTAGAACAAGCCTTTAACAAAATCGAAGAACATGAAAAAACACTTTCCGCCTGCTTTCTTGAAGGAATCAGAAAACTGGATGGAATCGAAATTGTGGGTTTAAAAGATTTGGAAAACATCAACCAGCGCGTAGCAACCTTCGCTTTAACAAGTAAAAAAGTTCCCGCTAATATAATGGCCAAAGAATTAGCCCTTACAGGCATTTTCGCATACAGCGGCAACTTTTACGCAAAAACATTAATGGAAACATTAGGATACGAAGGGAAGGGGGGCGTACTTAGAATTGGATTTGTGCATTACAACGATTTAAATCAAGTTGAAGTAATCCTCGATGAGTTAAAAAGAATTTTATCCAGTGAGTAAAGATGCTTATACTTACTTTATTTACACCAATTAATTCTTAATCAAAATCTTGTTGGCCTTGTTAAAAAAATGCCCAAATGCTTATTATAATTTAATACTATTTTAATAATTGCAGAAGATTATGGGTCAAAAAGGCATTAAAATTTCCGTTCATTGGACACGAACTTTAATTAGTGATATCGTCCACTATGCAAACAAGGTTCCACTTTGCACTATCGAAAAAAAAATCAACATTAAAGCAGTGAAGATAGCCAAAGGCAATGCCCTTAAACGAATCGGTTGGACCAGCATATTTACCAAGGCAATGGGATTAGCTTCATTTGAATTTGAGGAGCTAAGGCAATCTTGGATGTCATTCCCTTATGCTCATTTGTATCAACACCCAATTCCTGTTGCCAGCGTTGCAATCAATCGCATAATTGATAATCAGGAAGCGGTAGTATTCGGAATGGTTCAAAAACCAGAATCCAAACCTTTATCAGAAATTAATGAAGCACTTCAACATTTTAAAAATAGTCCAATCGATTCAGTATCGTTGTTAAAAAGAATGCGAAGAACCTCGAAATTTCCTTGGCCCATAAGAGCGCTCATCTGGAATTACGGATTGTATCTCTCAGGTTATTGCAAAGCGAAAAACTTTGGAACCTTTTCTGTAAGTTCCGTTTCACAACTAGATGCAAATACCATTCACCTTTTAACACCCCTTACCAGCGCCTTGAATTATGGGCCTATTGCAACCAATGGCGATTGCACCATTCGCCTAACATTTGATCATCGGGTTATGGATGGTCTGACCATTGCAAAAGTGTTGTCGTTTATTGAAGAATCGATCAATGTATCAATACGGGAAGAAATCGAAAATCAAAACCAACCACAAGTAGCATAAAAAGAAGAAAGGCGGGAATTACCCCGCCTTTCCTGTTTCAAAGATTACCAACCAGAATTTTACCCAAGAAGAAGATCAGCTTCCCAACCAACGCGTTCAGCGGAGGCACGAAGTTTTTCTAATGCTCGATTTTGAATCTGGCGAACTCGTTCTTTGCTAATGCGAAGGAGATTCCCGATTTGACGAAGGCTGTGGGTTCCACTGCCAGTTAAGCCAAAGCGGAGATCCAAAACTTTGCGCTCTCTGGGGCGAAGGTTTTCCATTAGGAACAATAAAGCTTCTTGACGCTCATTATTAGAGCGCTGAATCGTGCTTTCGTTATCTGGCATGGCTTCAGTGAGTTTAAAATCACTGTCATCATCAAGAACAGCATTTAAAGAAACAGGAGTCCGAGTAGCAGTTTGCAAATGAGTCAAGTGCTCAAGGCTAGAACCAGTACGGGAAGCCAATTCCTGGGGGGTAGGCAAATGTTTGCCACCGTGAGCCAGAGCTTCAGATTCTTGTTGCAATTGCCCTAATTCTTGCAAATGGTGGGGGGAAAGACTAACCAAATGGCTTTGTCTTGCAACCGCAATCTGCAAAGTTTGCCTGATCCACCAAGTTGCATAAGTTGCAAGCCGGGTACCATGGCTCACATCAAATCTATCGATAGCTTGCATCAAGCCACAAACAGCTTCTTGGAGCAAATCGGCATAACTAAGAGCATGGTGCCTAAAGCGCTTGGCAACGTGCGCAGCAAGCCGAATATTAGCAGAAGCGAGCCTATGTTTAAGATGTACATAGCGATCATGAAGCCTTCTGATTGCAGCAACACTGCGAACAGGTTCGATACAGTTATCTTTGATAAACTGTGCCATAGGCCAAGGTTCGAGTGGTGGTCTTTGGCTGCGGAGTTTTGGGTATTGTCTAACCAAGGCACGAACTAATTCGCATTTGGTTTCCCAAAAATCAGCCAACAAGTTTCGTTCTTCTTCTGGAGTTAAAAGATCAGAGGAGAAAATAGTGGGATTTTCAGTTGTGCTAAGAACTTCAATTTCTTTGATTTCAACTTCTTTGATTTCAACCTCAGCACTTTTCTTAGTTTTCATTACAATTCCTTAGATAAATACAACGGACAATAATTAGCATAAACCCTAACAAATTATGGATTTACAACTTTACACTTATACAGAAACCATGAAGGAGCATACCAACATAGATTTCGATTGAGCCTAGTCGGAATTAATTGACCCGCAGGTCGAATTTAAATCACCTTGCCCAAGGGATACCGAATCTTATAGGGGATGAGGAGGGATTTCAAGTAGAAATTTGAAAATATTACAATAGCTTGAATGATTCATTTCCAAGTGCTTTCTATAAGTGAATTAATCAATACCATTTAACAAATCGACCACCCCATGGTTTAACTTGTAAATAATTAGTCAAATATGAGGGTCGAAGTTCGTGCCCTCCTTGTTTTTTCGATTCTTTGGACTTAAACCGTTAATAAGCAGTACTAAAGCTAGTAATAATTTTTTTTTCGCTAAACTTGTCTTAAACCCTAGTAGAAACAATTGCCAAACTGAAGTTGGATTAAAAAACACAAAGAAAACGAGTGGCAGAACCAAAAGTCGGCCTTTTTGAACAAAAGTTGCCAGTTTTTCAGGAACTGTAAAGCCTAAATCGTCCAAAATAACCCTTAAACAAAAAACAGGTACCCTGATTTCAAAAAAAATGTCATGCACAAGCTTCAATTCCATTTCCACCAAATCTGCCCCCTTTTTACCTAAAATCTTTTTTTTCTCCGGAGTTGCAACTCGATCCACCGTCACCCCAACCCCAAATCGAATCAAATTTTGATTAAAAAAAAGCGGGTCGACTAAAATTGTGTGTGAGATTATGGTCTTTTGATGATCATCAAGAATGCGGCTCACAAAAAAAACATCACCCGTCTTGCTTTCTTTTTTGCACCCACCTGCAAATCCTGCCAACAACACCAAGTTAGGCCTAAAGAGTTTATTTTCTAAAATCAATTCGCTTAATTGCAAACAAAATTGCCTCGCTTCTGTCCCAACACCCACTACAAAACTACAGATGCGAAAACCTGCATACTTTCCTTCAATAAAAGAGACCCCAGAAACACGGTTATGTTTTTTGGATTGAATACGATGCAAAAAAGAAAGCTCCTCAGCCCATGTAGGGAAAAGGAGCCATAAAAGCTTTAATTCAGATGTATCAGCTTGATTAATGTCTAAGAAAGTTGCCACATCAACATCTTCAAGCTATCGCCTAATTTACCATTAACCCCGAGTGCAGCGCTGGCTTCAAAGCCCGAATGAACCAGACAATGCTCGCAACGAGGATCCTTCCCATGTCCGTAACTGTCCCAATCCGTGTCATTCATCAAACCATCAAAGGTGTCATGATGAGCATCAGTAATAAGATAGCAAGGGCCTTTCCAACCTTTGACATTACGGGTAGGGTTGCCCCAAGCTGTGCAAGGTATTTCGCGTTTACCACTTAAGAATTCAAGATAAATGGGCGAAGACATCATCTTGTATTTTTTGAAAAGAGATTGGGCCTCCATAAATTTCTTACGAATTTCATCACGGGTCATAAATATTTCAGCAGCGCCATCTGGGTTAGTTTCATGAACTGCAGAATATCCATAAGAAGGAGAAATCAAAAAGCCATCAACTCCCAATTTCGAAAGGAAAGCATAAAGCTTGTCAATTTCATCGAGGTTGGTTTCCTTGTAAATGGTGGTATTGGTACAAACTAAAAACCCAGCTTTTTTAGCAGCCTTGATGCCTTCAACAGCGGCTTTGAAAACGCCTTCGCGTTCCACCATAAGATCGTGGGTTGCTTCCATACCATCAAGGTGAACATTAAAGAAGAAACGATCACTAGGCTTGAACTGATCGAGTTTTTTTTCTAAAAATACGCCGTTGGTGCAAAGATAAATGTGTTTTCTGCGATCAAGAATTTCTTTAACCAACCTGCCGATTTCCGGATAGATTAGAGGCTCCCCCCCACAAATACTGACAATAGGTGCTGCGGCCTCATCAACAGAAACCATGCATTCCTCAACCGAAAGTTTATCCTTAATGGTTTGAGAGTATTCTCGAATCCTGCCACACCCTGTACAAGTAAGATTGCAAGCATGGAGAGGTTCAAGCATAAGAACCAATGGGAATTTTTTCTGTCCGGTTATTTTCTTTTTGCCAATATAACCAATCATAGTCGAAGTTAACGATAATGGAAAACGCATAAGAAATCCCTTTCACTGCATATATGTAAAGAAGTTAAAATCATTTAAACCGACAAACTGATCCAACACCAGATCAATAAGTATTCTGTTCAAAGGGCATAGCCAAGAAGCCTGCAATAGCGCGAAAGCGCCATCAATGGAAAATAAATGCGATAATAGTGGTACTTAAGATAAAAGACCTTAGGAAACCCAGTGCCCGTAAAAAAGTATTCGGCCCAATCGCCTCCGGAATCTTGAGTATTTACAAGATAAGAAATGCCATTTCGGACCGCATCAGAGTTTTCTTCACCAGCTGCAAGTAATCCTAAAATCGCCCACGCAGTCTGGGAAGGAGTAGCCTCGCCCTGACCAGCAAGCGATGGGTCATCGTAAGTGGCACAAGTTTCACCCCAAGAACCATCTTGGTGCTGACACCCTTTAAGCCACTGAACAGCTTTAATAATCATAGGGGCATTCATATCAAACCCTACGGCTTTAAGACCGAGCAAAACTTGCCAAGTACCATAAATATAATTGACCCCCCAGCGACCAACCCAAGCGCCCCATGGTTCCTGAGAACACCGAATATACTCAATAGCTTTTTGAATGTGGATTTCATCTGACCTGTACCCAAGTTCACCCAGCGCCTCTAATACTCGTGCGGAAATATCAGGACAGGTGGGGTCAAGCATCGCATTGTGATCAGCAAATGGAACCTTGGTTAAAAATTCCTGATCGATATCTTTATCGAAGGCGCCCCATCCTCCATCACGATTTTGCATCAAGAAAATCCAGCGAACCGATCGCTCGATAGCAGCAATACATTCTGGACGATTGTGACTATTAGTTTTTACCATTGCTATGATGACCATTGCGGTGTCATCAATATCTGGATAAAACTGGTTGTTATATTCAAAGAACCAACCTGCAGGCTTCATATCAGGATGATTGGTTGAGCAATCAATTTTACCAGTAACCTCTTTTTTCAAAAGCCAGTCTACTGCTTTTCTTAAATTCAAATCATCTTGGGGTTGGCCAGCATCTGCGACAGCAATCGTAGCAAGGGCGGTATCCCAAACTGGGGAGACACAAGGTTGAAGTCGAATAGACCCCTTTTCCTCGATAACCAAGTCAAGCAATTGCTTCAGGGCCCATTGCATTTCAGGGGCAGATTCTTTAACACCCAAGCACTTAAGGGCAACCACGGTATAAATCATGGGCGGAAAAATAGCCCCTACACCGTCGGAGTATTGAAAATGTTCACGCATCCAACGAGCGGCTTTGTTTACTGCATAATTTCTAAGGAACGGTAATCGTGGAGCGATCTTTTTAATTGCAAAGTCTGACAATAAAAAGAAATTACGCCAAGAGAAAACTTCTTTAGAAGGTGGGGAAGGCCATTTCGCCTGCCAAGGATCTTCTACAAAAAGTTCACGGATACCTTTGTCCTTAGGCAATTTAATCGATGGTTTGATCGCAGAAAAAATGCTCAGGGGGACAAGAATGGTTCTAGTCCAACTAGACATCGAATAAATACTGACAGGAAACCATGAAGGTAGAAGCAAAAGTTCTGGGGGAACCTCAGGGCAATTTTGATAGGAGTATTCACCCAAAAGCGCAAAATAAAACCGAGAAAAACTATTACAGTTTTCAGCACCACCTGCTTGGAGTATTTTTTCCCGGGCAATTTTCATCCATGGCAATTGGGTTGATACACCAGTTAACTTCAATGCAAAGTAAGCCTTGGTTGAAACACTAAGATCAAAAGGTCCGCCTGGAAAATTACTCCACCCACCATCTGGATTAAGTTGCGATTGAATATAAACCGAACACTTCTGGCATATTTCGTCGTTTTCTTTACCCAAGAAAGCCATGAGTAAAACAAACTCAGATTCTAAAATAGTGTCGCCTTGTAATTCAGCAACCCAGTGCCCATCTTTTTGCTGATGTTGAGTCAAAAAATCGCGGCCATTAACCACCGCAGTAAATGCTTGGTCTAGCAAATTACGAACCTGACCTGAAACAGGATTAAAAGTCGTGTGCTTTTTATTTATGAATGCGACTGGCACAGGAATCCTTTCCATTGCTAAACAGTTAATTGAAGTATTAAAAACGATGGATGGCTATCTGGCAAGCACCTTTAATAAACAATTTTGAAAAGTTGATTCTTTACCAATAATCTAGATCAATCCAATGGAATGGAACCAAGCAACCGATTCCTGCAGTGAATTTTCAACAGGGCGGACTTTCCAGCCCATCTCCTTTAAGGCGACACTGCTTTTAAAGTGCATGATTCTGCGGGTTAACTGCACCCCGGTAAGGTTCGCTTGGGGAGACTTACCTGAGACAAGATCGGCCCATAATTCCGAGAAAAAAGCAAATCCGAGAGCCAAAGGGTAAGGTATTTGAGTCTCTGGGCCAGGTAGGCCAACTATTTGGGATAATATTTGAAATACTTCCTTAATAGTTTTGTTTTCCCCTGAAAGAATATACCGCCTTCCTGGTTCCCCTCTCTCACAAGCAAGAATGAAACCTTGGGCAATATCTCGAACATCTGCCAAATTCAAATCGCCAGCAATATACTCCTTCCTTCCAGTTTTGCAAAAATCGAGGATCATTTTTGAAGGAGGGCTAAGTCCATAATCTCCTGGGCCAATAGGAAGCGTAGGGTTCACTACAATCACGGGTGCACCCATGGAACCTAATCCCAGTGCGAACAATTCTGCACGCATTTTTGACCTACAATAACTGCCAATCGCATCTTTCAATCCAACCTGCTGCGTTTCAGTGATTTCATCTTTTTGATTTTTACGGGTAAGAATACTCTCGGTACTCGCATGAACAATTCTTTTCACGCCTAAATCGAGTGCAATTTCGATGACATTTTTCGCACCCTGAAAATTGACCTGATGATAATGTGATCTGCTTTTCCGCCAAAGATTGGGATCTGCAGCAAGATGAAAAACAACGGAACAACCTGATATCGCCTTCGTTAAACTTTCTCTTTTCGTGATATCAGCCCAAACAATCTCAAGATCAATTTCAGGGAGATGATTGATATTTACGCCAGGTTTTTCAAGAACCCTGACTGCAAAGCCTCGCTGCAAAAGGGCAGAAACCAAATGACTTCCAATAAAGCCAGCACCACCAGTCACTAAAACTTTATCGCTTTTGTTTAACATTGAATGGAAGTCATTAATTGAAGCCATTTACTTGACAGCAAGAAAAAGAAAGCTCAAACACTAGTTAGCTTTACAAAGGATTTCACCCCGGCCAAGAGAAATTAAATCTCCGCAATACCTAGACCAAGGAGAAATCGTATTCAATAACGGGAAGTTGAATTGCTTGAGTTTATTAAAATAAATCGTTAGGAAAGCAGGGTCATAATTGCAGGAGAATCGGAAGGTGGGAAGCAATGCTGGCCTTTCAGAAAGAAAAACTAAAGTACCTCTTTTCATCTCAGCACCAGCCCTTATGCCCACAGATCCAGCAGTAATAATGGTGCCTGCGATCATTCCCATCCCTACAAAATCGCCAACATTTTTACCAATCGCAATAAGGCCCCGTCTCATGTGGGAACCAACTTCATTACCACAGCTTCCATGAACGATAAGATTTCCCCCCCGCATCCCAACCGAGGCGCCCCTGTAAGCAGCGCCAATAAGATGGCCCGCATCGCCAAGGATTTCAATAGTGCCACCCTTCATTTCTGCGCCAACCCAATCCGTAGCAGACCCCCTAACCAGAATTGACCCGCCTGAAATGCCAGCCCCCAGATGCATGCCCACATTTCCAAGAACTTCAATTTTTCCACGAGTCATTCTGCTACCAATTAATTTAACATTGGAGCAATCATTTTCGATCAAAATAGAATCATCATCCATCGTTCCAGAAATAGAAAAGAACTGCCCAAGTTCGCACTTTCGATTACCGTCAAAGACAGGAAGCTTGGAAATGTCTGAGTGAGCTTTACCAAGAAAGAAATCGGGGGTAATACATTCCGCTTCAAGCGGAATCTTAGAACTTGACAGATGAGAAAGACGAATCATAAAAAAACCTTTGACAATAATCAGCTTAAAAACGCATAACTAGCTTATTAATGAAGAAAGCCTGATGTGAACAGGCCCAAGCTTGCCACCATAATTACCAGCACTGATGCACTCAACTCCCTCACCACAAGCTGCATGAAGCGCATTTTTCATTGCAGCCTCAACAGCTTCTCTGGAAAATCCATCGATGACAATTTCATAAACTGCGGAAACATTTAGATCCAATTGAGAAGCTACAATCGCTCGCAAGGTGGGGCAATAAGCTTCATTGGTACTGGCTTTGAGTTTTTTATATTTACTGCCTACCTTGCTTCCACTACGAACAACGCCACCAGGAAAAGGAAGAAGAACATCGGGAACTTTACGCGCTGCAGCAACCCCTCGTGAGGCGGCCTGAAGTGCAAGGGCCTGAGTGGTAGCAAGAATAAGAATATTGCCGCCAGCCACGCCTTTAACTGTGCCGAATTTATCTTCACAAACAAATTCGCCATCCATGACAGGAATTCGCCAATATCTCTTGCCATCCAAAAGTTTACTAGTTTGATACCCATCCCCAAAAAAGCGCAACATGCCACCAATCTGAATAGCACGCAAAGGATCAATAGGCACGCCATTATAACAAGCCGTGGTGGGGCAGGTTAAAATCGATTGACCAACCCTTGCGACAATCGCTTTTTGCAAAGCCTCTCTGGAAAAAGCAAAGAAGAGCAATGAAAAGCCGGGCCGTCCATCAGGAGTTTCATCCGGAGAAAGTTCGCGCTCAATCCCTGCTTCAGTATCGCAACCAATAACGGAAGAAGCATACCCTGTTGAAGTAGTAGCAGCGATAAAAGCCCATTCTCTGGAAACCGCCGTCACAATTACGCGAGTGCCAGTAATAGGAAAAGCTTCTGCAAAGGTATCAATGATTTTGACACCTTGAAAAATAAACGAAGGGGTCTCAGAATTATTGATCATGAGAACCCTCGCATCGATTCAATAAACGAAGCCTTAGAGATAAAATTAAACAAACTTGGTAATCCCCGGCCTTGCAACTTCTGGCATGGGCATCATTCCCAATTCGTATTTTGCAGGTGTAAGATCTTCCTTTGAATTCCATGCCATATCCCATGTAATTAATTTACCTGTATAAGTTGCCATCCTACCCATGATAGCCATTAAGGTGCTTTGGCACATCCATTCCCCATCATTAATGGGTTTGCCAGCCCTAATGCTAGCAAAAAGTTCGTTGTGTTCATTTTGATACATGTCGTCCTGTGGTCGCTTTTTCATGGTCCAAGGATTCTTCCCTTTAATCTGATGCTTCATAACATCGCAAGTCCCCTGGGTACCCATGAGATAATCATTTACCTCATTAAAACAACCATCCTGCTGGCGGGTATAACTAAAGGCTTTAGCTCCATTTTTCCACTCATAAACAACAGCATGGTGATCAAAGATATGACCAAAATCAGTGGAGACCCGAACCTGCCTACCCCCAAGGCCCATTGCGGAAATCGGTGGCTCATCCTTCATAGCCCACATGCATTTATCAAGGCTATGAATATGCTGCTCGACAATATGATCGCCACTCAGCCAAGTAAAATAAAGCCAATTACGAAGCTGCCATTCCATGTCTGACCATTCAGGTTCTCGTTTTCTATGCCATAGGCCACCAACAACATAATTGGTGTGCATTGCAACAATATCACCAATCTGCCCCTCATGAATGCGGGTCATAGTTTCGCGTTTTCCGTAATGATATCTCCAGCAAAGGCCAGAAACGACAGCAAGATTTTTAGCTTTGGCCTGTTTGCAAGACTCTAAAACAGAACGGACACCAGTAGCATCAACAGCAACCGGTTTTTCAGCAAAAACATGTTTGCCTTTTTCAATCGCATATTTAATTTGCTGTGCACGAAAATGGGGAGGGGTGGTAAGTAAAACAACATCAACCCCACTATCAATAACCTTTTTGTAAGCATCAAAACCCAGGAATTTTTTGTCGCCTACATTAATCTTACCCGCAAGCTCTTTGTCTTTATTAAAACTATTCAAGCTTCCTTCAAGCCTATCACTAAACATATCGCCCATGGCATGAAGAGAAACAGCTTTATCCGCGCGAAGAGCCTGCGCAGCAGCACCAGACCCGCGCCCCCCACAACCAACTAAGCCAATTTTTAAAACATCGCTCCCTTGTGCATAAACACCGCCAGAAACAATTGGCAGGGCAGATAATGCAACAGCACCCGCCTTTAAAAAATCTCTTCGGGGCGCCACAGATCTTTTAGGAGTAGCCATTTTATCTTCCTTTACGAAAACAAGTTGTAAACAAGCAGTAAAATCATCATTACAACGGATTAAAAGCACTCGCAACATTTATTTAGCATTTAATCACCCTAAACTAACATACCAATAGTGTTTTACCATAGCATCTTGCGGTTGGTCTTGACAGAAAAACCTAATTAGAATAACGAAAGAAGTGTGTTTAAATAAAAGCAAGATAAATGCTTAGGATAGAAGATCAACCATGCAGGAAAGCTTTACGGAATTAGAATCAGAAGATTACTCTGCATCTATTCCATTTCCGGGAATGAACAGGACTTGGGGAGACCAAGAACTGATCAACAGCATTTTTTGGAAAGAATCGTTAAGAAAGCCAAATAAAGAGAATGAATTACCCAAGGCGGGTTCACCAGAATGGTATATGCAAGCAGAAAAACTGCGCTACTCGCATTATGGGAAGTGGGTCCCCAAACTCCTTGAATTCAACAAACACGCAGGCGAAAGAATTCTTTGCATAGGTTCAGGACTAGGAACAGACTGGATTCAATACGCAAAAAATGGCGCAGAAGTTTGGGCAACCACAACCAAAGATGCCCACGACGAATTAATAAGACAAAATTTTCAATCAAGGAATCTTACCTTTAATCTTAGAAAATTATGTAAGCAAGGTATTCTATTTGCGAACTGCAGCTTTGATGTGGTTTTA
>CALARU010000006.1 GCA_937888715.1 uncultured Planctomycetaceae bacterium | reverse complement strand
CACCGATGACTGCTTTGCTGCCTGTATCGGTAGCGCCCAAACCGCCCGTGGTTAAACCGCCCAAATACTTGGAGGGTTCAATGATGATAGAGGATTTCCCCATGCGGGAAGCTTGGATAGCAGCGCTGACCCCTGCGGAGGTTCCGCCATAAATGACTACATCAATTGGTTCATCTGCAGCTAATACAGGATGACTTAACAGACAAGGTACAAGCAGAGATAGCAGAATATTTCGCATGGGAATGCCTCGATTAGACGATAAGAATATTAGGATGCTTTGGCTTTCAACAAGTCGCGGATCTCGATGAGGAGTTCTTCCTGTTTGGTCAGCACAACCACAGGCTCTTCTTTTTTCATGTTCATCATCCATCCAAGAAACTTTACGATAAAGAAAAACATTGCAGCGGCAACGATAAGGAAGTTGATGACTTCTCCCAGAAATACACCGTATGGAATTTCAACGCCATTGAAAACAAAAGTCCAACCTGCATAACCTTTTTCTACCGGGGTAAACAAACTGACAAAGGGCATAAGAATGCTTTTCACCAAAGCTTCAACCACTTTGCTGAATGCGCCACCGATGACCACGCCAATAGCGACATTGATAAAATTTCCTTTAAATGCGAATTCTCGAAACTCATCCATGATAGATAAAACTTTGGTAGTAGGAACAATAGAAATAACTTTTTGTAATGGATCCATGACGGAAGACCTTTCATAAGGTTAAAAATCGAATTTAAGCGAGAATGTTTTCAATCACATGCCCGTGAACATCGGTCAATCTGCGATCGATGCCATTATTCCTAACATTAAGCAAAGTATGATCGATACCAAGCAAATGCAAAATGGTTGCATGGATATCATATACCTGAGTAGGATTTTTTCTATCCTGGGGTTTGTACCCAAAATCATCACTAGGGCCATAAGATACACCGCCCTTGATACCACCACCCGCAAGCCAGTTGGTGAAGCAATAAGGATTATGATCGCGGCCTTTGCCCCCTTGAGAAGAAGGCATTCTGCCAAATTCAGTTGTCCAAAGAATGATAGTATCATCAAGCAAGCCACGCTGTTTTAGATCAAGGATAAGTGCAGCAGAGCCCCTAGCCATGCCCATTGCAAGTGGGCCATGATCGCGTTCGATATCTTCATGGCTATCCCAATTACGCCTAGGGAAACCGTTATCGCAACCCGACCAGATTTGCACAAAGCGCACGCCCCGCTCCAACAATCTTCGAGCTACCAGACACTTGCGCGAGAAATGGTCGATCTCTTCGATGGCATTGATTTCCTTATCGAAGGTTTGAACATTATGATCAAGGCCATAAAGCTTGCGGATGTAAGCGGGCTCTTTCGAAATATCCATAGCTTCGGGTGCAGCAAGCTGCATTCTCGCAGCAAGTTCGTAGCTTTGAATGCGTGCATTAAGCCTGCTATCGCCTTCCCTAGATTGCAAATGCTCGCGGTTGAGCTTACCAAGGATATCAAAGGAAGCGTTGGCGCTGGCCTTGGAAATAAAGTTTCCCTGAGGGGCGGGAAATAGATCTTCGATAGGGTTAGGGGCACCCGGTTTAAGAATCGTGCCTTGATGTTGCGAAGGAAGAAAAGCACTATCCCAATTTTTGGGGCCGTTGCTTGCAAAGCCACGATGATCAGGGAGCACCACAAAGGTGGGAAGATTTTGATTCATGCTACCTAGACCATAACTGACCCAGCAGCCCATACCAGGAAAGCCTGGGTTCTGAAAACCCGTGGCTTGCAAATAAGTGGACTGGCTATGAATACCAGTCTTGCCAACCATGTTGTGAACAAAGGCAATTTCATCAACTACATCGCCCAAAGGCGAGACAGTATCGCTAAGCATCTTCCCGGATTTGCCATAGGGTTTGAAATCCCAAATGGGTTTAAGCCAGGGCCCGAGCCCGTTTTGAAACGCTTCGACTTTCTCACCGAAGTCGGAACTCTTACCATGCTGCTTGATGAGTTCTGGTTTGAAATCGAAAAGATCAACATGGCTAGCAGCGCCCGCCATGAAAAGCTGAATGACCCGCTTGGCCTTGGGTGGGTGATGAGGAAGCCCTTGAAGCCCGCCAACGCCTCCCTCATTAAGTGAATCACCAAATGCGGATTGATTTTCGAGCAAGCTTGCAAGGGCAATACCGCCCAATCCTCCCCCTGTATTCCAAAGCATCTCGCGCCTGTTCATGCCAGCATTATAAAGGTTCGGGTTATTATTATTGATGTTCATAGGGCATCCGGTTTAATCAACGAAGGAAAACTCATTGAGATTGAAAAGCACACGGGCCAAGTCTGCGAGCGAATACTGAGCTGCCAAGCCAGTCAAAGATTCAAGTTCAGATTGGGTGGGTTTGCGCCCTAGGGCAATCAGAAAAGCATTTTCAACTTGCTGCTGTTTGGGAAAATCGCGCTCTATTCTTTTTGCAAACTCCTTGGATTGCACCAGCATGAAACCATTATTTAAAAGCACGAGTGCCTGCAATGCGGAAAGGCTTTCATTGCGTTTATCCACCAATAAGGAGGGATCTGCGCAATCAAGCGTAGTCATAAAGGGCTGTTGCTGAGATCGAACGAGAAATCGGTAAACTGCTCTGCGAAACACTTTGGGGTCTTCAGGGTTATGAAGGTGATATTGATAATGTGGCGAGTGCTCGGGTTTTTCGATAACAAAATCTTGGAAGCTAGGGCCAAACATCGCTTCATCAAGTTTGCCCGAAACCTTTAAAACAGAATCACGAATAGCTTCCGCCTCGAGCTTTTTGCGATTCATGCGCCAGTAATAAACATTGTCGGAATCCTTGGCAGCGCTATCAGAGTTAGTGGCGGAAGATTGCTGATAGGTTGCGCTGGTTAAAATCAATCGATGCAGGCGTTTAAGGGATTGACCATTATCGCGGAAGTCGGTTGCAAGCCAGTCAAGAAGTTCGGGGTGTGAAGGATCTTTGCCCATCTTTCCGAAATCATTGGGTGTATCAACAATGCCTCTGCCAAAATGCCAGCGCCAAACCCTGTTCACAATAGATCGCCAAACAAGCGGATTTGCATCATGAGTAATCCAGTTGGCAAGAGCAACCCTACGCAAACCTTCAGGTTCATTTTCTGGAATGGAAAACATTCCTGGAGAATGAGGGAGAGCAGTGATCGCTCTGGGGGAAACAACATCGAGTGGTTTTTCAATATTGCCCCGCTGTAGTAAATAAATGGTTCGAGGCTTGCCACCCGTTGCACCCGTACCAGCAAAAGCGCCACTTCCAGTATGAACCGTTCCAGCGAAAACCATTTTAGGCTGGGGCATTTTTGCAAGCTGTGCCTTCAATTCAGAAACTTGGGATTTCATGTTTTGAAGTGCCAGCCTGTCGGCTTCAGGTACAAGAGTTGCAAGCAACTTATTCTTTTGCTCTTGCAGTGCTGCAGTTTCTTTATTGCTAGTATCAGCACCTTGGAACCAGATACCATCAGTGAGGTTCTTTTTAGTCCAGCGAATGGGGGCTTCAGTAGAATCAAGACTGGTAACCGGAGTATTTAGGGCAAGATTTTTACCCGCAGCATCAAGCACCTCTACTTCAGCAAGCGCAAGAATATAGTCGTTTTGTCTGGGTGCGAGTTTAGTAGCAACTACTCTAATATACTTGGCTTTTTTCATCCCGACATTAATAGCTACGGGCATCAATCCAGGATTAAGCTGATCTTGCTCACTGGTTTTTAAGCTCAAGATTTCAGGCGCTTTGAATGTTACCTCATCACTAATTTGAACCTGATAGCGAATAGGAAAACCAAACCCCGCACCAATGTTGTTGAACTCATCATGGCAAGCATGCAACACAACCTTATCGATGATCTGAGATTGAGGAAGTTCGATCTGAATCCACTTTAATTCTGACTGCTTGGGGCTAATGCCACTGTGGTAGCCAAACGCAGGGTTCTTTCCAACAGATGCTTTTTGCAATTGAGCAATGCGAGAATCAATTTCTGCAAGTTCTTTTCTGCCAGGCATCTTTGCTTCGACTGCCTGCATTGCTGCTTCTTGAACTTTGATTTTCTGTTTTAATGATTCAAACTGCGATGCAATGTTGGCATCCGCATGGTAAGGTTTATCCGCACGATCAAGCGCTGCAAACACCGCCTGCATACCATAATAATCGGTCTGCAAAATAGGATCAAACTTATGGTTATGGCACTGCGCACACTGAACCGTCATGCTCAGAAAAGTATTGGCAGTATTGGCAACCATATCATCACGATCAAGATGGCGCGCAACCCTGCCATCGATTTTGCTCTCGGGCACTTCAGCGTGGCCAATGAAATCCCAAGGCCCCGATGCAATAAAACCCAAAGCTTCGATTCCTTCGGGAGTGCCAGGGAAAAGCATATCACCCGCAAGTTGCTCTGAAACAAATCGGCCATATGGTTTATCTGCATTAAACGAACGAATCACATAATCCCGGTAGGGCCAGGCATTGAGCCTTAGCTTATCTTTGTCGTAGCCATGGGTTTCGCCGAAGTGAACAGCATCAAGCCAATGGCGAGCCCAGCGTTCCCCATACTGTGGAGAAGCAAGCAATCGATCTACCAGCTTTTCATAAGCATCAGGCGATTTGTCGTTGAGGAAATTTTCAATCTCTGCGGGTTCCGGGGGAAGACCAGTGACATCAAAATAGACCCTGCGCAACAGTGTAATCTTGGAAGCTTCTTTGGAAGGGCTTAATTGCTTCTGCTGCAACTTGTTCCAAATGAAGGAATCAATCGGGTTTTTAACCCATTGGGGGTTAGCTTGCGGAGGAGGAATAACTTTCATCGGCTGAAGCGACCACCAAGAAAGTGCATTCGACTTTTCAGAACCATCATCAGACCATTGCGCCCCTTGATTGATCCAGTTCTTGATTAGATCTAATTGTTGTGATGAAAGCCTTGGCCCCTTAGGAGGCATCATGATTGCTTTTTCGAGCGAGCCAATATTGCGAAAGAGAATACTTGTATCTGCTTTTCCTACGATGATCGCTTTGCCTGAATCGCCACCCTTGAGGGCATCAGCTTTACGATCAAGCCTTAGGCCATTTTTACTGCTAGTTTCGCCATGGCATTTATAACAATGCTCTTTGAAAATCGGCTGAATGTCGCGATTGAAATCAACTTTGGCAGGTTCAGCACCCAGAGTGGCCACTAAGTAAAGGATTAAAACGGAAGGCATGCCATCCCCATGAAAAGAAAGAACTTACATGATAATAATGATACCCCCTGCAATGGTAATTATCCAGCAAATAAGGGGAAATCAAAGGATTGGCTAGCATATTCAAGTTGAAGGAACTGATTTTAAGGCCTTCACAAGAGCACCCTTGGGTAATCCCAAAAAATATGCTACTCTACGGTAGTAAATCTTTCGAGGAAGGAATAATTATGAGCCTTAATTTACCATTTCAACAAGTGCTAGAAGCAGCGGACCACTTGTCCAAAGATGAACAAAAAAAATTGATATTAATCTTAAAGCAAAAGTTAGCACAAGAATCTGATGAAGCTATGGCGCAGGACCAAGAACGCTCGCGGGAAGAATTTGCAGCAGGGCTATGCAAGCCAACCACACCAGAACAATTGACCCGCGAATTATTTGAATGAGAAGGACTCTTTTAAAGTCACCTTCGTTTGTGCGCACTGCTAAGAAGGTTCTTAAAAAATCTCCGGACTCGATCAAATCGCTTCAGCAAACCTTGGAATATCTTCAAGAAGATATATTTTTACCTTCTCTCAAAACCCATAAACTCCAAGGGAAACTTGAGGGCTCTTATGCTTGCAGCCTAGGATATGACATGCGCCTGATTTTTGAAATCGTTCAATATGAAGGGAAAGAAGCAGTTTTACTTCAATCGCTGGGAACCCATGAAGATGTCTATTGAGCACTAGTTTCACCCGTGCAATAATTCCAACAATCACACAGCGTGGGGATTAGATAATTTGCTGATAGAAC
>CALARU010000005.1 GCA_937888715.1 uncultured Planctomycetaceae bacterium | reverse complement strand
GAATCTTGAAGTCGCCCCATTATGGCGAACGCATGGCGGTCGATTGGTTGGATGCCGCCCGGTTTGCAGATTCAAACGGGTATCAGGTGGATCGAGATCGCGAGCTTTGGCCCTGGCGAGATTGGCTCATTCGTTCTTTTAACGATAACAAACACTTTGACCAGTTTACGATTGAACAGATTGCAGGAGACTTATTGCCCAATGCCACCGTTGAACAACGGGTTGCAACAGGATTCAACCGCAATCACATGTTGAACGAAGAGGGGGGTGTTCTTGCTGATGAGTTTCTTGCGGAATACACAGCAGACCGGGTGGAGACAACCGCAGCAGTTTGGTTGGGCCAGACCTTCAATTGCGCAAGATGCCATGATCATAAATATGATCCATTCACCCAGAAGGATTTTTATTCATTCAAGGCGTTTTTCCATAATGTGCCTGAAGGAGGCGTAGGCCGCTATGGGAATCCGATCAGGCAGAATGCCCCGCCATTCTTAAAACTACCAACTCCTGAGATCGAAGCAAAAATCAAAAAACTCAACGATCAGATCAAGTCCACTAGCGACCAACAAACAGCCTTGATGGGTAAAGCAACCAATGGCCTTGGAGAGTGGGTCAAAGGATTAGGCAAGCCATTGGTTTGGAATGTTGCAGAGATACTTACTGCAAGTGGGGGCGATGCACCACCTAAGATAAATGCCACAACTAAAACCGTGGAAGTTGGTCCGCAGGAAACCCGCGCCAACACCATCAAAATGAACCTTCGCCTGCCCAAAGGCGCTATCACCGCTCTACAAGTTGAATTTGCTACACAAGCTGCAGCAGGTGGTTTTCAATGGAGCGAATTTAAGGTGTTCAAGCCCGCAGGCAAAGATGCAAAGAAGCTACCATTAAAATTAAAAGCCATTGCAGCCGGAGATTCTCTTGCGACCATTGAAACTGCTAAGCTGCTGGATAATGATCGTAAGACCCGGGTTGCAGTTGCTGTAAAGCAAGGCGTCAAAGTTCTTGGTTCATTTGAATTTGCAGAGGCATTGGTGATCGATGAATCAAATCTGGCACTCGAAATTGAACTTAGTGTTGAGAATGCAAATGGGCCATCTCTTTTGCGAATTCTAACCACTAATGCAAACGCAGAATTATTAGTGCCTTCGAATGTTACGAACATTGCAAGCAAAGAAGAATCGAAACGAACGCCTGCAGAGAAAAAGACACTCGCGGATTTTCGTATAGCGCAACAACCCGAACATCGCAAGCTTGGTGAGGAACTTGATGCACTAAAAAAACAGGCTGAATCTACAGAAAAGGAAATCCAGACAACGCTGGTAATGGAAGAGATGAAGGAGCCGCGCCCAACCTTTGTGTTGATGCGAGGAGCTTATGATAAACCAGGCGAGCGGGTTACTGCAGCTACGCCTGGAATCCTTCCTGCTCTTCCCGTTGATCAACCGCGCAACCGCCTAGGCCTTGCAAAGTGGATTGTAAGCGCGGAAAACCCCCTGACTGCAAGAGTTACAGTAAACCGCCTTTGGCAGCAAATATTCGGCACAGGCCTTGTTCGTACCAGTGAGGATTTCGGCGCGCAAGGAGAAGCCCCATCGCATCCAGAATTACTCGACTTCATGGCTAATGAATTCATACGAAGCGGCTGGAATGTAAAACAGATGATGAAGCTCGTAGTGATGAGTTCCACTTATCAACAACAATCAAAGCTTACTTCACAGTTACGCGAACGCGATCCTGATAACCGATTGCTTTCCCGTGGGCCACGGTTTCGCCTGCAGGCAGAATTCGTAAGAGATCAGGCGCTTGTTGCAAGTGGGTTACTTGTTGAAAAAATCGGCGGCCCTTCTGTCAAACCCTATCATCCACCAGGCCTTTATGAACAAGTTACTGCGGGCACGGGATACAATGTTTATGTGATTGGCAAAGGTGATGATCTGCATAGACGCAGTATTTACACCTATTGGAAGCGTTCGGTGCCTAACCCTGCAATGTTATTATTTGATGCACCGTTTCGGGAATCTTGTACCCTGCGCAGGCCCCGAACCAATACCCCCTTGCAAGCACTCAACCTCATGAATGACCCAACCTATGTTGAAGCTTCCCGATTACTCGCCCAGCGCATGATGCTTGAAGGTGGATCCACCGTTGAATCTCGACTCTCACTCGGATTCCGATTATTGCTTGCAAGGCAACCCAAACCTGCAGAGCTTGCAGTGCTGCGTGCAGCTTATGGCCGTAACTTTACAGACTTTCAAAAAGATGGTGAAGCGGCTAAAGCCCTACTCGCATTCGGTGATTTTAAAAACGATACAAAGTTGAATCCGAGCGAACTTGCTGCGTTTACAGCAGTTGCAAGCATCATGCTTAACCTTGATGAAGTTGTTACAAAGGAGTAAGGAAATGAAACCTGAAGTATTAAATGAACAAGTATGCAGGCGGCATTTCCTAGGCCGAGCAAGCTCGGGCATAGGCGCTGCTGCTATCGCCTCGCTTTTAAACCCCCGCTTATTTGCCTCGGTTCAATCACCCAATTTCAACCCCAAGGCAAAGCGCATCATCTGGCTTACTCAGGCAGGCGCCCCTTCCCAGTTGGAATTGTTCGATTACAAACCTGGCCTTCAATCACAATTCGATAAAGAGTTACCAAACTCCATAAGGGGTGAACAACGACTTACGGGAATGACTGCCGGGCAGAAGCGATTTCCTATCGCACCCTCGGCTTATAAATTTCAGCAGCATGGAAAATCCGGGCTGTGGCTAAGTGAACTCCTACCACATACCGCAAGATTTGCGGATGATATGTGCGTGATTCGTACGCTTAACACCGAAGCAATCAACCATGATCCCGCAATGACCATGCTGCAAACAGGACATCAAATAGGAGGCAGGCCAGCTTTTGGCGCATGGGTCTCTTATGGTCTTGGATCAGAAAACTCCGATCTTCCTGCTTTTGTTGCGATGATTTCCCGCCCCAGCGGCCCGACCAATGCCCAACCCCTTCACGAACGCATGTGGGGTGCAGGGTTTCTTCCCTCGCGTTATCAAGGCGTGCGTTTTAGTTCGGGCAAAGACCCGGTACTCTTCCTTTCAAACCCGCCTGGCATTTCCAATGAACGCAGAAGAGCAATGATCGATGATGTCGCTTCCCTCAATAAATTGAAGTTCGAAGATTATCAGGATCCCGAGACACAGGCTCGCATTGACCAATACGAAATGGCATTCCGAATGCAGGCTGCTGTTCCAGAACTTGCAGATTTATCCAAGGAACAAACCAAGACTTTGGAACGCTATGGCCCTGAGGCAAAGAAACCAGGCACCTATGCTGCTAATTGTATTCTTGCCCGAAGGCTCGCAGAGCGGGGCGTTAGATTCATTCAACTTTATCACCGTGGCTGGGATCAACACAACAACCTACCCAGTGGTATCAAAAGCCAATGCTACGATACCGATCAACCCACTGCTGCTTTGTTAACAGACTTAAAAGAACGGGGAATGCTGGAAGACACCTTGGTGATCTGGGGTGGCGAGTTCGGTCGCACCGTTTATTCGCAAGGCACACTAACCAAAGATAATTACGGACGGGATCATCACCCCCGCTGTTACAGCGTTTGGATGGCAGGCGCTGGAATCAAGGGTGGTCAGGCCTATGGCGAAACAGATGATTTCAGTTACAACATCGTGAAAGACCCTGTTCACATCCACGACCTTAACGCAACCGCACTTCATCTAATGGGGATTGATCACACCAAACTTACCTATCGCTTTCAAGGGCGTGATTACCGCCTCACCGATGTGCATGGCACCGTGGTAAAAGGTGTCCTTGCCTAGAAGGAGGATTATTTCAGTTACACCAAGGCAAAGAATAATCATGAAACAAACTCTTATCATTGCTCTACTACTTTTATTATCAGCTTCTTTTTTAGTAGCTCAAACAGGCGAGAAAATCATCTCCCCTCCAGTGCTTTGGAAAAGCTACGACCCAAATCAAGGCGACTTCAAAGAAGAGATCATCTCTGAGAAAACTCAAGATGGGATCATTAATCGGGACACTTATATCAGCGCTTATGTGCTGGGCGAAGAGATTCGAGTTTATTGCAAATACAGCGTTAAGGAGGGTGCAAAGAAAGCACCAGGCCTGCTTGTCGTGCATGGCTGGATGGGTGCTGCCAACCCGGATAAAAAATTTGTTGTCGATGGCTGGGCAGTGATGGCGCATGATTATTGTGGTAAAACCGGTAATAGGCCACATTACACCAAGTATCCGCAAACCCTTAAGCATGGCAACATGGATGCCAAGGTTGCTGGCCCGGTGCGCTCGCAAAAACTTGATGGCACTGAAATTACCGATCCAACACAAACCTCTGACTACATCTGGTATGCAATTCAAAGTAGGATCCTTAGTTATTTAGAACAACAGAAAGAAGTTGATCGCACAAGGCTAGGGGCCACGGGTTACTCTTATGGTGGCACCCTCATGTGGCATCTGGGAACTGACCCACGCGTTAAAGCTGTTGTGGCTCATTTTGGAATTGGCTACAACGAATATTATCGAAATAAACAAGTCTGGATGTACAGCACCCCTTATGTTGAACCACCAAAATCATCGGGCGAAAAAATCTACCTCGCTTCCATCGCATCCGAAGCCTATGTGCCTTATATGACTGCTGCAACACTGTTCTTGAATGGCTCCAACGATCATCATGGCGGGCATGAGCGCGGATTGGAAAGCTTCAAAATGTTTAAGTCAGGGGTGCCATCGTCTTTTGCAATTCAGGCTCGTGGTCATCACGACACCGATAAAATCGAACATGATGCCAAATTCTGGCTAGATAAATATGTGCTGGGCAAAGAGGTAAACTGGCCCGAACAGCCGAGGTCTGAAATCAAACTTAATGCTGAAGGTGTACCTGAACTTATCATCATGCCAGCCCAACCAGAAAAGGTGCGAAAGGTCGAAATATTCTACGCACTTAAGAACCCCTGCAGTTTTCAGCGTGCATGGCGGGATACCCCCAATGTAAGAATGGGTGACCAATGGATCGGTAAAATGCCTGTGCTTAACATTGATGATTATGTTTTTGGATACGCCAACATAACCTACGATACCACGATTGTGCGTTCGACAAATTTCAATGCTGCGATACCTGCAAAACTTGGTAATGCAAAAGCCACGGACAAGCCTTCAGACAATATCTCCAGCAATGGCTACAATTCTTGGGCAAACATTGCAGAGCTTGAAGGACCAAAAGGTATCAAAGGTTTTCGTTCAACGAATAATCAGCGTGGTTCAAGTACCGAGCAATTACATGATCCTAAATGGAAAGCACCCGTTGGTTCCTATTTAAGTTTCAAATTTTATTGCACAGAACCGCAAACCATCATCTTGAATGCAGATGACCATAACTTTTCTGAAATCGAGATTACTGCTTCCGATAGTTGGCAGGACATCACAATTCCCGCTTCGAAACTTATCAATCGCTTTAATCAAAAGCCCTTGAAAGATTGGTCTGAAATTGGCAAGCTTAATTTACAACCCAAGCCTGGCTCAGATCTCACAAAAGTGCTTTTTGCGGACTTCAAATGGATGATGGAATCGAAGAAGTAAGCGATTAAGCTTGTATACTCACTATTAAGGATGTTTTCTCCGGAACTTTCATGAGCTATTTGTGTTACATTACCTATTAGCTCTAGTTATTTAAATTTTAATATGTGGAACAACCATGAAGCAGAATATTATCATCATTGTCGCTTTATTGTTCAGCCCTTTTGCAATGCTACAAGCTGCAGATAAGCCCAATGTTCTTATCATACT
>CALARU010000004.1 GCA_937888715.1 uncultured Planctomycetaceae bacterium | reverse complement strand
TGCCCAGCGATTCCAACTTGTGGGTTGGCGATTTCTGAATCAGAAAGGGCATTGCCCGGGGTTATCGATGAGATGGAAGTAGTTCTTAACGAACTAGATTTGGCGAACGAAATAATTAATATTCGAATGACAGGTTGCCCGAATGGGTGTGTCCGTCCTTATCAAAGTGAAATAGGTTTTGTGGGTAGAAGTGGTGAAAAGTACATGGTATTTGTTGGTGGTCATGTAAATGGCACCCGTCTGAATTTCATGTTGAAGGATTTGGTATTGAAGTCGGATATCGTTCCGATGTTTCGTCATCTTTTTGTTGATTTCAAAGGTAAAAGAGCACAGGGCGAAACCTTTGGAGATTACTGTAATCGATTGGGCAAGGATTATTTGTTAACGCTTCTCCCTGCCAAGGCATCCTAAGAACGCGAGAGCTGCAATGAAAGTTTTAGTAGTAGGCAAAGGCGGGCGTGAACACGCCTTGGCTTGGAAGTTATCGCTTTCTCCGCGTGCAAAAAAAATCTTTTGTGCGCCTGGTAATCCTGGTACCGCAGCATTTGCAACCAATGTTCCAATTGCATCAGATGATATCAAAGGCTTGGTGGAATTCGCCAAGGCCGAGAAGATTGGCTTGACCGTGGTGGGCCCGGAAGATGCATTGGCACTTGGAATTGTAGACGCATTTAAAAAAGAAGGGCTGCCCATTTTTGGCCCTTCGAAATTAGCTGCCACTTTAGAATCTAGCAAGGCCTTCGCTAAAACTGTTATGCATGATGCCAATGTGCCTACTGCAGACTTCAAGATTTGCGATCACCCTGACCAGGCGAAAACATGGATTTCAACCCGCAGGTATCCTCTGGTTGTGAAGGCCGATGGCCTCGCAGCAGGTAAGGGCGTGATTGTTTGCTCCACTCAAGAGGAAGCCCTTAAAGCTGTTGAGCGCATCATGGTGAAGGAAGAGTTTGGCCGAACCGCTGGGCGCCAAATTGTTTTGGAAAAACGCATGGTTGGCCAAGAGCTTAGTGTGCTTGCCATTGTTTCAGGCAGAACTATCATTCCGCTGGAGCCCTGCCAAGATCATAAGGCTATTTTTGATAATGACCTCGGGCCTAATACCGGTGGGATGGGTGCATATTGCCCTGCGCCTTTGGGCACCAAGGAAATACTCGATCAGGTTGATACGGAAGTTTTGGTTCCGACCGTACATGCGATGAAGCGAAGAAGAATGCCTTTTCATGGAATTCTTTATGCAGGCATCATGGTTACTGGGCAGGGCGCACGGGTGCTCGAATTTAATTGCAGAATGGGCGATCCCGAAACCCAACCCCTTATGATGCGCTTGCAGACCGATCTATTGGATCTACTCGAAGCTGCAGTTGAAAATAGGCTCGATGAGTTTGAAGGCAAAATTTCCTGGGATCCCAGACCCGCAGTTTGCGTGGTTCTTGCTGCAAAGGGTTATCCTGGGGTTGTTGATAAGAATCATACCATTACAGGGCTGCACGAAGCTGCAAAGCTGAAGGATGTTCAAATCTTTCATGGCGCAACCAGGTTTGATTCAAGAAATATTGTTACCGATGGTGGTCGGGTGTTGAGCGTTACCGCATTGGGCGATGATATCAGCGCAGCAAGGGCCAAAGCTTACGAGGCAGTGAGCTTGATTAAATTTAGTGGTATGCAATATCGAACCGATATAGGGTTGAAGGCCCTTGCCCCATTGCCTTTCCCTATCAAAGAAATTACTCCCGAGGTTGTGGAAGAACCGGTTGTCGAGCCCGAAGCTTGATTAATCCTAGTACCAAATCAATTCTCAATGACGGGTATGGAGTCATTTAATTTTTACGAGCATCGGTTGTCGTGAATTGCAATTCTTGCAAAGAGTTCATCAATCCCCGGACTTATTTGCGAGATACGCGTACCAAGTTGCCCACGACTCCTGAAGATCAACTCCACACGCTTTTGCCAATCAAGTGATTTAAACCTAGCTGATCTAATTCGTTTTTTGGCACCTGTGCTTTACAGAATGCTCAAAGAATAAAGGCATTCTCACCGCCAAGCCGCAAAGAGCGCAATGGAAGACAAGAAATCCGGACTTGTATTCTGCTTCTTCTCCCTAGAGTTACTGAAAACTCCAAGGCTAACATGACATGTAAGAAGGTTTTTCACCGACCGGTAACGCTCGATCTGGCTGAACGACTGG
>CALARU010000003.1 GCA_937888715.1 uncultured Planctomycetaceae bacterium | reverse complement strand
TGCCTTTGTCGGTAAGAGTTCCAACTTTAGTCGAATAGGAAGTTCCCGAGATGCTGAGTGAAACGCTGGCGATGAATTCTTGAGGGAGCTTTTTTCCTCCGAGTTCACCACTTTCGAGAATCCAAGTGCCCGAGATTTTTTGGATGTCTTTTTCCTGGGCGGAAGTGCTGGATGCAAGGATTGAAAAAATAATTACAAAGGCGAATTGATAAGTGAATCGTTGCATTTCCAAAATTCCTTTTCATTAACAAACTGTTAATCAAATAAAGTCTTCAAAATCAGGGTTTTTTCTGGCTATATTTGAAAGCACTGCGAATAAAATAGCAGTGTTTAAGCCAGTAACTAGCATCCCTGTGCAGGCAATCATGGGTTCAAATGCACGATAGGGTGGCACCAGAAATTGTTTACCTGCCCCTATTGTGGTGTAGGTTGTCCCTGAAAAATACAGTGCATCATTGAAATCATCAAATTTACCAAAGTCGAAAACTAAAAGACTCCAGAGGATCACCTGGATAAAGCAGGAAATAATGATCAAAAATGTGGCTGCAAGTAGTGGCCCCATAATGGATGCAATGCCCTTTAGGTGGGGATAATTGCGCAGATAATAGGATTGTGATTTTAAAATTAGGAACATAAAGAAAGCATGGATAATCAGATTGATTGCCATGAATCCGAATCCAATTAAAAGCACGGAAATATGTGTTAATGACATTAAGCTAGTCTTTCAAATGAGTCTTAAAGCTGGATTTTAGTGCCTAATAAAATTAGGAATTTGGCGAGCCATTGTGGGTGCGCGGGCCATGCGGGCGCACTAACAAGATTGCCTTCCACAAAAGCTTGATCAATTTCGATGTTTGCAACCGTGCCCCCGCTTACAGTAATTTCAGGCCCAACTGCTGGGTAGGCGGAGCAGGTTCTGCCTTTTAATACGCCTGCTGCAGCGAGTAATTGTGGCCCATGACAGATGGCGGCGATTGGCTTGTTCGTGTCTGCAAAATGTTTGACGATGGCTAGCACTTCGGGGTTTAGGCGAAGGTATTCGGGCGCTCTGCCGCCTGGAATTACCAAGGCATCATAGTGCGCCGGGTTGATTTCAGAGAATGTTGCATTAAGGGTGAAACGATGGCCAGGCTTTTCGCTGTAGGTTTGCTGGCCTTCGAAATCATGAATTGCTGTGAGAATATAATCGCCTGATTTTTTGTTAGGGCAGATGGCATGAACATGATGCCCAACCATGATGAGTGCCTGAAAAGGAACCATGACTTCATAATCTTCAACAAAATCACCTACCAGCATGAGAATCTTTTTTGCAGCCATGACTTGCGCTCCTTTTGAAAATAAACCATTGGGATGAATATGCCAAAAAAGGGTTTCAAATCCTAGATTATTCTTTGGGAAGTTGGTGGTAAATGGGGTCGTCAGGTCGATTGCCATACCAGAGGTCGAGGCCTTTTTTAGAGCGAAAGGCATTGGGTCCTCTAAAAACAAGCTTTAATAAAAGCCATATGGTCTGGCCTGGTTTCATGGTCCAGATTTTTCGTGCAGAGGTGGTGACTCTGGCTTTGGGAATAATGAATGCGCCTACTTTGGATAATTTGGAAGAGAATGCAACATCTTCCGCAGCGTAGAATTCTTCGGGAAAGCCCCCGATTTTTTCGAATGCCTCACGGGTGACAAAAATACAACACCCGCCCACTAATTTAAATATCCTGCCAAAGAACAACCCCATCCGGTGAAGCACACTAGCCCAAAAAGGCAGCTTTGTATCATAATTAAAATGGCA
>CALARU010000002.1 GCA_937888715.1 uncultured Planctomycetaceae bacterium | reverse complement strand
CATGTTCTTTCTGAAGATCCTTCGTTTTATATTCAGAATGCCAGTATTACTGATCCTACTTTGGCGCCCAAGGGAAAAAGTACGCTTTATGTTTTAGTGCCTGTTACCCATATGCATGCCAATGTTGATTGGGCGAAAGAAAAAGTGCGCTATCGCAATCTGGCAATCAAGCAGTTGGGGAAAATCGGTTTGCACGATGTAGAAAAGCGGATTTGTTACGAGCATGTAATCACGCCCATGGATTGGCAGAACAAAATGGAGATTTACAAAGGTGCGACTTTTAATCTGGCGCATAATCTGGGCCAGATGCTTCATTTCAGACCACGCAATCGCTTTGCAGAGTTGGATGGTGTTTACCTTGTGGGTGGGGGTACTCATCCAGGCAGTGGTTTGCCTGTGATTTACGAATCAGCAAGAATCTCTTCAAGGCTTTTATTGGGTGATATGGGGCTGCCTTTTGATCACTGCATTCCCCCTGATGAATATACGCTTGAGGAAGGTGTGCCTGATCTCGTAAGCCAGGGAATGAGAAGAGATTTAAATAAGGCTGAATATAACAACCCCATGGTTCCTCTAGGACGCTAGCTACTTAAATTATAAATTGCCGAATATGTTTTCAGGAGAATAGTGATGGTCAAATCGAACAGTGAAAAAGTATTAGTGATTGGCGGTGGGTTAGCTGGCCTAGCTTCTGCCTGCACATTAGCAGCCCGGGGATACAAAGTTGAGCTGTTTGAAAAGAATGATTGGCTGGGCGGTAAGGCTGCAGTTCTTGAAAAAGAAGGTTATCGTTTTGATATGGGGCCGACTATCCTTACCATTCCCTCGATACTTGCCCGGATCTTTTCCGAAGCTAGTCGAAAGATGGAAGATTATATTCCCATGGTTAGGTTGGAGCCTCAATGGCGCTCCTTTTTTGATGATGGTTCGATTCTTGATCTTGTGAGTGATGAAAAAACCATGCAGGAAAACTTGGGGAAGTTCGGCCCCAACTGCGCTAGTGGTTATAAGAAATTCCTGCAGTATTCTGAAAGGCTTAATCGTATTTCCCAACGATTCTTCTTTTGGAAATCGATCGGTGGCCTGCGCGACATGTTTGATTGGCGCACCATGTTTCAGCCCGGAAGTTTGACAGATGTCTTGGCAATTAACATGGGAAAATCGGTGGCCCAGTGCGTGCGCGGTTTTGTTCCCGAGCATCGTGTTTCGCAAATGATCGATCACTTTACGCAGTATGTTGGTTCTTCGCCTTATCAATCTCCTGCAGTTCTTTGCAGTATCGCCCATATGCAAACCAGCGAAGGCATCTGGTACCCTTTAGGTGGCACCAATGCTGTTCCCAGAGGACTAAAAAAACTAGGAGAAGAATTGGGCGTTGTATTTCATACGGGTAAGGGGGTCAAGCGAATCATCAACGATGGGAAAAAAGTTCTCGGTATCGTTCTTGAAAATGGCGAAGAGGTTCTAGGCGCTGCTGTTGTTTCGAATTGTGACACGGTAAGAACACATCGGGAATTGATTCCAGATACCCGCGCAGCATACAAGTTTGAGGGGCGTCGCAAGTACGAACCTGCATGTTCTGGCGTTGTTCTTTATCTTGGCCTTGATAAAAGATATGAGCAATTAGAGCACCATGACTTTGTATTTTCTAAAGACCCTGAAGAGGAATTCGACTGGATTTATAACAAGGGCGAGCCCGCTCCAGACCCTTCGTGTTATGTTTGCGCACCTGCAAAAACTGATCCATCAGTTGCACCAAACGGTTGTGAATCCTTGTATATTCTGGTTCACACCCCTTACTTACGCAAGCATCATGATTGGTCGAAAATGTTTCCTGCATACAGGAAAGTGATATTGGAAAAGATGGAACGCACCGCAGGATTGAAGGATTTGCAAAAGCACATTCGCTTTGAAGCAGCCCTTACTCCGCAAGATATAAACGATCGCTATCATGTTCTTAATGGGGCAATCTATGGTTTGGCAAGCCATGGTAAGGTTCTCGGAGCTTTCAAGCCTTCCAACCGAAGCCCGGATCTTAAGTCTCTGTATTTTTCTGGAGGCTCTGCTCATCCAGGGCCTGGTATGCCCATGGTGCTTATGTCTGGATGGATCGCTGCGGATACCCTCGATCAAGATGGCATCGCTCCATCTAATGGCGAGAAGCATGGAAATAAACAGGCCTTGGCGCATAGCAATTCATGAAAGATATTGCTGCAAAAGAAAAGCAACAGGGTGTGCTTCCCAGGCGCTGGGATTTGATTGCCTTTTGGTTTTTATGGTACTGCCGTAATTATGTTGCCAAGAATTTTCATGCACTCAGGATATCGAAGACAGGGTTGCCTGCAGATCCGGGTGAGGGGCCGTTAGTTTTTCTTTTGAACCATCCCTCATGGTGGGACCCGATAACAGGAATATTGCTTACGAAGATTTTCACTAGTAGGGTTCCCTACAGTCCGATTGATTCTCGAGGTTTGGGCAAATACAAATTCTTTTCATGGCTTGGGGTTTATAGTGTGGAAATGGGCACTACAAAAGGTGCTATTGGTTTCTTTAAAACAACCTTTTATATTTTGAATCAGCCGGGCACTATGGTTTGGATCACAGGGCAGGGGCAGTTTTCGGATGCAAGGGAAAGGCCGGTGAAGATTCGCCCCGGGTTGGGCCATCTCGCACGAAAATTGGTCGGGGGGCATGTTGTTCCTGTCGCAATTGAATATCCCTTTTGGAATGAGCGCTACCCTGAAGCATTGGTGCGTTTTGGTGCGCCTATTCCCTTGGGAAAAGGGAAAGATAATACCGTAGAAGAATGGACCGGCATTTTCGAAACAGCACTTGAACAGAACATGAACGCACTTTCTTTGGAAGCTCTTGCCCGAAATCCAGCTTTATTTGAAACCCATATCAAAGGCCGGGCCGGGGTTGGCGGTGTCTATGATTTTTGGCGACGATTAAAATCTTGGGTCCGCGGCAAACCATTTGACCCAGAGCATGGCTTCACCAACGAAGGGCCGAAGGAATGATTTGGATTGTTCTTATTGCCTGTGTTCTGGCATCTGCAATTCCTTTGCTCATGATAATTTCAAACCTAAAGGCCTATCTTCCGCCACCTGCATATGAAATAAATTTAAGACCTCAAATATCTATATTAATTCCAGCAAGGAATGAAGAGGGTGGAATTGAAGCAGCAATTCGAAACGCGCTGGCAACAGAAAACGCAGAAGTCGAGGTTGTGGTGTTGGATGATCACTCCGAAGACAATACTGCAGCGATTGTTTCTAAGATAGCGATGGTGGATTCGAGGGTGCGGCTGGAAAACGCCCCTGAGCTTCCTTCTGGGTGGTGCGGGAAGCAGCATGCCTGCCATGTTTTATCGCAAAGGGCCAGGTATGAGTATCTGTTGTTCCAAGATGCAGATGTAAGATTGAAAAAGGATTGTGCCCCAAGATTGGTGGCATTCATGAAGGCAAGCAAGGCAGAATTGGTGAGCGGCATACCATGGCAGGAAACAGGCACTTGGTCAGAAAAAATGCTTATCCCCCTAATTCATTTTGTGTTGCTCTGTTTTTTGCCCATTAAGAGGATGAGGATGTCCACTAGCCCTGCATTTGCTTCTGGGTGCGGTCAGTTGTTCTTGGCAAGAAAGCAATCTTATGAACAAATGGGGGGGCATGCTTCGATCAAACAATCATTGCACGATGGTATTACCTTGCCCCGGGCCTACAGAAAAAATGGCATGATGACCGATTTGTGTGATGTCACAAACCTGGCAGAGTGCAGGATGTACCGAGGATTCGGGCAGGTTTGGTTTGGTTTGGCGAAAAATGCAACCGAAGGCATGGCCAAACCTTTTCTTTTAACATTTTTCACCATCTTTCTTCTCATAGGCCAGGTTATTCCATTTGGAATCGTTGGACTTATCTGGTACTTTGAATCTTGCTGGGGTTTGAGATTAGTATCAGTGCTTGCAGTTTTTCTTGCTTATAGCGCAAGATTCGTTGCAAAAGTGGCGTTTCGGCAATCATTTTTTGGTGCCTTGATGCACCCACTGGGAATTTTGATATTACTGGCAATTCAATGGTACGCATTAATTCGCCAAGGAATAGGCAAACCTTCCGGATGGAAAGGAAGGGCATACCACGGATCATAAAGTGTATGCAGAGGCAACTTGAAAAGTGAATTCACCCCTTTCGAAAAATAAAAAAGCATCTTGGGCCCCGTTGAAAGAAACCCGCAGTTTCATCAAAGAAGTAGTGGGCAGGTTTAGTACAACTGGCGCAATACTTCCGAGTAGTAAATACTTGGCACGTGCCATCTGCGCAACCTTGCGAGTTGAAAGGGCCCCTTGGAATATTCTTGAAGTTGGCCCAGGCACTGGCGCCATTACCCGCGAAATTGCCAAAGTACTCAGACTAGGCGATACCCTAACTGCAATTGAAATCAACGAAAGCTTTGCAGAACATTTGCGCCATGAAATCCAAACAAAAAAAGAGTACGCAAAAACCAAAGATCAGATACAGGTTCTGGTAGGCAAACTGGAAGACCTAGGCGGGAATGCAGTTTACGATTGCATTATCTCCGGCTTGCCCATGAACAATTTTGAAGGCGAAATAGTCAAACATATTTTTTCAGTCTTCCGAAGCCTGATGAAACCGGGTGCACCCTTGAGCTATTACGAATACTTTGCAATCCGTAATTTGAAATATCCCTTCGTACCTCAGACCGAAAAGAAAAGACTAAGGGAAGTAAGCGAAATTGTGGATGAGGAAATTAAAAAGTATCAAGTCCGGGCGAGAAAGGTTTGGATGAATGTGCCCCCGGCTGTTGTCCGTACCCTTGTCTTAAACCCCATCCTTAGCAAATAACTGCATTCAATAAAAGAAGCCAGGGCCTCCGTTGTATCGGAAGCCCTGGCTTTAATTTTTTCAACTATCTTTTAAGACTACTTGCAGCAAGAATTGCAATCGCTCTTCTTGTGGGAAGCAAGCTTGCAGCGAAGGTCGCCGAACTTGCTCTTCAAGTTGTCAAGGATGCCACACTTTGCAGCGCAAGGATCACAATCAACAACTTGCTTTTCAACAGTCTTTTCAACCATTTTGCAAGCCTTAACTTTTTCTTCAACAGGTACACACTTCATTACTTTGCGGGTAGCTTCGTAAGCAACTTTCTTAGGTACGCATACAGTGTACTTTTCGGTCTTAACTTCGGTTACGCATTTCTTAACGCAAACCTGAACTTTGACCTGCTTTTGAACCTTTTTGCAAACTTGAACGTTTACCTTGGTTGGAACGCATTCGGTAACCTTTTGCATCTTGGTTACTTTGCATTCTTCCCAAACCTTGTTGGAAACCCAGCACTTAACAGTCTTGGTCTTAGGTGCGCAAGCGGTTTCGCACTTGGTTTCGCAGCAATCATCCTTCTTGAACTTGCCTAAAAGGCCTTTCAAGCGATCGGTGATGCTAGGGCCACAAGGAACTTCCTTGCATTCCCAATGACCTTTGTCAACACACTTCTTAACAGTGCAAGTAACAGGCTTGCAAGTGGTGACTTTCTTCATGATGGTGCGTTCTTCGCAAGACTTAACCCATTCGCATACAGTGCGGGTTTCTTCCTTCATTTCATTTACGATTCTGTTTACATTAACATTGCGGGTGCGTTCTTCTTTTACATTTTCGCATTTGAATGCGGTGTACTTTTCTTCAACGCATTGTTGCTTGTTAACAATCCGAGTGGTTTCATAATACTCGGGTACCAGTACTTTGTAAGAAACAGTACGGGTTGCTGGTGCGGTTACTGGTTTTGCTTCTTCAGCCCGAACGACGTTAGCCGTCGTGGCCATGAAGAAGCTCGCCAACAATGCCAGGCGGGTTCGCTTCCAAAACATGCTCTACTCCTTGGTTGCAGTTACGTCGATCGGTGCCACTCGAAACATTCGGTGACTAAAAACGACCAAACCTTTACTCGAAGCAAATATGCCCGCTGCTGTGGAGATGGCAAAAAAAAGAAGGATGGTTAATACAAAAAGTTTCCGCAAGGTGTTCCGGTTATTAGCGATCTACCGATTAAGGCAACCAATTTGATTCAGGAGTCAAGCTCGGCTAGGTAAGATGTACGCAGTATTTAGCGCCTAAAGATGTCTTTAGATGTTTCGCAATCGTTACTGTTTGCCTAGAAATGCAGGGTTTCGGAACCTTAACTTACCTTTAAAGCCATAAATGTCCCCAGCACGAACATAATCAGCCCAAATAGCACCAATAACCAGGATGATATTTTTGGGAATAGATATTCAACTTTGGTATTGGAATCATTAGGCGGGTAGGCGACGCCTTTGAATGGTGGTGCCCAGATTGGTTTGCCTTCGGGATCTATAATAGTGAGCTTGGGCCTAGATAGGTGCAATGCCAGGCATGAGCAGGCTAAAAGGCAAAGTGTGCCGCCATAAAGCCAAAAGGGGGAAGTTACTCCTGCAGCTTCAATCTGGTTTAAGAGTTCGAAAGAAGGGCCATCGCGGGAAATTTGAATCATGCTTAAGCTGTTGTTCATGAAATGCAGCATCATCGGCATGAATAACGATCTTGTCCAAAGATAAACGCAATGCAGGATAACGCCTAAAACCGTGGCATATGCAACTTGGCGGGGTTCTACATGCATGATTCCAAACAAAAGGGAACTAAGTAAAACGCCTTTGATCACCCCATGATTCGCAATCAAGCCTCTGCCAAGAAAACCTCTGCACCAAAGTTCTTCGCCAAGTGCAGGGCCAACTCCAATGATGAGAACACCCAGCCACCAAGGCCAGTTTGAAAAACTTACAATGGCATTTTCCATGTGAATGATTTCTGGAAGTATAGGCCTGACTAATTTGTCGATGCCTTCACCTAGAAACACCAGAGCAGGGAATAAAGTAAGAGTAAGAAGAACATGATGCCAAGGGGGCAAGCGCAATGCAATCCTTCGGGGCCAGTCTTTACCAGCGGTAAAGCGTAGAACGGTGATACCAACAACGACAGTTAAAATCTGGGATAAGGTAAGTGCAGGCGCAAGCATGAAAGAATACTCTGCAGATTCTTGGAACTCTTGTTCTTGCGCAATGCCCAGAAGAGATGCGTAATCCCCGTCCATCCAGCCTTTGATCATGATGAGTGCGATTACAACTAGAGCTCCCGGAACCTGAGTTGCAATAAGAAAAAACAATACCCAAAGGAAAGCAAAAGGTGCACTGGGGTGGGGCACATTATAAGTTGGAGGCTTATCATCCAAAGGTGTTATGGCATTATCCATGATCGCCCTTTAATAACCGGGCCAACCGGAATCAAGCATCGCATCGTAAATCCAAGGATGCCGCCATGCATTCCAACCCGGATAGTTCGCAGCAAGTACAGCAAAGATTAAAAGCACTAAAGCGATCAGCCTTCCGGTTTTAGATTTAGCCATACCTTCGATTACAGGCACTGAGGTAAGAAGGAATATAGGAGCAACCCACATGAGCCAACGAGGGCCGACAGCAAAACCGCCGTAATTGTCACTTTTGAAAATATAAAAGACGATCACGACAGCACCCACGATAACAGTGGTAAGCGCAAGAAAGCCCCATGATTTGCTGGAGTGTTGGTAAAAGGGAGTGCGTGCCAAAGCAACAAGAGCGAGTAAAAAGACTGGGGTAAGAGAAAAGAAACCATGATGGCCCAGCAATAAATGGAAAGTGTAGGTAGCTCTGGATTCGCCGTTGTACCTGGCCCAATCAATTCCTCTGCGAATCATGCCATCGAAAATGCGCCAGTGGCTTCCTTCGTAAGTGTACCAAGGGCTGCCAAATTCGCTGTATGCAGGTCGCCATTGGCCAATTGCAACTTGATTAGAAGCAAGAAGAAGCAGTATAGGAAGCGTAGCGCAGGGCAGATAAATAAGGATGGTTTGCCTGGGGAACTTGAAGGTTCCAACCAAGGCGACGAATGCTAGAAACGCAAGCGAAGGTAGTTCGTTGCAAACAGCAAAGCCACAAAGCAACCCAACAAGTGCGAACCATAAAGATCCCTGCCAAGCAGTTTTAGATTTTGCATCAGCGATTTCTTGAATGCGAACAATGCCATAAATTGCAAACAGAATCGAAAAAGTTGCCATCGTATGATTGTTGAAACTGTTCAAGAAAGGCAAAACACTTGTACCTAGTGCAGCGATGGTGAGAGCATAAAGGCAAGCCCAATCAGATTGCGAAAAGCGTTGCAGCAAAGCCCAGAATACAAGAAGGTAGATAAAGAATGGTACAAGGTTGATCGTAAACAAGATGATGCGAACCACACCAAAGGGATGTTCTTTCAAGGTCCACCCTGTCAACTTTTTGAGGACCCAGTATTCGCCTGCAACCATGATGGGAAGCAAAGGTGGCTTGGTAGAATAGAAATTAAGTTCATCAGGATGTAGCACAAGATCAACGGTCTGCCAACCATCTTCGAAAGAGATACCCGAGCTAGAAGATATTCTTTTGGAAAGCCCGCATGCAGCGGTGGTGAGAGCAGGGAAAAAATCGGTCTGCCCTGTTTGCGCAACCGCGGTAAGAATGTATGCAAAGGTATCGCGCTTGCCCACGATGAAGGTGCCATCATCTACCAAAGATCTAACCGTGGCCCAACGCGAACGATCATTAGAGCTGAAAGTAGGCATGGGGGTAGGTCTACTGGTGGGCCATGCAGATCGCGAGCCTGGCGCTTCTCCCGGTGCCCGGTGATAAGAGGGTTCGTAAAGCCTTTGTGCGGATAAAAGCTTTGCAAGGGCAATCGCCATTGCAAGGGCAATTACGATGCCAGCAATGCTGGAAGCGGAGAAGCCCTCTTGTTGGGATTCTGGATTAGCCATGGTTACAATCTTTCAGCAAATGAAGTCTGAGGATGTTTAGTGCCATCTTAGCAGTACGGCTTTGAACTTCGTTGCGATTTCCGAACCATTGATTGGTTTCGGATTGCGAGCCACCCTTCCAAGCGAGAGCGACAAACACTTTGCCTTCTGGAAGATCCGGGCTCAACCCTCCAGGGCCTGCAACACCTGTGGTTGCCAGAGCGAAATCCGCACCGGTTCTTTCTCTGCAACCTTCCGCCATGGCAAGCGTAACTTCTTTGCTGCAAGCGCCAAATTGCTCTAACAATTCTGCGGGAACACCCAGAGCGCTTTTTTTTACATCGTTGGTGTAGGTAACAAAGCCTCCCAGATATCTGGCAGACGATCCGGGGACTTTAGTAAATTTGGCAGCAAGCGCGCCGCCGGTGATGCTTTCTGCGGTGGCTATTGTTTTACCTGCCTTTTGCAGCATTTGATGCACCACATCTTGAAGCTCTTCTTCTTCAACGCCAAACACGAGTTCGCCTAATCTTTCGCGAATGATTACTTCTGCAGGTGCTATCTTCTTGAATGCCTCAGCTTCGTTGTCTGCGCTTGCAAGAATGCGCAAAGAAATAACTGCATCGGATGCGGTGATGCCTACTTCGGGGTCGTTGCCTCTTTTGGTGATATCGAAAAGTTTTTCTTCGATTGCGGATTCGCCCAGGCCAAAGGTATTGATCTTGCGCTGGATTAAAACCCCTTGTGCTAATCCAAGTTCGATAAGCCTAGTTTTAAGCCAAGCTTCGAACATGGATTTCATTTCACGAGGAACCCCCGGAAGGGCCGCAAAATAAGATTGCTTGACCTTCATCCAAATACCCGGGGCAGTTCCTGTTATGTTGGGAATAGGTTCTGCGCCCTTGGGGAAGAAAGCCTGCACCTTGTTGCGATCAGGGCAGGCCCTGTTTCGCTTGGTGAACATTTCAACAATGGTATCCCAAGAGGGTTGATGAAATTGGAGAGGCTGGCTGATAAGCTTTGCAAGAACTTCACGGGTCAAGTCATCTTGCGTTGGCCCTAATCCGCCCGAAGTAATCACCAATTCAGCCCGTTGCGATGCAATATCAAATGCTTGAAGGTTCGCATCGAAATCATCCGCAATGGTGGTATGCCAGCCTACGGGAATTCCCATTGCTGCAAGCTGAATACTTAGCCATTGGGAGTTGGTATCAAGGTTCTTGCCACTGGTTAGCTCACTGCCAATGGAAATGATCTCCGCTTTCATGACTGGCTTGCCCCTGTTGCTGGTTCATCGAAGGAAACTTCAGAATGTTCAGGTAACTTCAGGGCGAAAAAGACTGCGGGAATAAATAGCATACCCGATATTACAAGCGACATGTTGTAATCGATCGAGGTGGCCATGCCAAATATTATGGTACCAATGGCTGCAGAAATACGGCCGATGTTGTAGCAGAACCCTGCACCCGTGGTTCGTAGCAATGTAGGATAAAGCGGCGGAAGGTACATGGTAAACAAACCGAACACCCCTTGAGTCAGCCCCATGATAGGCAGGCACCAGATTATTACCGAAGCGGGCCTTTCAATTCCATAGGTGAAAACCAAACCGAGTGTGTAAGCCAAGCACATCGCAGCAATGGTTTTACGATACCCATACATGGTAGCAAGCCAAGCTGCGAGAAAGTTGCCTGCAACTGCGGTCGTATTCATGATAAGAAAAGCGAAGGCAATAGCGCGCTTGCGTGCTGCTTCGCCTTCAACCGGATTATCTTCGATGAGTTTTTGAAACTCAGGCAGTTTGCCATATTGCTGTGGGGCCCAGAATTGAAATGCCCAATGGCCTGTTAGCGAGAAGCCACAAACAAGGATGGTAAGGATGGTGGTGCGAAGTATTTTACCTTTGAACAAATCAGTAATACCCGGAGTAACAGCCTTTTTCTTGGCTTCGTGCCATTCCTCAGGTTCGGGTACATGCTTTCTTATCCAGAAGGTGATAAGGGCGGGAAGCAACCCTACCAAGAATAGTACCCGGTCATTAAAGTTGGTTACATCAATGCCAAGGATATTTACACTTTCAGGAAGAATGGTGCGAGCAAGTCCAAACATGGTTGCAACTACCACGCCGAAATTCACTCCGCTCTGCAGCACCGCTGCCATCCAAGGCCGCCACTTCGCAGGCCATGTTTCTGAAAGCATGGAAGCGCCAACTGCCCACTCGCCACCTATGCCCAATGCAGCAAGGAAACGGAAAATCATCAAGTGCCACCAGGTGGTTGCAAAGCAGGAAAGCCCGGTGAACAATGCGTAGGTAAGAATGGTGAAAATAAGTGCACGGGATCGCCCCATCACATCGCCTATTCTGCCAAAGAATCCACCCCCGACTGCCCAGCCAAATAAGAATGCAGCCTGAATATAGCCCATGTGCTCGCGCACTGAGGGGTCTGATTGTTCGGTGTGAAGCAACGCTGCAACAAAGCTCGCTGCCACCAAGGTATAAAGATGCATGTCGAGGCCATCGAACATCCAGCCTAACCAAGCTGCAGCCCCCGATTTAATTTGTTGCGGGGATAAATCCCTTAGCCTGGTGTTATCTGTTGGCAAATGCTTGTTGAATGCGCCCACTCTATCCCCACAGTACGGTAAGTTGAACCAATGATATTTAAACCAATATCGTAACGGAACTCACAGCAATGGCACGAACATTTTTCATCTTCCGAGAAAAACTCGCCAAGTATCCGCGGATGTTTTGAAATTCCTTGGAAGTGCCACTTTTATCAGAGTACGATGAATTCTCTTTGATCCCTCCTGAACTTTCCTTTTAAAAGGTGTCAACATGGCGAAAAATTACAAGGTCGCAGTCATCGGTAGAACAGGCAAAGGCGCCTATGGCCATGGCTTGGATGTCGTTTGGAAAACCATTGATAACATCGAAATTGTCGCAGTTGCAGATGAAAACGAAGCGGGCAGAAAAGCTGCCCAGACACGCCTAGGCGCCAAGAATGCCTACGCAGACTACAAGCAGATGCTCGAAAAAGAAAAGCCCCAGATCGTTAGCGTTGCAGATCGATTTTTAGATCAACATCGCGATATGGTCATTGCTTGTGCGGAAAATGGCGCCAGCATCTTTCTTGAAAAACCCATGGCAACAACCCTCCAAGAAGCTGATGAAATGATTACTGCCTGCGAAAGGCATCATGTGAAACTTGCAATCGCCCACCAAACCCGCTACAGCCCTAGAATGCTGCAAATCAAAAAAATGATCGCTGACGGAGTTCTAGGCGATATTTTAGAAATGCATGGCAGAGGCAAGGAAGATACCCGAGGCGGTGGCACCGATCTTATGGTGCTTGGTACCCATATCTTCGACCTCATGCGCTACTTCTCGGGTAATCCCATTTCTTGTTATTCAAAGATCCGTTTCGAAGATAAACCCGCTACCAAAGAAAATATCAAAGATGGTGGCGAAGGCATGGGCCCCATCATTGGCGATAACATCAACGCAAGCTATGCTTTCGAAAATGGCGCCTTTGCTACTTTCGGATCTCACAAAGCCAAATTCGGTTCAGGTAGTAGATTCGGGTTACACATTTATGGTTCCAAGGGTGCGGTTCATGTAGCAACCGGCGGCCTTGGCTCTGCCTGGTTTCTCGATAACCCTTCTTGGTCGCCTATTAAGGGTAAGGTTCAATGGCAGGAAATCACCAGCGAGGGCGTGGGAAAAGTTGAACCCATCAAGGATGGCGGCTTGGGGATGGGCAATACTTGGATCGTTAAGGATCTTATCGAAGCAATTGAAAAGGATCGCCAGCCTCTTGGTAGTGCTTACGATGGCAGGGGTGCATTGGAAATGATCATGGCGGTATATGAATCATTCAGAGTGGGTGGCGTAGTTTCATTGCCTTTGAAAAACCGCAAGCATCCACTCACGATGGTTTAAAGTAAAAGAAAGAAACCCACCCACTTCAAAGAGGTGGATGGGGAAAGGTTGTCTTCAAAGCCCATGGACTGCGTTCCCATGGGTCTTTTATTAGCTGTGGATTTCAGGCCGCTTTTTACAAATCCTTGGTTCTTAATAGCGTACAACGAAATCGCAAATCAGGCGGTTATCCATTAAGTCCTTTTGGTTAGAAAGCGGAAATTCCCAAGCAAAGCCAGTTTCTACATTAGTGGAAAGCCGCGCTTTCATACCCAAAGCCAGGGTAACCAAATTGTGTCCAGCCATCCCGGTGGTACCGAGGTTAAGCAAGCCATCCCCTTCGCCAAGAGAGTTGGGTTGTCCCCAATTGCCGCCATGGTTGTAACCAAACCAGTTCACTTCAGCAAGAGGGTAGAGCCAACCAAATAACTGGCGATCCACATGCAAACTGTTGTAAAAAAAGGAGCTATTATATTTGTCTTCAAAACCAAACTGGTAACCAAAGGTATTCAGAACATGCCATGAGCCACCGAACTCCTTGCCTACAGTGGTAAAGGTTGTCATGACCCCGCTGCCATGGTTTTGGAATACAGATGCGTAACCCATGTTCGGTTCCACCAAAAAACCAGCGGACCATAAAAACTGGTTTTCCACATCACGGGCGAGCAAGTATCTCGCGCCATAGCTCATGTTTAACAAACCACTACTGTTTCCAAGGGCTCCTGAGTGAATGTTAGCAATACCATCTTTGTCAGCGATAAGGGTTAACCTCTCGGTAATGGCTAGATGGATCTGGGCAGCGTAGACCTGAAAATTACCACCAGCTAATTCATTTTCCGAGGGAATAACATTGTTAATAAACAATAAGCGCACATCGGTTATGGAACGGGGGTCCTTGGATAGCACTGGGTTACTGATTGGGCCAATAAAACCAGGAAATGCTCGATCACTCTCGAGCAAGCCCCTGCTCACTGGAGCATCGTCTATCGATATTGGTAATCGGGCATCTGCCTGCGCCGGCGCCGTTAATGGTGCCAGATTAAGCGGTGTTGGGGACTGGGCAAAAGCTGTACCAGCCAAACCGGTAATCACCATCAAACCTGAAAGAAAACTGAGTCGTGTCATAATATCAACCTTAAAAAAATATAGATCAGGTCCTTGAAGTATTCAATATCCTGAATGGGTTACATGCTTTGTTTGCAAAGTTTGGGTAATCCCAATTGTAATAGTTAAATCGGCAAGGCTTAGGTGATTATTAAGGCCAATGTTAAAGTTTTAATGTGAAGTTTTGTTTTCATTTACCCAGAGTTCCTCGTTTCTCAGCAAGAGGAGAAATCAAAGGGGTCAGGTCTGAATGCCGTTAACTTAAGGTGTAAGAGATTACAGAATAAA
>CALARU010000001.1 GCA_937888715.1 uncultured Planctomycetaceae bacterium | reverse complement strand
GCATTTCATTTATTTGCATTAGCAATGTTGTTGCGCAGCAACCGGAAGATTTAAAGTTGGTGCCTGGTAATGCAGTTCTAGCGGTGCACATGGATTTGGCAAAGCTTTGGCAATCTGAATCCATGAAGGACATGCGGGAGCTTTTGAATAAAGCTGGCCCCAAGGCTTTGATCGAATTAGAAAAGCGTTTTGTCCCAGACCCAACCACGGTTGAAACAGTCACTGGGTTTGTGATGTTTCCGAAAAATCCGGGATCCCCTCCTGAGTTTGCCTTTCTTATTTCCCTTAAGAAGCCAGTGGAAGAAAAAGCGTTGTTCCTATCAGCAATGCCTGATGGCGAAACAATAAAAAAAGATGGTATCAACATGGTGGTGAAAGATGATATAGGCCTGATTTTGATGAATCAAGGTAAGCTGATTGCAGTGGGCGCCCCATCCCTGCTACCTACCTTGGGGAAAAATACTGCGCCTGCCAAGGGCGACTTTGCCCGATTTTTAAAGGGCAATGCTGCCGGGCTTATCAACGCTGCAATCAACTTCGAACCTATACCCAAAGAGGTTTTTGCGAGTGCACCCCCTCCCTTCAATTCCCTTGTGAACGGCATGCAATACATGGAGGCGGGAATAGCTGTTGAAAAAACCATCCGCCTTTCCACCACGATCACCTACGAAAAAGAAGAGCAAGCCAAGGCTGCGTTGAAAACTGTGAAAGAGTTTGCAAAAATGGGACTCTCCGAGTTAAAGGAACCCCGAAAAGAAGTGGAGAAACGGGTATTCCCCAAAGACCAAGTGGGCGCCAACCCTTTGACCGACCTACCCGAGTTTTTAGCAGCTCTGGCTGGCTTGGCAATTATTAACGAAGCAGAAAACCTCTTGAAGAATCCACCCATCACCCTAGCTGGAACTTCCTTGAAAGCAGATTACACCACGCCCCAGATATCCTCCAATGCCTTGATTCCCACTACTGCAATCGCAATTGGTATGATGCTGCCCGCGGTGCAAAAGGTAAGAGAAGCTTCCCAACGAATATCATCCATGAATAATCTCAAGCAAATAGCCTTGGCCATGGCCAATTATGAGGCCACTTTTGGTGCTTTTCCCGCTGCAGCAATCTGCGACAAGAAAACTGGCAAACCTTTGCTCAGCTGGCGCGTTTCAATCCTTCAATACATCGAAGAAGATGCACTTTACAAACAATTTAAGTTGGATGAGCCTTGGGATAGCGAACACAATTTAAAGCTTGCAAAGAACATGCCCAAGGTTTATTTCCACCCCAAAGCGAACAAGCCAGGCGATAATAAAACACATTACCGCCTTTTCTATGGCAAGGGCGCTGCATTCGAACTAAACAAGGGTTTTTCCATGGGTGCCATTGCGAATATGGATGGGCTCTCCAATACCCTCATGGTCGTGGAAGCGGAAGAGCCTGTGGTTTGGACTAATCCCAACGACCTTGCTTTTGATCCAACCAAGGCTTTGCCAAAAATGTTGAGCATCGATGGCAAATTTTCCGCTGCTTATTGCGATGGCTCGGTACGAACTTTCAAAATGCCCATCGACCCAGAAATATTAAAGCTGCTGATTCAAAAGAACGATGGCAAATTAATACCCGAAGTGCCCTAAAAGGCTTGGTTATTGACAAAAATAGCGCAAGGAGAGCCCTTTTAGGGGGTGTTTTCCCTTTTTTCTCATAATTTGGCCAGTAAGGGTGGGCAAACTTAACCCTTTCTTAACAATCCTGTTGGCAAATCTAGCCTCGCTCGTCAATAATGTGTGTAGATACGCTATTTGAGCTAATTCCAAACTTTAGAATTGTTTCTAGGGGAGTGGTTTCATGATTACCCGCCTTGGTTCTTTAATACTTTTTCTTGGATTGGCTTTTGCAATCGTACAAGCCCAAGACGCAAAACCAGCCAAGGAAGATAATAAAGCCATACAAGCGGATGTGACCGGTAGCCAAGAACGTCTTAAGCAACAATTCAAGGATTTCACCACCGATTTATTAAGGCTGGCCCAGAGGCTTGAGAACAGCCCCAAAGCAGAAGATCGCGATAAAGCCCAGGCATTAAAGAATGCTTTAAAGTCAGCTTCTGAACAAGGGATTGAAGTCAAGTTCACCACACTGATTCTTGCTCTTAAAACCTCCAACGCTTTCAAGAACATCGATACCCTGCAAGGCGTGCTCACACAAAATCAGGAAATCCGCGATGACTTACGCAAGCTTATCGATGTGCTGCTTAAGGATGATCGCGAATCCGCACTACGCAAAGAACGCGAGGAAGTGCAAAAGCTTCTCGAAAAATTAAAAGAAGTGATTGAGAAACAAGAGCGCGTTCAAGCTAACACCGAGTTGGGCAAACTAGGAAAAACAGACATCGCAAAAGCTCAAAACAAAGTCACCAAGGAAACCAAAGACCTTGTCGATCCCAAAAAAGCAGGCGACCCCAAAGACAGCAAAGATTCTAAAGACGGTAAAGGTAAGGATGGTAAAGACTCGAAAGATGGTAAGGATTCCAAGGATGGCAAAGACGGCGATCCTAAAGACGGTAAAGGTAAAGACTCCAAAGATGGCGACCCTAAAGACGGTAAGGGCAAAGACTCCAAAGATGGCGACCCTAAAGACGGTAAAGGTAAAGATTCTAAAGGTGGTGACCCTAAAGATG